>VGYW01000175.1 GCA_016872875.1 Planctomycetota bacterium | reverse complement strand
GGGGCGATTCAATGGGCGTGAAACGCCCCCTTCGGGGGCTTGGATGGGGGGCACGCGCGATCCCAGGGCTCCCTTCGGTCGCCCTGGGCTACGGCTGGGTCGCCCGCGTCGGCGGGCTACAAGGCCCCGAGATGTGGGCAAAGCCCAGGGCGTTGCCCTGGGCTGATATAGTACGCCCCGTAGGGGCTCCGACCGGAATCACCAGGATTGGGGGCCATACTCGAAGGCGCGGCTCCCCTTGAATAGCTGGCGGCCATCTGGTATGCTTCGCGTTGAGAGCAGGCTGGGCCAGCGGACTTTCCGCGGGAGCATCGCATGCGACTGTCGGTAGCGGACCTGGAACGGCTTATCTCGGGCCACGCTAGGACGATGGCCGAGGCCATGCTCGCCGCGGCCAGGGCCGCAGGCTCGGAAGAGGACATCCGCCACGAGTGCAACAAGCTGATCGACCAGTTCATCGGTCAGGCAGGGCTTCAGGTCAAGGGCCGCCACGAGTACTCCATTGGGGGCGGGCGCCTCGATTCAAAGTACCAGGGCGTGCTCTTGGAGTATAAGCACCCCAAAGGCCCGCAAAGGATCACGGAAGACGCGGCGGCGCCGGGCACCGCAAAGGCCGTTGCGGAGATCAAGCAGCGGATCGAGGACTTCGAGCGCGACGAGGGCTACCGCCCCGAACGCCTGCTCGGCGTGGGCTGCGACGGCGACACCATCCTCTTCGTGCGATACCGCAGCGGCAAGTGGGAGGTCGAGGACCCCAAGCCCGTCACCCGCCACACGGTCGAGCACGTCCTCCGCGCGCTCGTGTCTCTTGGCGCGCAGGGCCACTCGTTCACCCCCGAGCGCCTGGCCGAGGATTTCGGGGCCGACAGCTCTGTGCCGGCCGCCGCGATTGCCGCGCTCTACCGGGCCATCACCCAGACCCGCAGCCGCAAGGCCAAGATGTTCTTCAACCAGTGGAGGCTGCTCTTCGGCGAGGTGTGCGGTTACGACATTGAGGGCAAGAACCCCAAAGTGGCGAAACTCGCCTCACACTATCATCTCGCAGGTGGCGAGCCGGCGCCTCTCCTCTTCGCCGTTCACTCATACTACGCGATCCTCATGAAGTTACTGGCCGCCGAGATCGCCGGCTCCTTCTCGCCTCTCGGCACCTCGGTGCTGAGGAAGTGCGTTGGGGCAGCGACCAATGCACAACTGCGGCGCGACATGGCCCAGCTCGAACAGGGCGGCATCTGGACACAGCTTGGGATCACCAACTTCCTTGAAGGTGACCTGTTCTCTTGGTATCTCGCCGCGTGGACTGACGAAGTTGCTGACGCCGTCCGCTCGATCGCGCGCGCCCTCGACGACTACGACCCCGCCACCTTGAGCGTGGACCCGCCCGAGAGTCGTGACCTCCTCAAGAAGCTCTATCACCACCTGTTGCCGAGAACGGTCCGCCGCGCCCTAGGCGAATACTACACCCCCGACTGGCTGGCGGAACACGTGCTGAACGAGGTCGGCTACGACGGGGACCCCAACAAACGCGTCCTCGACCCCGCTTGTGGGTCAGGGACGTTTCTTGTCACGGCGATCAACAGGGTCAAAGCGTGGTTCGAGGAACATGCGCACGAGTGCGGCTTTGGCGAGAGGGAGCTCATTGCGAAGATCCAGAGCAATGTTGTCGGCTTCGACCTCAACCCCTTGGCGGTCATGGCCGCTAGGACGAATTACCTCCTTGCCGTTCGTGACTTCTTGCGCTTCGCTCCCCGCCTCGACATCCCAGTCTACCTCTGCGATTCCGTCATGACCCCTGCCGAACACGGGGAGCTTTTCGCGGCCAAAGGCGCACGGAGGCTCCGCACCGCAGCAGGCGAGTTTATCATCCCGGGCGAGATTGCCAGAGACCGCCAGCGAGTTGCCCGGTACGCCGACACCCTAGAGTTCTGCATCCGCAACAAGTACCCGCGTAGCGATTTCCTCCTCCGATGCCAGGAGGAGGGCCTGCCTGTCGCCGAGGGCCCGCTGCACGCGGAGCTCTACGAGCAGCTACGCCTGTTGGACGCAGAGGATCAGAACGGAATCTGGGCGCGCATCATCAAGAATGCCTTCGCACCCCTCTTTGTGGGGCGCGTGGACTTCGTCGTCGGCAATCCCCCCTGGGTCAACTGGCGGCATCTGCCCGAGGCCTACAGGGAGGCGGGGAGGCCCGTCTGGAGGCGGTACAACCTCCATGCCACGGCCGACGAAAGCGAGGGATTCGGCTTAGGGATGGAGAACCGCGACCTCTCAGCGCTGTTCCTGTATGCTTGCGTTGACCACTACCTCCAGCACACTGGCAAACTTGGATTCCTGATCACACAGACGCTCTTCAAGACGCCCAGCGGAGAGGTGTTTCGCAAGTTCAGGCTCTCCCAACAAAGGTTCATTGTCCCAGAGCGAGTCGCGGACCTCAGCGCTATGCAGGTGTTCGAGCTGGCCCACAACAGAACCGCACTGATCGTGTGCAGGTACGAACCGAGCATGGTGCGCTATCCCGTGCCATACGTCATGTGGCATGGTCCGTCGCGGCTGAGGCCGGCGGACTCCCTGGAGGACGTGCTGGCCCAGACCTATCGCACGGTGCTCGACGCTGTGCCGATTGATCCTAAGAGACGGCATTCACCATGGCTCACGCTGCCACACTGCACGTCCTCGGGTGTGCGCAAGGCGATCGGGGAAGGCAGCTACGCGGCGCGTGCCGGATGCGCAACATGGCTGAACGGTGTCTACTGGGTTCGCGCCCTCGGGTCAACGCCATCGGGCCGCCTCCTGATCGAGAACCTCTCGGGGGTAGGGAAGAAAGCTGTGGAGAGCACGCGGGTCGCCGTCGAGGCGGACCTCGTGTACCCGCTGCTTCGCGGTCGCGACGTTGTACGCTGGCACGCGCAGCCTGCCGCCCATATCCTGTTCCCTCACAGCCGGCAGACCGGTTGGCGCCCTCTGGACCCTACTGTCATGAGAACCAGGTTCCCCAACGCCTATGCGTACCTCTTGCCCTTCAAAACGGCCCTCGAGGAGCGCAGTGGCTACAGGAAACTCAGGGCGGGGCAGCCCTTCTACGTACTCGGCAATACCAACCCGGAGATCATGTCCTCCTGGAAAGTGGTCTGGGGGGATATGGGCGACGAGATCGCAGCCGCCGTACTGCCATCCAGCGGCCCCAAGCCGGTCATCCCGGACCATCACGTGATGTACGTACCTCTGGCGCGTAAAGGGGAGGCCCACTATCTCTGTGCGCTTCTGAACTCCGCGCCGGCGCGCCTTGCCATCGCGTCGTTCACAATAGCCACAGGCATGATGACTCACTTGCTTGCCCATTTGGCGATCGCGCCCTACGACGATCGCAATCCTGCCCATAGAGCGCTCTCGCGGCTGTCGCAGCGGTGTCATGGCGCCGCCGGCCGCCGGGAACGCAACGGGGTCGTGGAAACCCAGGCGCAGATTGACCGGGCGGCGGCGGAGCTGTGGGGCATCACTCCGGCGGAGCTGGAGGCGATTCAGGCGGCGCTGACGGAATCCTGAGCCGTCCCATCCGCGCCTCAAATCCCGGTTTCGCGTTTCGCGCGGTTTCGCGTGTTTCGCGGGCGCGCTCCTCTCTGCGGCCTCATCTGCCTCTGCGTGAGGAATGGGTTTCGCGTTTCGCGTTTCGCGCCCTTTCGCGTGTTTCGCGGGCGCGCTCCGCCCTGCGGCCTCATCTGCCTCTGCGTGAGGAATGGGTTTCGCGTTTCGCGTTTCGCGCGGTTTCGCGTGTTTCGCGGGCGCGCTCCTCTCTGCGGCCTCATCTGCCTCTGCGTGAGGAATGGGTTTCGCGTTTCGCGTTTCGCGCCCTTTCGCGTGTTTCGCGGGCGCGCTCCTCTCTGCGGCCTCATCTGCCTCTGCGTGAGGAATGGGTTTCGCGTTTCGCGCCCTTTCGCGTGTTTCGCGGGCGCGCTCCTCTCTGCGGCCTCATCTGCCTCTGCGTGAGGAATGGGTTTCGCGTTTCGCGTTTCGCGCGTTTTCGCGTGTTTCGCGGGCGCGCTCTCTTCTCTGCGGCCTCATCTGCCTCTGCGTGAGGAATGGGTTTCGCGTTTCGCGCGGTTTCGCGTGTTTCGCGGGCGCGCTCCTCTCTGCGGCCTCATCTGCCTCTGCGTGAGGAGTTACCTGGCTACTGCTTCCCCAGGCAGTAGAGGCTGTGGAGGGTGCGCAGGTAGATGCGGTCGCCGATGAAGACGGGCGTGGCGAAGCCGCCGTCGCCCAGGTCGTTCTGGGCGAGAAGCTCGAAGCTGCGGCCAGGCCTGTAGACGTAGGTCACGCCCGCCTCGCTGGGGACGTAGATGCGGCCGCCGGCCAGCACGGGCGAGGCGCTGAACTTCGCCGCCAGCTTCGTCTCCCACACCACCTCGCCCGTCTTGGCCTCGAAGGCGTAGAGCCGCCCCTCGTCCTCCACCATGTAGAGCAAGCCGTCGGACAGCAGCATCGAGGGGACATAGGCCATCTTGTCGCGCTTCATCCAGGCCAGATGCGTCTTCGTCACGTCCCCGCTGCCGTCGGCGCGCACGCACATCAGGTTGAGCTTTGGGAAGCCTGCGGCGGCCCAGACGTGGGTGTCGTCGAACGTCGGGTTCGAGCATGTGGATTCGTCCGGGCCGTCGCACCGCCAGAGCTCCTTGCCCGTCGCGGGGTCGTAGCTGAAGAGCTTGTAGGGGCCTTGGTGCAAGAGCTGGTCGCGGCCCGCGACGCGGCCGACCGATGGGCTGGCGTAGGTGCCGAGCCGATAGCTCGGCCTGTCAATCTTCCAGGCCACCTCCCCCGTCTTGCGATGCACCGCGATGATGAAGCTGTTCTTGATCGCGTCGGCCACCACGATGACGAGCGACTTGTAGAAGACTGGGGAGGCGGCGAAGCCGTGGAGCGACGCAAAATCACCGAGCCGCTTCTGCCAGACGATCTTCCCGTCGAGGCCCACCGCATCGAGCCAGATGCCGCCCTGGACGATGAGGGGCATAAACACCCGCTCGCCATCGCAGGCTGGCGTGGCTGAGGCATGCGAGTTCTTCGTGTGCAGCCTCATGAACCCGCCGCGATGGAGTTCCGTCTGCCAGAGCTTCTTCCCGTCGCGGCGGCCGTAGCAGAGAAGGTATTGCGCCCTCTCCTTCTCATCGGCGGTCGCCAGGAAAATGCGGTCGCCCCAAATGGTCGGCGAGCCGTGGCCGCGCCCGGGCACGTCGGCCCGCCACACCACGTTCTCCGTCTTGCTCCAGGTGACGGGCGGGTCCTTCGCCGCCGCCGCGATGCTATCGAACCTCTCCCCCCGCCACCAGGGCCAATCCGTGGCCGCCGGCTTGATGGGCGGCAGATCGTCCCAGGCAGGCACGCTGGCGGGTGCAGCGTGCTCTGCCGCGATAGCTGCTGCAAGAGGCAGGGCAGCCATGAACAGAATGGCCTGGAGAGCGCGTGACCCACAGTGGTGCATTTCGGACTTCCGTACTCGAGTGACGAGGCCTCCCTGAGCTACTTCTTGAGTGGGGCCTGGGCAGGTTCAAGGTCGATGGTCAAGTTGGACAGCGAGCCACGCGCAAGCACCAGCGTCTTGGCCGCGTAGCCATCGTGCGCTACGGTCACACGTCCTGCGCTCGGACGCGCCTCCGGGGAAGCGAGACGATCTTGTGGCCGCTCCGCTTCTGCTGCTCGCGGAGGGCCTTGGCCATGGCGCGGATGTCGTAGTTGTAGCGGGCGGCGTGCTCCTGCTTGATCCGCCGCATCTCCTCAAGAATCGGATCGTCAGGCAAGGTTGAGTTCCTTCTTGATCTCGTCGAGGCTGAACCGCTTGGGGTCGGCGGACCTCTCGGTGAGAAGGTCCATCAACTCCTTCTGCTCGCGCACGAGCCTGACCTCAGCCTCGAAGTCGTCAATCTCAGGCGGGACGAACTGCCTGTCATCGCTCGTGGTCACAGAACAACCCCTTCAGCCTTGAGCGCATTATAGTCGCCGGTCGGGCGTGAATCAACCGAAGCCTTGCTCGCGAGGATGGCCCCCAGTCTGGTACCCAGTTGGCTGCCCGTCTTCTCCTGCTCGTCGTCGTCCTGGTCGTCGTCGTCGAATCTCAGGCGGCCTCATCCTTCCCTGCTCGACGACGAGGACGACGACGACAACGACGACGATTGAGGAAGCTGGCGGGCGCAACCATTGGGGGACATGCGCGTCGCTCAGATGATCTCCAGGTAGTCCCTGTCCGGCAGCTTGGGGAAGGGGGCGGTGGGGAGGGTTTGATACCAGTAGGCGACGGAGGCAATGTCGTCCTGGAGCGGCAGGTAGCGGCCGCCGTCGCGCCAGCCCAATGCCTGAATCGTCACCCGCAGGTCGCGCTCGAAGCGGATCGGGTCCATCACGTGCCAGCGATACATCGAGAAGCGCATCTGCGAGCGATACGCCCCGTCGGGCCGGAACACCTGCATCCCCAGGAACGGCGTCGAGTAGGGCGTGTACTGGCCGGCCACGTCCCAGTTGTAGCAGCCGCCGAAGTAGTCCTCCGTGCCCGTGCCGCAGATGGTCGGGAACTCGCCGTCGCCGTCGAGATAGAACTTGATCTCCCCCTCGCCCCACCAGCCCGTGTTGTTCACGCCCCAGGCGAGGGCCGTGCCGACGTATTGCCCCGTGCCGCGAACGCCGTCCAGGATGGTGTAGACCTCCTTGTAGGGCAGGGGATTGACGCGGCGGAACTGGGCGTGGAAATACGCCGCGTCGTCGGGCACCTCCGTCAGCGTGTAGCTCACCTGGTAGTAGCACGTGATGTCGTCGTTGTGGCGGTTCTCCAGCGTGACGCGGCACTCCTTGCGGAAGGGCATCTCCCAGAAGCAGTTGTAGGCGCGGTTCGGGTTCACCGAGACGGGCAGCGAGTTGATCTGCGCGTACTGCCCCCAGGGCGAGGCGAAGAAGTCGGCGGCGGGGCACTCCACCGACGGCTCCTCCTGCCCGTCCCAGTAGAAGCGCAGGATGAAGAAGCGTGCCCCTGGCCCCTTCAGCGACACGTCGCCGCTGATCCACACGTGCTGAATCGCCCCCGAGCCTTTGATATGCGCCAGCGTGAACGTCTCGCCCCCTTTGATCCTCACGCTTGGCGACACCTTCCAGCCCTGTCCCAGGTCGCGGGCGCAGCGTGCCCCCGTCCCCTCGGTTGCCATGCCGCCCTTCCCCTTTTCCCCCGTGAAGTTCTCCGCCGAGATCGAGCGCGTCTTCGCCCTCGACACCCGCGCGAGATTCCCCAGCCCCATGCCCAAGCCACTGGATATGCCCATGGCCCATCCTTTCACAGATCAGCTCGCATGGATCTCGCTAGCGCTCACAGGATGCCCAGACACCATCGCACCGTGTTGGCCACCAGCTGACGGTACGGCTCGGACACTTCGAAAGGACAGAGGATTGGCATGGCGGTGAAGCAATTGTGCGTGCAGCTGTTGAGATACGCAATGCGGGCGCCAGATGCTTCCCTAGTCACCAGGAAAGGTGTCCCTTGGCTGTCAGATAGGACGCACTTGGAGCCATCGGTGACATCAAGGAACTCGTATGTGTGGATAATGCTCACATCGCTCGTCACTCCCGCCAGCGCTGGATGCTGGCTAACAACGGGGATGACCGCAGACTGGTTCTCGATGAATGCCTCGGGGTTCAGCCAACTGATATCGCCCACCGAGAACATGCGGAGTGCTTTGAGCCAAGATTGCTCTCTGCGTTGCTCGCTCACCAGTCTGACTGGCACCAGATGGTTGAGCGAGGAGTAGGCACCTTGCGCAAGAGCCCAGGCGAAGAATGGGAACAACAGGACCGCCCCCCCGTCGCGGACCGTGTCCACAATCTTCTGAGTCAGTTGGGAGGGAACAGGAAAGCCAAACGAGTCACCGAGGAAGAACACCACTAGGTCATGCCGCGGCCTCAGCAACGGCTCGACGAGGTGTTTGCAGCGTACGGGGTCGCCGTATTGCCAAAGCGTTACCATATGAGTGTTTGGGGTCGCTCTGTTGAGGCAAGTGAAGAGCTGGTACGCGAAAGGGGAGGTATCGGAGACAACCAGCACGCTCTTCCCTGCGAGCTCTCCCTCCCCGAATGGGCACAACGAACTCGTCGATGGTTGGACAGCCAACCCATACTTTCGCGCGACGGCCGGATGGCGCAGTAGCCTATTCTCCAGCTCACGCCGATTCCAAATCTTGATCAGGCGTTTGGCGAGCGGGGCACCCCTCTTGTACTCCTCAATTACACGGATGGCATCCTCCGTGATGTCAGTGTTGACCACAATGAGGAGCGCGTCTTGTTCCTTGACCTGGAAGCACCCCAGGATCTCTTCTGTCTCTCTGCGCCCAAGATTGCGCTTGCCCCGGGCGTAGTCTTTGCACTGAACGAGCCAGCGCACCCGGTGCTCTAACCCTGAATGTGAAGGGACTGTCTCCTCAGCGAGTATGTCGATACCGGAGCGATCGACGCTGGGCTCCTGCAAAACGCGGAATCCCTCCGCCTCGAGGAGATCCGCCACGAGCTTCTCAAACTGCTTCCAGCGTACACTATCCGGCGAACCCTGCTGGGTAGCCGGGCCCGCGCATCTGAGAGCGTCCCAAGAAATCTGGCGCGACGTCACCTTGGATGTCGACCCCGCGAGACACTGATGGGCAGGGTCAGGCATCCATTCGCGCCCCGAGTCGTGCAAGATAGCGCGCAGTTCCTCGGGGCTGTACAGGTGGAGCCGAGAGTGGCATCCGGGGCAGAGGAGAATCAGGTGATCCACATCTTGCGGTCCCTCTTTGTGGTCAAGGTCAATATGGTGGAACTCCAGAACACCGTGGCCTTGGCAGATAGCACATCGCCCACCCGCCTCTGCCAACAACTCGTTGCGTAGCGACTTGGGGACCCGGTTTCTGCTTCCCATGGCTGCACCCTTGTATCCCAAAGCTCTGGCGGTCACTCAAACAAGCGCATACGCTGGCCTCTGCCTTGTGCTGCGAAAGAGCGTGGTTGCCAAAGCGTCCGAGGCCTTGTGGCGCTTAGGTGACTGTTCGCAGAAGATCAGGTCAGGCTCAGTTCCTTCCTCACCCTATCGAGTGTGTAGGTCTTGCCTGGTGCGTAGCGCTGGCGGAGGAAGTCCATGAGTTCGCGGTTCTCGCGGACGAGGCGGACTTCGGCCTCGAAGTCGTCAATCTCGGCGAGGTCAATGGACTTCATGGCGCAAGTCTCTTGGCCCCGACAGGGCCATGTATTGAGTCAACTACCGCAGGCCAAGCTCGGCCTTGACCTCAGCAAGGGAGTAGGTTCTGCCGTTCCTGGCGTTCCTCTTGCGCTCGGCAAGGAACCTCATCAGTTCCTTGTTCTCCGTGATGTCGTCGCCGACCTCGAAGACCTCCCAGTCGTCGAGCGGCGCGAGGACGAAGCGGTCCCCTTCATGCGATTTCAGGATCAGGCTCTTGCGCCGAGCCTTCTTGAAGAGGTCGTTCAGTCTCCTAGCTGTGGAGGGAATGGCGATGGTCTTCATAGTTCCGTCCTCCGGCGTCGAATGCGAAGTTGGTTGCCAACCTTGATGCCGATGGCCTCGGCCTGCTCATGTTTCCTGAGCGCTTTGAGATCTCCCCTGGCGTCGGCGGTGAGGTCTATCTCAAACAAGCGCATATTCCCATGGTTGAAGCCACCCCCGCGGCCATTATAGTCGGCCACGCGACCCGATGTCAACGAGCGCTGGCTCCCTCAGGCCCATAGCGCCTGTTGCTATCAATGCAGCTCTATTCGGCTCGTCGTTGACATTCCCGGAGGGTTGTCGTACACTGTGCCCAGAGAGAAGGAGACACGAGATGAAGCTGAAAGTCGTGGTCCACGAGGCCGAGGAAGGCGGCTATTGGGCGGAGGTGCCCGCCATCCCCGGCTGCGCGACGCAGGGCGAGACGTTTGAGGAACTGCTCCAGAACCTCTACGAGGCGATCGAGGGCTGCCTGTCGGTGGACGTTGAGCCGCCGAAGGCGACGAGCGAGGCGCGGGTGCTGGAGATCGCCGTATGAAGGCGGTCTCGGGCAAGGACTTGGCCCGCGTGGTCGAACGCAACGGCTGGCGGTAGCTCCGCGTCCACGGCAGCCACCACATCTACGGAAAGCAAGGCAGCGTGGTTCGCCTCTCGAGCCCCATTCACGGCAACAAGCCTGTCAAGCTTGGCCTGCTCAGACACCTGTTGAAGATGGCGGGGCTGGACGAAAGCGACCTCGGGTAAGTGCGGGGGACCACCGCAACGCCCCCTGGACTCAACTCCGCCGCGTCCCCTCGGTTGCCACGCCGCCCTTGCCCTCTTGACCCGTGAAGTTCTTGGCGGAAATCGAGCGCGTCTTCGCCCTCGACACCCGTGCGAGATTCCCCAGCCCCATGCCCAGACCATTGAATCCGCCCATTGTTGATTCTCTCCAGATTCCATGAGGACACTACGACTTGCGAGGAACTGGATCGCCGCGGCCCGGCGGCAACTTGTCAGGACTTCGGGCCGCTATGTGATCCGCCCATCACTTCGTCCTTCAGCTCAAGGATTGCCTTTCTCTTCTCCTCCCTCATCGCCGGAACAACATAGATCTCGCGGAGAACCTCAGACAAGGCTGAAAGGATCAAGCGAAGGTGTTTGGCCTGCCAACCATCGTAGGCTTCTTCATGCACCTTTGCGCTGGTGACCTGCTGGATGGTCAGCAGCGTGTCGAAGAACGCCGGCTCGATGCCGCTATGCTTGGCCTTGAGCGCCTTGACACGCTCCTCATAGTCCTTGCCTTGCGCCTTCTCCCTGGCAGCGAGTTCATACACAACCTTCCGTGCGCAGGCGGACGCGCCCGTAAGGAAGTTGCTCTTCAGGCACCCCTCAGCTTCACTGATCAGCTCCCGGAGGACCCGTGGGACTCTCTCGTCAAGCACGAAAAACGAGGTCGGCACGGAGTAAAAGAACTCATCGTCGAGGGGACCGGCCTCCTTCGTGCGGGAGAAGCGGAAAGAGGGGTCACTAGGATTTCTATCAACTGGGTAGGTCTCGATGGCGCTATAGCTCAGGTGCATGGAAATGTTCCGGCACGAATCGCACTTAACAAAGTATGCCCAGGCGGGCTTCTCTGAGGTCCACTTGAACTGGAACGTTCCCTTCACGGAATAAGATAGGTGGCGGCGGTTACAGAATGGGCAGTTGTAGACATACTCGTCAATGAAGTAGCACCTGTCCAGTTCCGAGGCGTCCATTGGGCTTCCTCCGATCAAAGGTCCTTCTCGATTGGCCGTGCACTTCAGGGTATCCCCAGTTTGGCCGTGGCTTCCTCAAGGGCGTGTGTCTCGTCCGGTCCGGAGCGCTGGCGCAGGAAGTCCATGATCGCGCGGTTCTCGCGGACGAGGCGGACTTCGTCGTCGAAGTCGTCTATCTCGGCCACCACGAATTGCCTGCCGTCGCTGGTGGTGAGAACCACGTTCTCCTCGGAGGCCAGAGCGAGCGCTTCGCTCAGGCCGCCTCGGAGGCGCGAAACGTGAATGGTCTTCACGGCACAAGCTCCTTGCCGCACGGCCACAGCTACCGCAGGCCCGTCTCCAGGCAGACGCGTGCGGGAACGTTGCGCTCAACCATCCCTGCACCCACGTGCCCACTCCTTCGTCCAAGATTCTACCACGCTCCAGGCCCGTTCGCAACGATGAGGGGCGGCCCTGATCTCTGCCGACGTCTCGGGGTCTTGCAGCCCGCGAATGCGGGCGAGCCAGCCGTAGCCCAGGGCGACCGCAGGGAGCCCTGGGAGCGGGTGCCCTCCATTGCCCAAGCCCCCGAAGGGGGCGTCTCACGCCCACTGAATCGCCCCGCTTCGGGGGCTCTATCCTGGGGCGCGTTTTTCCCAGGGCTCCCTTCGGTCGCCCTGGGCTACGGCTCAAACGCCCCCATTCGGGGGCTAAGCCCGAGTCGTGAGGAGATGCGGGCAGAGATCAGGGCGCGGCCCGCGGCGTCCACCGGGGCGCGCCTCGCGCCAGGCGGGGAGGCGGTCGAGGACGGCGCGCGCCTCGGCCTCGTTGAACGAAATCTCGCGCGCCTGGTCGGGCAGGCACAGGACCGTGCAGGGGCAAATGAAGAGGCGTTGACCAAGAGCCGCGGTACCTCCGCAAGGGACTGGCCGCTCCCCGCTCACCCCCTTCTGTCAGGGGGTTCGCTAGGCACGATGGAATGTGTGTGGCCGCGATGTGCCGACGGCCCTGCGGTCATCGGCCTTGCGGGGCTGCCTTTGCCGCTCCGCTTCCTGCTGACGCCTTCGTTGACAGGGTGGACTTCACGGAGGGCTTGCTCCATCAAGCTTCGGCCGAAGCACCGTCCCTTGCGAACTGCCCACGGGGGCACGGGGGGCGCTTCGCCCTTCGTGAGGATCGGAGCGGGAGCCAATTGGCCGACACGCCCGCCGAACCGACGCCCGCCTCGGGCTGGCGGAGGGAGGGGGGGTGAGGCGGGCGGGGACCTCTCGACGTGCAGAGGCCGAGGGAAGGGGGGACCGCCCCGGAAGCGCCCGGATCGCCAGAACGCCCAGAGGGGCGTTGGGTGTGATGTCGGAGGCCCCGTGGCCCCATTTCGGAGGCTCAACCCGTCCAGGCGTGACCGTGGGAGATTGCACGCACCCGCTGCTGGAATCTTCCTTGTATTTCCGCCCGACGCGGCTATAATACGCTCGTGGCGGAGCCGGGCCGCGGGACACGCCGGATGCGAAGCGTCAGCCGATGAAGAAGCTCTACCAGCTCGAAGGCGGCAAGGTGCGCGAGACGGCTTGCGAGCCCGCCCCCATCGCGGTCTACACCGGGCCCGACGAGGCGGAGAAGCGCTATCTCGTCGAGCAACTGAAGATTGACGAGCACACGCTGGCCTCGGCCCTGGACCCCAACGAGCTGCCACGCCTGGAGCTGGAGCCCGACCACGCCGCGGTGATCCTGAACCGCCCGAAGAAGTTCCGCGCGGAGGACGGCTTGCTCTTCCGCGTGGCCTCCACGGGGGCATTCCTGTTCGCCGACAAGCTGGTGATCGTGGTGGATGAGGACGTGCCGGTCTTCGACCAGCCTAAGTTCTTCAGCCGCCTGCGCTCCCTCCGCGAGGTCCTTCTCAGGGTCATCTACCGCTCGACCTTTCACTTCCTCGACCACCTCGCCGCGATCAACGCCATCTCGGATGAGCTGGAGCAGAAGGTGAACACGTCGCTCCAGAACGACTACCTGATCCAGCTCTTCAACCTGGAGAAGAGCCTGGTCTACCTGGTGAGCGCGATCCGCTACAACGGCGCGCTGATCGAGCGCATCCGGCACAACGCCGCCAAGCTCGGCCTGGCCCCTGAGGAACTGGAGATCGTCGACGACATCACGATCGAGAACAACGAGTGCACGAAGCAGGCCGAGATCTACTCCAACGTCGTGGCCGGCCTCATGGACGCCCGCGTGTCCATCGTGAACAACAACCTGAACCAGCTCATCAAGCGGCTGAACTTCGCCATGATCGCCCTGATGTGGCCCACCCTCGCCTTCGCAGTGTTCTCCATGAACGTCCAACTCCCTCTCGACCAGCACCACAGCCACTGGCCCTTCTGGCTCATCAACGTCCTCGCCTTCGGCCCGGTCGCCGTCGCCTATCTGCTCTACCTGCGGCGCGGGAAGCCGTGATCGTCCGTTCGGTCCTCAAAGGCCCTCGCGCCTCAGCGCCAGCCAATCCATCTCCGCGTGCGTGAGGTCCAGCCCGGCGGCGGCGACGCAGGAGTCCACCTCGCCCACCGTGGCCGGGCCAACCAGCGCGATCATCGGCGCGGGCAGGTTCAGCACGTAGGCCAGCGCGACCTGGACCGCCGCCAGCCCCTTGGCCTTCGCAAGCGCACGCGCGCGGGCGAGCTTCTCGAAGTTCTCCTTGATGGGATGGTAGACCCGCCGCATGTCAGCGTTCGTGTCGTCGGGGCCGCTGGTGTCGAGGAAGAAGCCCCTGGCCTGGCTCGACCAGGCGACGAGCGCCACGCCGCTCGCGCCGTGCCAGGCCACGTCCGCGTCGCTCGCCTGGCTACAGTCGGCCCAGAACGGCTCGGCGGCCGTGGCGAGGCAGACGTGTGGGCTGGAGACGGCCATCCCCATCAGCCCGCGCTTCGCCGCGTAGTCGTTCGCCTCGCGGATGCGGGGAACGGTCCAGTTCGACCCGCCGAATGCCCGGATGCGCCCCGCCGCCGCCTCGGCGTTCAGGGTCTCCACGATGTCGCCCACGGGCACGGCCGGGTTGTCGCGGTGGGCCACCCAGAGGTCAATGTAGTCGGTGCCCAGGCGTTGGAGGTTGCCCGCGATGGCCTTGCGGATGTTCTCGGGCGTCACGAGCGCCACGGCGGCGCAGCCCTTGTCCAGGACCACCCAGTCCCGCCGGCAGTTCCGCTCCGCCATGTAGAGGCCGATTGCGGCCTCCGACTTCCCGCCGCCGTAGACCTCCGCGCTGTCAATCACGTTTCCCCCGTGCTCCCGGAAGCGGTCGAGGAGCGCGAACACCAGTTCCTTCCGCTCCGGCGAGAAGATCATCGAGCCCATCCCGAGGCACGACACCTCGCGGCCCAGCTCCCGAATCCGCACCATCTTCATCCAGGGTCTTCCTCTCGGCCAAGGCTTCTTCTCTCCCCACGCGCCGCGCGCGAAATGGCAATAGGTTACCCCAACGCCCACTTCCCTGCAACCCGGCGCCGTGCTGCTATGCGTTGTAGATGGGATGGCCCTGGCCGGGGAACCAGAGGGCGTCAATGAGCTGCGAGAGGGCGATGCCGCTGAAGCAGCCGAGGATGAGCCCGAGGAAGAAGGGGGCGGCTCGCCGATAGAGCCGCACCCCGCCCCAACGCAGGATGATCGCCTTCGCTGCCCAGGCGAGGAAGAGCGAGAAGGCGGAACGCCGTATGGTCCACGTGCTCGCCACGGCCAGCCCGACCGGGTGAAGGGGCCACCAGGCGAAGCGGTACTTGAGGAAGGTGAGCGCGGCCATCGCCGTCGCCCCCGCCCCGAAGCAACCGAGCCGGCCCGCGTGCGGACCCGCTGGCTCGGTCATCTGCGACACCGCCATCCCGAAGCAGCGGTCGCCCATGCCGCCCGCGGGTCGAAAGGTCCACGACCCGAAGTTCGCCGCACCCTTGTCGTAGGCAAGGTTCAAGATGAAGGCGATGGAGACGACGAGTCCGATGAGCGCGCTCGCGGCGAGAGCGGGCAGGAGCGAGCGGCCGCTCACGCGAAAGGCATCGGCCAGCTTCGCCTCCTGGGCCGCCCCCACGATGAAGGTGGTCTGAACGTCCCCGTGCCAGCCGTAGGCGACGGCGAGTGCGGCGAGCTCGCGCGGCGCGAGCGAGGCCGACCCGACCCCAAAGAAGAGCGCCGGCTGCGCGAGCAGCGGCGGCGTGACGTACGACACGCCCGTCTGCGCGACGATCCGCGCAAGCCCCAGATAGACGACGTAGGCGAGCGCCAGGAACCCGAGCGCGACGCCCAGGCTCATGCCCGACCGCACGAGCCACCCCGCCAGGAGCACCGTGCCGCCCACAAGGCCCCAGGCCGCAGTGCGGTACGACAGGAGCTCGTGCGAGTCGTCCACCCGCTTCCGCCCGAGGGCGCAGGCGGCCACCTCGCGCAAGTGCCGACGCGCCATCCACAGGAAGCCCAGCACCATCGCCACGAACGCCCCGAAGCTCTGCCAACCCGTCGCCTCCATCGCCCAGCAGAAGACCGTGGACTCCCCTATGCTGAAGCCGAGCTGGTTGTAGACCCCCTCCTGGATGACCCCGAGCAGGTAGAAGAACCATACGCTGAAAACGACCTCCGTGTTGGCGAAGTAGGCCAGGCCCAGCGTCGGGAAGACCAGGATGAGCTGGATTCCGGGAAAGCCGCGGCCCAGGCTCACCCACGAACCGCCCAGGTCGATCTGTGGGAAGCTGCGCTCGAAGTATGAGATGGCGTTCCACCCGATGATTCCCATCGGGATAGCAAAGCCGCACCAGAAGACGCGGCTCCGCAGGAGCTTGGGCACGAGGCGGCCGTCGTCGCTATCCTCGATGAGCGCCTGCGGCACCGCCAGCAGCGGGTAGACTAGGCGCTCGCGCTCCACCCACTGCTTCCGAAGGAGCACCACGAGGCACAGGCACACGAAGTAGAGGG
>VGYW01000174.1 GCA_016872875.1 Planctomycetota bacterium | reverse complement strand
TGCAGGCGCGGGTGGCTTCGCAGGTGTGCTGGACGTAGGCGCGAAGGCGGGCGGCGTCGAACTCGCCCACGAGGTGTGAGGGGTGCGGCTTCCAGGAGAAAATCGCCTTGGCCCCCAGCCTCTCGGCTGAGCGGGCAACGTCGGCGAAGGGTGAGATGCTCACGCGGCGGATGTTGGGAATGGTGAGCACGCGGCCGAGCTTGCGCGAGAGGTCCTCGCAGCAGCCGTAGCCGTTGAGGCCAAAGGGGGTGAGGAGCCGCCGCTCGTACTGGAGGGCGAACTCCTCGTGCATCTCGGGGCTGACGAGCGCCAGCTCCTGGGCCTCCGCGGAGGCCCACATGTCGCACGGGCGGACGCGGGCGGGGTCGAAGCCCGGCTTCGGAAGCTCATCCGTGTAGCCGTTGCCGCCCGACGAGTGGTACGTGGCGTCGTTGTTCAGGCTCAGCAGGTTGAGCCACTCGTATTGCTGGATGGTCCGGCGGTAGCCCTCCTCGAAGAAGGCCATGGCGTCGTGGACGAGCTTCGGCTCGGCGGCCATGTCCATCATCGCCTCGTCGAGGCCGCGGAGGCGGGTGTAGAGGGCCATCGGGTGGAAGGAGATGTGCGAGATGCCCTTGAGCTTCACGTCCAGGATGTCCCCGAAGAGCTCCTGTGCCTCTTCGAGCGCCCGCGCGGTCGCCCGCTCGTCGTGGCCGACCTGGGGGAACGTGAGCTTCTTGAGGTCGTCGTGCGACTTGAGGACGGGGTCGAACTTCCACGCCCCGCGCGGGGCGGTGGAGGGGATGTTCTTCGGCTCGAGGCCCCAGCCCGTGTGCTTGATCGCCTTGCCGACCACCCACTCCTTCTCGATCACCATATCGTCGTGGAGGCGTTCGTGGTAGTAGAGTCGGCTGCGGAGCTGCCACTCGATCTTCCGCGCCTTCTCGTCCTTGCACTTGAGTGCCGGGTCGGGCACCAGCTCGCCCCACGAGCCCTCTGGGAAGACGAGGATCATGGGCTTCACGCGCTGGAGCGAGTTGTGGCGCTTCCACATCGCCCGCCGCTCGGCCATGATGGGCAGACTGGCCACCTCAGCCACCCGCCGCGCCAGGTCGCGCAGGACCCGTTTCTCTGTGACGCGGATCGGCATGCGAGCAGGCTCCTCAGAACCGGCCTCCCACATCCCCGAAGATGCCGGGCCGCGGGATTGTAGCGCCTGGGGCCACTCACGGCAAGTGTCGCGCTTCGTCAATCATGGCGTGGAGGTTGGCCTCGGGGGTCTCGCGTCCCACCTGGTCGCCGGTGCCGACGACGAGGCGGGGGCTGCCGCGGAAGGCTTCGAGGATTTCGCGGACCTCGCGGCGAGCGTCTGCCGGCGTGCCGCGGATGAGGGTTTCGACGGTGTGGACGTTGCCGTTCATGGTTGTGCGGCCTTTGAGGAGTCGGGCGACCTGGCGGAGGCCGGGGAGGCCCGCCACGTCGCCGCCGGGGGGCGCTCGAAGGGGCAGACGCAGTCGAGGCCCAGCTCGGCGAAGTCGGCGACGGTCTCCATGCAGCGGCCGTGGAAGTGAAGGTGGACGAGGCGGCCGTGGCGGTGGGCCTCGTCGGCGATGGCCTTGATGAGCGGCTTGTCCCACTGTCGCCAGAGCTTGGGGCCGAGGAGGGAGTTGTTGCTCCAGGTGCAGCCGATGCAGAGGCTCTCGACGGGGGTTTGCGTGCAGATGGCGCGGGCCTTGCGAACCACATGGTCGGTGTAGCGCTCGCGCAGCCCTTCGAGATGAGTCCGAAGATCGGGGTCCAGAAAGTCGTAGATTGCGGCATTGAAGCCGCCGTTTCGGCCTGAGCCGTAGAAGTCGAAGAATGGGACGCAGAGCCAGGCCTCCAGGAGATAGGCGTCGCCGACCTCGTTCCAGGCATTGACGAGGCCGCGTGTGTCGGGGCGGTCGGGGTCGCCGCCGAGGGCGGCGAGCTCCCAGGCGGGGAGGTCGCGGGCGAGGTCTTTCACGGGGCTTTCGAGGTTCCAGCTCGGCTCGGAGCGTGAGAGACGGCGGGCGGCGGCCAGCTCGCCGACGGGCGTCTTGATCGTCGTCCGCACCTCAAGCGTGCCCGCATCGAGCCACTTCTCCTGGCTCTTCCACTCGACGCTCGGGTTTGGGATTCCGACGCCCGCAACGCCCCAGCCCTCGCAGCCGAACCGCTCGAAGGTCGTCTTGAGCGCCAGGTGAAACGGCACCTCTTTCTCGAACTGGATCATATCCACCCCGAGGAGCTTGGCGGGGTAGTAGTACCAGAACTCCGGCGCCACGGGCACCCAGTCGCTCGGGAGGCCGCGATAGGCGTTGACCATGCGTTGCTTGGGTGTGATGTCCACCGCGTGTTCTTGCAGCCTAGTGCGACATCTGGTAGATGAGGGGACGGTAGCGCGGACGTGGGATGGGCTTGCCTGCCTCGCGTGCGGCTGTGAGCCAGGCATCCTTGGCCCGCTCGACCTCGGCCAGGGCCTCGTCTGGTGTGCTGCCAAAGGCCGAGCATGCGTTGAGGTCGGGGATATCGGCGATGTAGCCGCCGTCTTCCTCGCTGTAGAAGATGTTGATGTGGTAGTCGCTCACGCTTGGTCCTCCAGGCGGAGGTCGTAGAGTTCGGCAAGGCGGAGAAGCTGGCGGATCTGGTAAGGCTTTGCCTCACCACGAACGTTCTGAAGGTTCACCAGCTCCGGCACCTCTGGGTGAACGTAGATGCGGTGGCTTCCGCTCCGTAGCGAGAAGCGGAAGCCCAAGCCTTCCGGCAGACTGATTATGTCCGAGAACGCGGCGTTTTTCAAGTGGCCCTGGCTTAGTCGGAGGAGCAGCTTGCGGCGGTTCATCCGGGGAACCCCTTACGACGCTGTCTTCTCTTGCCGGGGCTGGGTGACGAGGGCTTCGAAGACGCGGCCGCGGCGCATGCGTCGGACCATGAATTGCCGGCCGGCGATGGAGACGGCGTCGCCGGCCTTTGGGCAATGGCCTAGCTGGCGCTCGAGCCAGGCGCACAGGGTGCCCTGGGGGTCGGGGAGGTCCACGCCGAGTGCCTTGGCGACCTCGGCCACGGGGCACGCGCCGCCAACCATCAGGGTGCCAGCGGTGAGGGTGTGGCAGGAGTGGGGCAGGCGGTCGTACTCGTCCTCGATGTCGCCCACCAGCTCTTCCACGATGTCCTCCATCGTCAGGAGGCCGAGGGTGCGGCCGTCGGCGTCGCGGACGATGGCGATGTGGATGTGCTCGTCCACGAAGAGCTTGAGGAGGACGGCGGAGGAGACGTCGGGGCTGACGAACCGCACTGGGCGCGCGACGCCGCGCAGGCTGGGGTCGGCGGGGTTCGTCCGCGCCCAGGCGATCAGGTCCTTGAAGTTGATGTAGCCCAGGATGCGGTTGGGGTCGTCCCCCTCGCGCAGGGGGAAGCGGGTGTGGGGGTCCATGTGCATGGTCACGATGGCCTCGCCGATGTCCTGGCGGGTTGAGAGGAAGGTGATTTCGCTGGCGGGGACCATGAGCTGCCGCGCGGTGGTCTTTGAGAGGCGGGTGGCGCCATGGATGATGCGCTCCTGGTGCGAGTCGATCAGCTTGGAGAGTCGGGCGAGGCCTGCCAGGGCGGTGATCTCGTGGAGTGGCGAGGTGGGGCGGCCGGCCTGGCGCCGCGGCTCGAACGGGCGGTTCACGAGGTGGATGAACCAGTTGATGGGCCGCATGAGGAAGACCAGGGTGGACAGGGGCGGCCCGGCGAGCAGCGCCACGTGGCCGTTGAAGCGCACGCCAAGGGTCTTAGGGAGGATCTCGGTGAACTGGAGCATCAGGTAGGTGAAGAGGATGGAGAACCCTATGAGCCACGCCTTGCCGAACAGGGATTCGACCTGCGCGCCGGCAATGAACGCGCCAATGGTGTGTGCGGCGGTGTTGAGGATCAGGATCACACTGATGGGGGACTCGATGTGGTCCTTGAACCGCTGCCAGACGCCGGCGGCCCGCGGGTGGCGTTGTCCGAGCGTGGCGAGCTGGCCGGGCGTGAGGCTCAACAAGGCAGCCTCCATCAGCGAGCAGAGGAAGGACACCGACAGGGCTACCGATACGGCTATGAGCAGAAGGGCCACGGAGGACTCCTCGGGGACAGAGCGGTGGTGAGGGCTACCTCTTGATTCTAGCCGCATTCATGGCGCGCTTCAAGGGCCCGAGCCTGCCGGCCAGGAGAGGCAGCGGTTCCGCAATGAGGGGAGGGGGCCGGGGCATCAGTTCTTTCCTGAACAGGGTTCAAGCTCACGGCCCCACGAGGGGGCACCCAGGCCCCTTCGGACCGCCCCCAAAACGCCGCGCGAATCTGGCCCCACCTCCAGATCGCTCTACCTCACGGAATCCCCACACCTTACGTCCCCGATTGCGTCGGCACCTTGATCGCGGCGGGCGAATTGGCTATACTGCGGGGCACTGGGGCTGATGGAATCCCCGACCCTGCGGCTTTCTCCTTCAAGGGCAACGTGGCTGCGATGCGGAAGTTGCCTGGTCCTCGGAAGCTATGGGTTCTCGGGGCCTGTGTGGGCAGCGCGCTGCTGGTGCGGGCGAGCTGCCCCGTGCCGGGCCTGTTCCCGCTGGCGTGGGTGGCGCTGGCGCCGTGGTTCGTCGCGCTGCGGGAGGGCGGGCGCTGGGAGGCGTTTCTGGGCAGCGGGCTGATGGGCCTCCTGGCCGCGGGCCTGGGCCTGTCGTGGCAATTCTACGTCACCGTGCCGGGCGGGGTGGCGCTGTCGGCCTATGTGGGCGCCTACTTCGTGCTCTTCGGGCTGCTGGTGCGGGCGGCGACGCGGCGCCTCGGCGTGCCATTCGCAGTGGCGGCGCCCGTGGTGTGGGTGGGCTGCGAGTACCTGCGAGGCTTCTTCCTCACCGGCTTCCCCTGGCTCTTCATCGGCCACACACAGTTCCAGTTCAAGGCGCTCATCCAGGTTTCCGACCTCTTCGGCGCCTACGCAGTGAGCTTCATCGTGGTGGCGGCGAACGCCTTCGTGGCGGATGCGGCGCTGGCCTGGTGGCGGCGTGAGGGGCTGTGTCGCCGGCTGGCCCTCGGCGGCGCCCTCGTGGCGGCCCTGGCCGGCGGCGCGCTCGGCTACGGGGCCTGGCGCCTGGCCACGCTCGAGGTCCGGGAAGGGCCGCTCATCGGCATCGTCCAGGGCAACGTTCCGCAAGAGGTGAAGAACGAGCTTACGCGCGAGACGATCGAGCGCATCTTCCAGGAGCACCAGGCCCTGACGCTCCAGCTCGCTGGCCTGGCGGGGGGCCGGGCGCTCGACCTCGTGGTCTGGCCCGAGACGATGGTGCAGCTTCCCCTCAACCAGCACGACCACCCGCACCCGGACATCAGGGCCATGGTCCGCCGCAGCCGCGAGGCCATCGGCGAGCTCACGCGGCTCCTCGGCTGCCCCATGCTCATCGGCGCGCACGCCGAGTTCGGCTTCGACCACACCATCGAGGCCGTGGCGGACGGCACGGTGCGGGCGATCACCGACGGCGAGATCACGACGGACGATGGCGCCTACATGATGCCCCGCTACGCCACCGGCGCGCCCGGCGAGGAGCCGCTGCGCAGGGTCCTCGTCAGGGAGGGCCAGGCGGTCCGCCGTGGCGAGCCGCTGGTGGAATACGAGAGCGTGGTACACAACAGCGCCTACCTCTTCCGGCCAGGCGGCTCGCCAGGCCGCGCCGAGCGCTACGACAAGACGCATCTCGTGCCCTTCGGCGAATACATCCCGCTGCGCGAGCTCCTCTGGTTCGTCCGCAAGATGGTGCCCTACGGCAAGGGCTTCACGCCGGGCGACCGCCTGAACCTCATCGAGGCCGCCGGCGCCCGCTTCGGCGTCCTCATCTGCTTCGAGAGCGTGTTCCCCGACATCTCGCGCCGCTACGTCGTGCGGCCGGATGGGCCGGGCGCCGACTTCCTGATCAACATCTCGAACGACGGCTGGTTCCGCGGCAGCCACGAGCTCGACCAGCACCTGGCCATCTGCGGCTTCCGAGCCGTCGAGTGCAGAATCGGCATCGTCCGCAGCGTCAACTCCGGCATCTCGGCCATCATTGACCCCGCGGGCCGCTTCCGCGAGGTGGTGCGCGACGCCCGCGGCCGCAGGAGGCTCGTCGCCGGCGTGGCCGTGGGGCGCGTGCCGCTGCGCCAGGAGGTCACCTTCTACACCCGCCACGGCGACCTTTTCGCAGGGGCCTGCTTCCTCCTGAGCGCGCTGGCGCTCATCGCCGCCCTCGCCGCGCGAGTCCTTGCAAAGCCGGGGAGGGCGTGGTAGAATGTCGTAGGTTGCGTGTGACAGAATGGGTCAGGGCGATGGCCATGGCAAAACCCCGGCTATGCTTCGCCGTCGTGAGCGAGCCCCTGCGAGGGCAGCAGTTCTCGTTCGACAGCGGCCAGGCGATCACGATCGGGCGCACGTCGGACAACATGCTCCCCCTCGACCACAAGAGCGTGTCGCGGCGCCACGCCCGCGTGGAAGGCGACGGCGGGAGCTACGTGCTGGTTGACCTCGGCAGCCACAACGGCACCCGGGTGGGCGACAAGCTGATCTCCAAGCACCCCCTCCAGTCGGGCGACGTCTTCGGCCTGGGCGAGATCCTGGTGAAGTTCACCGTGGCGGACGACTCGGCGGCGCCGCCGGGCGCGGGGGCGAACCTCCCGGCGGTGGTCGCCGCCACGACCGCGCAGGCCGGCGCGCTGGCGCGGCCGTTGACCTTCGATGACGTTTTCGGCGCGGCGGGGGCCACGGTGCCCATCGAGGCGCCGAAGGTTCGCCGCAACCTCTGGCCCGCCATCTACGCGGGCACGATGGCCATGGTGGTCGCCTTGGGCCTTGGCGCCTTCCTGGCCGTGGGCCGGCGGGAGGTCGGGCCGCCGCGGGTGGACGTGTTGGTGGCCGCGGGCGGGGTGGCGCCGGTGGACCTCTCGCGCGTGCCCGACCCCGACCGCAGGCGCTTCTCGTGGGGGATCACCGGCCGCATTGACCGGAGGCAGATCGGCACGCCCACCGACCAGAAGGTGGCGATAGCGAACCCCAGCCCCTTCAAGGGCTTCGTGTCCATCCGCGGGCTCTCACAAGGGATGACCGACATCGCGGTCTCCGGGCCCCCCGTGGGGCGCGTGATCATCCGCGTGGTGGTGCGCGGCATCAAGCCGCAGCGGTATGCCCAGACGCTCCTCGACCGCGGCCTGGCCGAGCGGAACGCCTTCGCCCAGAGGGTCCTCGAGCGCGCGCGCAACGTCATCCGCCAGCGCGGACTCGTCACCGAGCACAGTTGGAGCCTCGCCCAGGAACTCGACGACGCGGCTCGGCTCCTCGAGCCCCTCAACAAGCTCGACGACGCCACCTGGGCCGCCCAGACCGCCCAGGCCATCCGCCGGGCGCTCAACGACCGCTACGAGCGCCTCGCACGCGAGATTGACATCCTGGTGGAGCAGGGCAAGCTCCGCGAC
The DNA here is from genome assembly GCA_016872875.1 of Planctomycetota bacterium. Next base: position 8,730 of record VGYW01000174.1, on the reverse strand, counting down.
GCCGTCGCCAAGGCGGGCGAGCTCAAGCTCCTCTTCCCCGACGACGAGTCGGAGGAGCACCACGTCTGCACCCGCTTCTACGAACGCCTGCTCGAGGACGCGGACAGGAAGGAACGCGAAGAACAGGAGAAACGCTAGATGCGCCTTGTGGCCATGACCGGCGGCCAGACCCTCTCGTTCCCACTGCGCCAGGGCTCCACCCTCATCGGGCGCCACGCCACTTGCCACATCTGCATCCCGTCCAAGTCCATCTCCCGACGCCACTGCCAGTGCTACGTGGACGGCCCGAACGTGAGCGTGCGCGACCTCGGCAGCTCGCACGGCACGCTCGTGAACGGCCGCCGAATCGAGCGCGCCGACCTCCACCACGGCGACGTGTTGACCCTCGGCTCATTTGATCTGCGGTTCGACTCCGAGGGCGCGGCCCCCTCCTACGGCCACGGCGCCGGCGCCGCCGAGGACATCGTGGTCACCGCCGGCCCCGCGGGCATGGCCGTGCCCGGCGGCCCGCAGCCCGGAGCGCAGATGGACCTCAGGGGCACCCCCGAGCCCCTCGGCACCGAGCCCGCCCCCCCCGCGCCCACAGACTTCCCATCGCGGCAAGCCGCAACCAAACGCGGAGGAAAAATCTTTCCGGAAAACAAGATTCTGCATGTTTGTAGCCCAGAGTCGCCCACCGGCGAGGAGACGCCGGCCGACCAGACCTTCATGCCCGCCCCCTACGTGCCGCGCCAGGAGACCGTGCTCGGCCCCGCCGACCAGCCGCAACTCGTCGTCCGCGAGGGGCGCTGGTTCCTCCGCGACCCGCGCACGGGCCGCGAGGTCGAGATCGCCCCCACCGGCGGCGCCGGCGCCATCGCCGCACGGCCCGCCGAGCTCCGCCGACCAAACGTCCGCCTCCTCATCACCGTCGTCGCCATCGCCGCCATCGTCGTCATCACCTTCGCCGCCGTCATCCTCCGCCCGGCCTCCAAACAGCCGCCAGTCCAAGGCATCACCAACGCCGCTTGGGCGCAGCTCGTGGATGCAGGCATCGAGGAGTTCAAGAAGGGCGACTACGCGCAAGCCAACGCCAAGTTCACCCTCGCCGCGGGCAAGCGCTCCGACCTGGAGCCGGCCCGCCTCCTTACGCAGTACACGCTGCTCCGCCAGGCGGCGGGGGAGAACTTCCGCGAGCTCAACAAGACCGAGGCCCGCCACTACCTCGATAGCATCGAGCAAAACATCTGCCCGTCCGAGAAGGCCATCGCCTTCGCACGCGAGCAGCGCCAATGGATTGACAGAGAGAGCGTGGCCCTCGCCATCCGCGACGGCGAGGCCCAGCGGATCAAGCAGGTGGGCGAGAACGAGGACTCCCTCAACGAGATCAGGGCGCGGCTCCTCCAAATCCCGCCCGAGCGCTTCGCCGCGAAGCTGGCCAAGGAGGACATCGCGGAGATCGACCGCACAATCTTCGCCCTTCGCATGCGCCTCGCCAGGCGCGAGATGGAGCTGGGCCAGCCCAAGTGGGCCGAAGCCATCCCACACCTCGACGCCGCTCTCCAGTACGCGCCCACCAACGCTGAAAAGGCGGCCATCACCAAGCAGATCGAGGACTGCCGCCGCTACGCCGGCGAAGCCCAACTCGTGCAACAGGCCAAGGATGCCCTCAACAACAAGCAATACGGCGCCGCCCGCAGCCCCCTTACGGGCATCAAGCCCGGCTACTACCACAAGGAGGCCCAGCGCATCCTGGCCGACATCGCGCGCCTCGAAAAGGACGAGGCACTGGAGACCGTCCGCCAACAGGTCGGCAAGCTTTACAAGACCGGCGCCGGCCCCCAGGCCGCAGAGCTGGCCGACCAGCACAAGCTCCAGGAGTTCGCCTACATCCGCGAGCGCGTCAAGCGCATCGAAGACCTCCTGGCCCTGGGCAAGAAGGCCGATGAGGAGGAGAAGGACTACCGCAAGGCCGAGGATGCCTACCAGGAAGCCGTGGGCGTTGAGCCCGACGCCGAGAATGCCTACCACGTCCGCGCCCAGCGCGCCCTCGATGCCATCAAGGCCCGATACCCCGAGTTCGCCGCCGAGGCCGCCGACAAGGGTTACCCCCTTATTCACAAGGATCCAGCACAGGCACGCAAGTGGTTCGAACAGGCCAAGAAGTACGACGCCAACAACGAGCGGGCGAAAAAGGGCCTGGCCTCCCTCGAGCGGCAGGCGAGCAACCTCCTCAACGCCGCTGCCGAACCCATGCGCAAGAAGATGTGGATGACTGCGAAGGAGATCCTGGAGAGGGCTCGGGACTCCGCCACGCCCGGAACCGATCTCTACCAGCGCATCATGCAAAGGCTCGAAGAGGTCCTCAAGCATATTCTCGAGTGAGGCCATGCGCGTCGGCACGCGGCTCTTCCTCCTCAAGCTGGCGCTCGCCGCCGCTGTCCTCGCCATCCTCCTCATCGCCATGCACATCCTGCTGCCCGGGCTGCTGGGGAGCCGGCCCAGCCCGCCGCCCGGCGAGGGCTACGTCGTCGCCGAGGCCGGCGCCGCCCGTGTCGCCGTGCCGCGCGAGGGGGCGAACGTGCCCGCCGGGTCTGGCCTCGCGCTCCAGCTCGCCCGGCACCTCGACGCCTTCGTGCGGGCCTTCTGCGCCGAGCTAGGCCCCGCCGTCGGGCTTCAGGGCCCGCCGGGGAGGGTAGCCGTGAACGTCTTCGACAACCACGCCGACGCCCTGGCGTTCGCCCGCGAGCACAAGCTGTCGGCGGACCCTGAGCACGCGGGCGCATTCCACGGCTCCACCCCCCTGGCCGTCGCTGTCACGCTACGGCCGTACCCTGACCTCCTCGGCCTCATCCTGCACCAGACCACGCACGCGCTCATGTCCCGTGCGGCTGGCGACGCCCAGTGGAGCCCGTGGCTCGCCCTGGGACTTGCCGTGTGCGCCGAGCAGGGCGGCTTCGGGCCGGCCGTGCGCGGCACCGTCGGCCCGGTCATCCGCCGGGACGCCGCAGTCGTCCTCTCCCTCGCCGGCCGCGCCGCCCACGTGCCGCTCCACATGCTCGTCAGGGGCGACGCCGAGCTCTTTCGCGGCCCGCTAGGCCCCGTGGCCTACCGCGAATCGGGCCTCCTCGTCCTCTTCCTCCTCCACGGCGGCCCGAAGCGCCGCGAGGCATTCCTGCGCTACCTTCAGACCGAGCGGCAGCCAGGCCCCGTGCCGCCGGGCTCCCTTGAGGCCACGCTCGGCACCGACCTCACCGAACTGGAGAAAGAATGGTTCGCCTTCCTTCAAGCCGTCGCCCGCTGACGCCCGTGGCCGATTTCGGATTTCGGATTTCGGATTTCGGATTTCAATCCGCAATCCGCAATCTGCAAACCGCGATTCTCGCACTTGGCCTCCTGGCGCTGGCCGGGTGCTCAAGGGACTCGCAAAACGCGGGGGATAGGTCCGGCTCGGGCAAGTCGGTGCTCCAGATGTGGCACGCGCAGAAGGAGCAGAACAAGGTGGCCCTCGAGGCCATCGTCGAGCGCTTCAACGCCACAAGCCCCAACTACGAGGTCAGGCTCCAGAACATGGGCACCTACAAGGCCATGTTCGAGGCCACACGCGCGCGCATCCAGGGCGGCAACCTGCCCGACCTCTGCATCGTCTACGAGAGCATGGTCGCCGAGTTCATGCAGGCCAGCGTCGTCCTCCCCCTCGACGACTACCTCAACCACCCCGACTACGGCCTGGGCAAGGCCGACCAGGCCGACATCTTCCCCTCCTTCCTCCAGTCCAACCGCTACGCCGAGTTCAACGACCAGCTCCTCTCCTTCCCCTTCACGAAGAGTGTGCTGATGCTCTACTGCAACACCGACCTGCTCCGCTCCGCGGGGATCGAGAAGCCGCCCGAGACCTGGGGCGAGTTCATCGAGCAGTGCCGCAAGGTGAAGGCGAAGACCGGGCGGCCGGCCTTCGCCTACTCGCGCGACGCGTCGTCCTTCGACGGCATGGTGCTCGCCCACGGCGGCAAGCTGGCCACCATCGCCGACCGCCGCAGCCACCTCGACGGCCCCGAGGCCGTCCGCGCGCTCGAAGTCCTCGCCGCCCTCGCACGCGAGGAACTCCTCACCGTCATCGCACTCGGCACCGACGACGACCGCAGGCTCTTCGCAAAGGGCGACGTCGCCTTCATCCTACGCTCCAGCACCACCCGCTCCTACATGGAGGACGACCTCCGCGACGCGGATGGCCGCGACAAGTTCCAGTGGCTCATGGCCCCTCCCCCCGTGGGCGAGGGGCGCCCGAAGCTCACCGTCCTCTACGGCGGCAACATCCTCATCTTCAGGAGCACCCCCGAGCGCCAGCGCGGCGCCTGGGAGTTCATCAAGTTCTTCATCTCCCCAGAGGTCACGGCCGAATGGTCGGTGAAGACCGGCTACCTGCCGGTCCGCCGTTCTGCCGCCGAGGTGCCGCTCCTGAAGGACTTCTTCGCCAAAGGCCCGCGCCACCGCGCCGCATTCGAGGCCATCCCGCTCGGCGTCCCCGAGCCCAACGTGGCCGGCTGGCAGGCGGTCCGCGACCACATCACCGAGGCGCTCACAAACGTCACCAGGGGCGCGGCCACGCCCGCCCAGGCCGCCGCGGGGCTCGGCAAGAAGGCAGACGCCGAGCTAGCACGCTTTGCCCCGAGCGGCAGGAAGTAGCCCACCCCTCTCGTTCCCACGCTCCGCGTGGGAACGCAGGGGCCGGACGCTCCGCGTCCCCTCGCGCGACGCAGAGCGTCGCGGTCGCGCGTTCCCACGCGGAGCGTGGGAACGAGAGGGGGGCGATCCGTCGGATCGGTCGGATCCGTCGGATCCGGCCGATCAAGGATGGTGCCGGATATGGCCGACGCGCTGATTGACGTCCACGACCTGACCTATGTCTACCACGACGGCACGCGCGCCCTCGACCGCCTCTCCCTTCACATAGCGGTCGGCGAGGCGGTGGGCCTCGTGGGGCCGAACGGCGCGGGCAAGTCCACCCTCATCCTCCACCTCAACGGCACCCTGCGCGGCCAGGGCACCGTCCGCATCCACGGCGTGGAGCTCGACAAGCACCACCTCCGCGACGTCCGCCGCATGGTCGGGGTCGTCTTCCAGGACCCCGACGACCAGCTCTTCATGCCCACGGTGGCCGACGACGTGGCCTTCGGCCCGCTCCACCTGGGCCTCTCGGAGGCCGCGGTGCGCGCGCGGGTGGCCTCCGCCCTCGCCGCCGTCGGGTGCAGCGGCCTGGAGCGCAAGGCCCCCCACCACCTCTCCGCCGGGCAGAAGCGCGCCGTCGCCATCGCAACAGTCCTCGCCATGCAGCCCGACATCCTGGTGATGGACGAGCCGACGAGCAACCTGGACCCCCGCTCGCGCCGCCGCCTCATCGAGCGCCTCGCCTCGCTCGACATCACGAAGGTCGTCGCCACGCACGACCTCGACCTAATCCTCGAGCTCTGCCCCCGCACGGTGATGCTCGACGGCGGGCGGGTGGTGGCCGACGGCCCAACCGCGGCCATCTTCGGCGACGACGCCCTCCTCCTCGCCCACGGCCTCGAGCGCCCGCTCTCGCGCCAGCGGAGGTGAATTTGCGCGACCGGGCCTTGCTCTGCGCGGCCTGTCCGCCTATAATCACTGTCGTTCCGTGGCGTGGCTGCGGCGTCCGATCGCAGGCTCTCTTGAGGGAAGGACACGGCGATGCACAGGAAAGTGGCACTGCGGCTCGTGGTTGTGGCGCTCCTGGGCCTGGCCGGGGGCGCCGGGTGCAGCTTCTGGGGCTTCAGCGGAAGCGGCCCGGTGGACAAGGATACCGCGTACCGCCTCTACGGGCGCGCCCCGTGGAAGGTGAGCGAGACCGGCTACAAGGAGGCCTTCGACGCGTCGTTCCAGATGGTGCCTTGGAGCGTCGTGCAGAAGGAGAGCGCCGAGGTGGCGACCAATCGCGCCACCTTCCGCCAGTCGTCCCGCCGCTACTGGGGCACGATGCCGATCATCGGCTACACGGAGGCCGAGAGCCGCCTCATGCTGGACAAGGGGGCCGACAAGACGGAGCGCCTGTTCGGCCGCTCCTGGGCCTGGCTGCCGGTCTTCCCCGCACCCGTCTTCTGGCTGAGCACGTACGACATGTGGCACTCGCTCGACCGCGGGGAGGAGCTCTCGCTCCGCTTCAGCCACGGCCTCGGGCCGGCCGGCATCGTCGCCGGCTACACCCAGTGCGTCCAGCCGGCCGACATCCTACAGGCCAACGGCAACACCCTTGTGGCGTCGTCCGACACCTTCGGCCAGCACCTGGCCGCGGTCGTGGCCACCAAGGGCGAGGACGCCCGCTACAACTCCCAGTGGGGCTGGCACATCCTCGGCGGCGTCATCGCCTGGGGACGCGTCAACTACGAGTACTTCATCCAGGTCGTCTGGATTCCCATCCCGCTCTGGCGAGTGAGGGAGTAGCCGCACCCCCCTCTTCAATCGTCCTCGTCCCTCGTCCTCGTCCCCCGTCCTCGACTCTTCTCTGCTTTCGGGCACAGAGGGATCGAGGACGAAGGACGAGGACGAGGGACGAGGACGATAGACACAACCAATGTCCGCACCCGACCTGTCCATCGAGTTGCTGAGGAGCCTGTCGGACACCCTGGGCGAGCAGGTGCTGGCGGGGGGCGCCGACCCTTCCTACGACGCCTGCGCGGCGCTCCTGCCCGAGCTCCTCGGCTACACCTTCCTCGCAAACGAGGCGGCCAGCGAGGTCATCTACGTCGCGCCCGACGGCACGCTGGGCGTCGCAGCCACGGAGTCGGGGCCGGCGCGCCTCGACCAGGTGCTCTTCGACCCGCGCCGCCACCTGCCGGCCGACGCCCGCCCCACCAACGCCGCGCGCCGCCTCATCGGCGGCTACATGCCCGGGATAGACTACTCGTTCAAGGACACCCGCCTCGGCTACGGCTGGCAGGAGCTGGCCTTCATCGCGCCGGCCGCCGCCGAGCTCTACGTCTCCTTCAGAGTGGCACGGGGGGCTGGCGGGGAGGCCACCGTGAGCTTCCGCGCCGGCGCCGAGGGACTCACCCCCATCTCACCCGAATGGTTCAGGGACCGCCGCCGCGAGTTCGAGGCCCACTGGCAACAGGTGTTCGCCGACGCCATGCGCCTCGAGGCCCCGGCCGAGGCCAAGGTCCTCAACGCCTCCCTTGCCTCCCTCGCAAGGGCCTTCGTCACCCACGACGGCCCCAAGCCCCGCTACGGCGTCGGCCTCTACCGCGACCCCAAGCACAACCACTTCCCGCCCGCCACCATCGGCACCGCCAACGCCTGCGTGGAGTGGAACCTGCTGGACCGCGCCCGCGCCCACCTGGACTACTACCTGGACAACGCGGTGCGCGCGGACGGCACTTTCGACTACTACGGCCCCGCCGTCTCCGAGTACGGCCAGCTCCTCGACGCCGTGGCCCGCTACGCGCGCCGCAGCCGCGACGCCGCCTGGCTCCGCGCGCGCGTCCCCGTCATCGAGCGCATCATCGGCCTCCTCCTCGCACTCCGCCGCCACTCCCAGGAGACGCACCCGCGCGACGACCCGCGCCACGGCCTCCTCCTCGGCTCCCCCGAGGCCGACACCCGCGACCAGGTGGGCTACTACTACGCGGGGAGCATCTGGGCCTGGCGCGGCTGGCTCGAGGTCGCGCGCGCCTACGCACTCCTCGGCGGCGACGCCCTCCGCCGCCGAGCCGCCGACCTCGGCGCCGAATGCCAGAGCCTCCGCACCGACATCGACTCCAGCCTCGAGAAGTCCATCATCCGCACCACCTCGCCCATCTTCGTCCCACCTGCCCCAGGCATCGCCCACCCCTTCGAGTCCATGACCGCCGACCCCGTCGCCTCCTACACCAACTACCGCTACTGGCCCGAGATGCTCTCCGCCGACTACCTCCTGCCCGAGTGGCACGACGCCATCATCGCCTACCGCGCCAGCCACGGCGGCGAGCTCCTCGGCACCACCCGGTTCCTCGACCGCCTCGACGACTGGCCCTACGCCCACCACGCCTGCGGCCTCCTCCTCCGCGGCCGCGTCCGCCACTTCCTCCTCGGCTTCTACGGCCACCTCGCCATCCACCACACCCGCGGCACCTTCATGGCCTACGAACAGGTCGCCATACGCGGCAAGGCCGCTCGAAGCTACGTCACCGACTACTGCGTCCCCGCCCAACTCGTCACCCCCCTCCTCGCCAAGTGGATGCTCGTCTTCGAGGAGCCCGACGCCGACGTCCTCTGGCTCTGCCGTGCCACGCCGCGCCGCTGGCTCGCCCCCGGCCCGCGCGTCCACGTTGACCGCGCCACCACCCGCTGGGGACCCGTCAGCGTCTCCCTCGAGCCCAAGAGCCAGAGCGTCGTCCACGCCCGCATCCAGCTCCCCCGTGCTGACTTCCCGGCGCAGGTCCGCCTCTGCCTCCGCAGGCCCGGCGCCGCCCCTCTCCGCTCCGTCACCGTCAACGGCCACCACCACGCCGACTTCGACCCCCAGGCCGAGGCCATCCGCCTCCACCACCCGCAGGCCACCACCCTCGAGATCGTGGCACAATAGACCCCTCGGCCATGACTCGGGGGCCGGGGTGTCAGGCCTTTTCTAGCTAGCCTAACTTCCGCAGTAGGTGCGTCAAAAGTGCCCTTTTGGGGGCAAATTCGATGATTCGACCTCGAAAGTTGTCACTACATTTGGCCAAGAAGCCGGGGCGGGCGAACCCGTTCCGGCAAGCT
>VGYW01000173.1 GCA_016872875.1 Planctomycetota bacterium | reverse complement strand
GAACGCCCGGCCCCCTCGCTGGTACGCCACGCCCTACTGGGTCGGGGTGGTGCTCGCCGAGGCCGTCCTGGCAGCGGCGTTGGCCGGCCTCGGCCTCCTGCTGGTCCACCGCAAGCCCCCGGCGGACCTCCCGCTCCTGGACCCCGCCGCGACCGGGGGCGCGTGGAGCCTTGCCGCGCCCGGAGCGCGCCTGACCCTCACGTGGAAGACCGACCTCGCCTCCGCAGGCGGCTACTTCAGCGTCGAAGGCCAGAACGTCACCCTCCACGGCCCCATCAACGACGTCGCGGTCAGGCAGAACAGGTGGACCCACGCGGTCTTCCAGCCGGAGCACGCCCCGGCCCCAGAGCCTGTCGTCCTGGAGTTCCAGGTGCGCCTGCCCGACGACGCGACCATCGAGGGCGAAGAGGTCACGCTCAGGGTCGCGGCGAACGTCGAGTATCCGGGCTGGTCGCGGCCCGACGGGCCAGTGACGCTGTGCCAGGGCTCCGTGTCGCGCGAGTGGCCGCTCAAGGTCGCCACCTGGGAGCAGCGCGTGGCCTTCGCCCGCTACTTGCGCGGCCGCCGCTGGCTACAGGGCGGAGTGGTGGCGTGCGCCGCACTCGCTCTGGCCCTCGCGCTCGCGGCCGGCCCGCTGGCCCGCCGAAGCCTCCACGTCGAATGCCCCAAGTGCGGCCGCGTGAGCGTCTGCACCTACTACACCGGCGGCGGCAAGCTCCACACCACCCCCTGCCCCCACAAGGGCAGCCTGCCCGTCCAGTCCCGGCGGGGATGATTGGAAGGATGTGACATCGTGAGGAATCTGCTCTGCGCGGCTGTCGCGGTTCTTGCCCTGTCCTCGGCGCTGCCGGTCTCGGCGGCTGAGAAGATCGGGCGGTGGAACTACGGCCAGATGATCGTCCCGCCCACCCACACCAATCCCACCACGCCTGAGACGCGGCCGCTGACGCCTGCCGAGGCGGAGGCGGCGCTCCAGCGCGACTGGCTCTTCCAGGCGATGGGCGAGTCGCTCACCCAGCGCGCCGCGAAGGAGCTCGCCTGGGCGCGCGAGCTCGCCGCACGGCTTGCCGCGAAAACCCCATCCACCGACCTTTCCGCCGAGTTGGCCGAGCTGAACGCCATCGAGGCGAGGACGAGGACGACGACGACGACGAGGACGGTTCCAAAGGGCGCGGACGCCCCCGCGAGCTGGATATGGCTCGAGGCCCGAAGCGCCGAGGCCGCACCCGTCGAGCCGCGATTCTTCCGCTGCCGCTTCGAGCTGCCAAAGGGCGCCGCCGTGCGGCAAGCCGAACTCCGCATCGCCTGCGACGACGCCTGCGAGGTCTTCACCAACGGCGAGCGCGTGGGCAGCAACGACACGTGGCAGAAGGCAGCCGCCTTCGCCATCGAGCGGCACCTCAAGGGCGGACAAAACGTCCTCGCGGTCCGGGCCGAGAACCGGCCGGCACCCGTCGCCAAGAACCCCGCGGGGCTGATCGCCCGCCTCTCCCTCGTCCTCGCCGACGGCACCCAGACGTCCGTCGTCACCGACGCCTCGTGGCGCGTGGCCAAGGCCGAGCAGGCGGGGTGGACGAAGGCCGACTTCGACGACGCGGCGTGGGCGCAGGCAGCCGTGGCCGGGGGATTCGGCGCCGCCCCCTGGGGCCAGATCGCCGGCCTCTACGGGCCGGACGCCCATATTGACCCCGCCGTCTCCTATGCGCACGAGACCCCCGCCGCCAGGGAGCTCTACTTCGCGGTCCGCGCCGCCAAGCGCCGCATCGCCCTCAAGAGCCCGCTGCTCGACTTCTCGCAACTGCTCGTCGTGGACCAGCCGATGCCGCAGGGGAACGTGAACCCCGAGCACGAGGCGATCCACCGAATGGGCATCTCGGCCGTGCCAGGCGGCAGGCTGCTCGTGCTCGACGGCCTCCATCCCGGCGGCGCCGTGCGCCGCCTCGCGCCCGAAAAGCCGGGCTACTTCTGGCGGCCAGACGTCTCGTTCGACGCCAGGCGCGTCCTCTTCTGCTACAAGCCGCACGACGAGAAGAGCTTCCACCTCTACGAGATCGCTCTCGATGGCTCTGGCCTCCGCCAGCTCACCGACAGCGACTACGACGACGTTGACCCCATCTACCTTCCCGACGGCCACATCATCTTCACCACCACGCGCGGCAATAGCTACGTCCGCTGCGGGCCGTTCATCTACTCCTACATCCTGGCCCGCTGCGACGCCGACGGCCGCAACATCTACCTCATCAGCCACAACGGCGAGCCGGACTTCGTCCCCTCCCTCATGGACGACGGCCGCGTCATCTACTCCCGCTGGGAATACACCGACAAGCCGCTCTGGCGCATCCAGAGCCTCTGGACCGCCAACCCCGACGGCACGAACGTGGCCGCCTTCTGGGGCAACCAGAGCGCCTGGCCCGACCACGAGTCCCAGCCCCGCCAAATCCCAGGCTCCCGCCGCGTCATGTTCGTCGGCGTCGGACACCACGACTGGTGGGGCGGCGCCGTCGGCATCATTGACCAGGGCAAAGGCCTCAATTTCCCCGATGGCCTGACCAAAGTGACCCGCGACCTCGCCTGGGTGGAGAGCGGCAACGGCCCGGTGGACCCCGGGGAGTCGGACCGCTACCACGCCGCGGGCAAGTTCACCGGCTACACCGCCCCCTGGCCCCTATCCGAGCAGGACTTCCTCGTCTCGGCACGCGGGGCGGGCGGCCGCTTCCGTCTCTACCTGATGGACGTAGACGGCAACCGCGAGCTGCTCTTCGAGGGCGCGCACAACATCCTCTTCGGCATCCCCATCAAGCCGCGCAAGGTGCCCCCCGCGATCCCCGACCGCGTTGCCTGGCCGGGGACGGGCGCGGACCGCAAGCCGCCCGAGGGTGGCACCTTCTACAGCCCCGACGTCTACCAGGGCGTGCCCGACCTCCCGCGCGGAAGCGTCAAGTTCCTCCGCGTCTTCCAGCAGGACCACAAGACCTACTCCACCTGGGCCAAGACCTATCGCAACTCCGGCCCCGCCGTCTCAATCGTCCAGGAGGAAGGCGTCAAGCGCATCCTCGGCGAGGTCCCCGTCGAGAAGGACGGCTCGGTCTACTTCAAGGTCCCCTCCGGGCGCTCGCTCTACTTCCAGTTGCTCGACGAAAACTACCGCTGCCTCCAGACCATGCGCAGCTTCAGCGGCGTGATGCCGGGCGAGCGGCGCGGCTGCCTCGGCTGCCACGAGCTCCACAGCGCCACCCCGCCTCTCGAGGGCGGGCTCGCCTTCCGCGGCGAGCCGAGGGACCTTGTGCCGACGCCCTGGGGCGACGAGAGCATCTCCTACGAGCGCTTCGTGCAGCCGGCCCTCGACAAGTATTGCGGCCGCTGCCACCAGGGCGACGGCGCCGCTCGCAAGAAGCTCGACCTCACCCTTCGCCCCGCCCAGGACCCCTTCAAGGAGCCCTACCTCACCCTCGTGGGCGGCGCAGGCTGGGGCAACCCCGCCAGGCCTGGGCCAGGCTACGGCATCGCCGGGGCCATCCCCGTCGAGAGCCAGGGCACCTACTACACCCTGCGTCCAATGGCCTACCTCTCCCCCAAGAGCCGGCTCGTCGAGATAGCGGCTGGCGCCAAGCACGGCGGTAACGCGCAGGGCGCACCAGCCGCGGGCGAGGTCAAGATGGACCCCCTGTCTCTCCGCAAGCTGATAGCCTGGGTTGACGCCTGCTGCCCCTACGCAGGCGAGGACGACATTCGTGCCCTGGGCGACCCCGACTTCCCTGGCATCGAGAAGCTGCCCATCCGCCCCCGCGTCAGCACCGCCCCGCGCATCGAGAGGCCGTGAGCACCAGAGCCTTGCCTGCCATCCTCTCGCGCCAGCGGGCCTGGTTTCTCCTAGGACTTGCGGCAGATCCTCCCCGTGGGGGTAGGCCCTGTCTGAGGGGCTGGACCAGGGTATTGATGGAGGAGCATCGAATGGCACTAACCTAAGTGCACCGCCCCACAGATAAGGGCACAAGATCGCGGGCAGTTCGATCTCTTGCTCCCAGAGGGAGCCCATCGCGGCAAGCCGCAACCAAACGCGGAGGAAAAATCTTTCCGTAAAACAAGATTCTGCATGTTTGTAGCACAGTGGGTAGCCGGCGGCTTCAGCCGCCGGACGCGTGGCCAGAAGCAGGCAAGTCCCGAAGGGACGGCAGATACGTGCGCAGGGCCAGCTCCCGTGGGCTTCTGCCGTCCCTTCGGGACTGGATTCTGTGCCCTTATCTGTGGGGCGGTGTACTAAGGGCGCGGGCCAGCCCGCAGGGCGGCAGCGCGGTAGCCACGGGCGTAAGCCCGTGGGGAGGATGGTCAACCCCACCCCAGCCCCCGCAGGGGCGCCAGCCCCCCGCAGGGGGCGCCAGCCCCCTGCAGGGGCGCCAGCCCCCTGCAGGGGCGCCAGCCCCCTGCAGGGGCGCCAGCCCCCTGCAGGGGCGCCAGCCCCCTGCGTGGGCGCCAGCCCCCTGCGGGGGCGCCAGCCCCCTGCAGGGGCGCCAGCCCCCGCAGGGGGCGCCAGCCCCCTGCGGGGGCGCCAGCCCCCCGCAGGGGCGCCAGGAACCGCAGGACGGGTGCCAGTCAGGGTTTCTGCCGCCCCCTGCGGGGGCTGGGCACGCGGCGACGCCGTGCCTTGGGGCCAACGGCACCACCAGAGAGTTGTGTGATGGGGCGATGGCACACGTCGCAGCTTCCGGGCCCGAGGTGCTTGGTGTTTCTTGAGTTACGGCCAGCTCTAGGCAGCTCTGGGGTGCCGGTGGCTGCAAGGCGGTAAATCCTGGGGGTCTGGGGGCAAAGCCCCCAGGGTTGCGGCCACGGCGACCCGCTCCACGACCGGCGGGGGAACTCAGTGTCCTCGGTGCTCTCTGTGGTGGGGGTTTCGGTTTCGCGGGCGAGAAGAAGCTGTAAGTGCCAGGGGTGACAGGACATGTGTCCAAAGAGCCCATAGTGGGCCAAGTGTGTGGCGCACAGTTGGCACAGAATGGAGGGAACGGCCCCGGAAGCCACGGGACCGCCGAAGTGCCCGAGGTCCGGAAAAAGACAGCGGGATATCAGCGGAAGGGCTGCGGGCCGCGCTCGGCGACGGCGAGGATGTGGGGGTCTGGGGGGCGGATGTCGGGCCTCAGCTCGGCGGCGCGGCGGTAGGCGCGGGCGCCCTCCTCGAGGGCGTGGCGGCGCAGCGCGTCGTTGCGCGCGACAGCCGAGGAGAGCGAGCAGAGGGTGTAGCCGAGGTTGAAGTGGTAGTCGGCCTGGTTGGGGTCGAGTGCGATTGCGGCTCGGAAGGCGTCCGCTGCCCGGGCGAACCAGGCGGCGGCCTCGCTGCTGCGGGCGCCGGCGGTGCTGCGCGCTCGGAGCAGGCAGAGGCAGCCGAGGTTGTAGAGGGCGTCGGCGAGCTTCGGGTCCGCGCGCAGCGCCTGGCGGAAGTGCTCGGCGGAGCGGTCCCAAGCGGCGATGGCTTCGTCGGGCTTGCTCGTCAGAACCAGCCGGGATAGGAGACGTCCCGCCTCCATGTGCAGCGCCGCATCGCCGGGAGCGGCGGCCAGGCGGCCCTCGGCCTCCTTCACTTTCGCCCGCAACTCGCTCGCCGCCCGCTCGCGTTCGCTCTCGAACTCACGCAGCACGCTGTCCTTGACCTTGTGGATGGTGATCTCCGGGCCTTCGCGCCACCAGGAGCGTGGCACGCGCGCCAGCTCCTCCCCACAGTCGAGCAGGCGGGAACGGGTCTCGACGCGGCGCCCCGCGGCCTCGGGGGTCAGGTAGTCCGTCGCCGCCGCCGTGTCGCTGAGGACGAAGCAGACGACCCCGTGCTTCTTCAGGTAGTCGCGGTCCACCTTGTAGTAGATGGCCAGGCCGGCGTCAATGATGGGCAGCTTCTCCTCGGCGCTGAGCTCCAGGCTGTCGTCGTCCCGCAGGATGCTGCCTTGGGGGTGCGGCACGTTCTTCAGGAGCCAGGCCAGAGCGAGCTGTCGCGTGGTGGGGAGCGCGAACCGGACCACCTCCCGCACGCTGAGCGCGGCAGACGGCACGAGGCAGAGCGTGAGGAGCAAGGCGCCCGCCCACCGCCGCTTCGCGCCCAGCCACGCGATGGGCGCCGCCGCGAGGGTGGCCACGGCGGGCACCAGGGGGAGCAGGTAGAAGGGCCTCTGGACCGCCCAGAGCGACAGGAGGGCCAGGGTGCTCAGGATGACCGAGCCGACGACGAACAGCGCTATCCGCCTCTCGCGCCACCAGAGCGCCGCCCCTGCCGCGGCGAGCGCCAGCGGCGCCGGGCCGATCCATTCGAGCGCCTGCCGCGCGAAGGCCGCCAGCGCGGGCGCGTGCGGCGCGTGCTCGAAGTCGGGCGGGCGGCCAATCAGCAGCCCGTAGCCCTCGCCCAGGCTGCCGAGCTTGAGCAGGGTGTAGGGCGACGCGACGGCGAAGGCGAGCAGGCTGCACGCCGCGGCGAGCCAGAGGTCCGGCGCGAAGAGCCGCATCGCCCTCCGGCCGCTGCCCGGCGCGGCCAGGTGCGCGACGACGATGGGCGCGGCCGCCACGATGCCGCTGTACTTCGAGGCCACGGCGAGGCCGACCGCTACGCCCGCCCAGGCGTAGAGCTTCCGCTGCGGGGCCTCCGCCAACTGCCACGCGAGCAGCGTGGCCAACGCCACAAACGTTGCCGACATCACATCCGGCTTCGCCACGTGCGAGAACTGCACGTGCAGCGGGGCCGCGGCCAGGATGAGCGCGCCTGCCAGGGCGCCCACCCCCGGCATCACCTGCCGCCCCAGCCGATACACCAGCCACACGGCCAGCACGCCCATCGCCGCGCTCACGAAGCGTCCTGCCACGTAGGGGAGCCACGCCCGCTCCGCCGGCCCAGCCAGGCCCCCGAGCGCCTGCGCAGCGATGGGGTATGCGGCGGCAGTAGCATAGCGGTAGAGGCCGGGGTGGACGTAGGGCGGCCCGGGGTCGAGCGTCCCCTCCGCCCACATCCTCACCGCCGACTGCACGAAGTCCCACTCGTCCTGGTGGTGGAAGCGGGGATTCGACAAGCCGAGTGGGAAGAAACGAAGGAGTGCGGCAAGGAGCAGGATGGCGGCTATTGCTGATTTCGGATTTCGGATTTCGGATTTCGGTTCCCGCATGGCCGCGTCGAGCTCCAACATCAATGGAAAGGCTGCGGCCCGCGCTCGGCGACGGCGAGGATGTGGGGGTCGGGCACGCGGATGCCGGGATCGAGTTGGGCGGCGCGGCGATAGGCGCCGGTGCCCTCGGCCAGGGCGGCGCTGCGCACCGCTTCATCGGCCGTGACGGCCGACCAGAGGGCGAAGCCGAGGTTGAAATGGTAGTCCGCCTGGTTCGGGTCGAGCGCGATGGCCTGGCGGAAGGCCTGAGCCGCCTTGGCGAACACCCCGGCCGCGCGCTCCGGCCCGGCGGCGCGCGTGGCCCAGGCGGCCACGCGCAGGTAGAGGCAGCCGAGGTTGTAGTGGGCGTCGGCCAGCTTGGGCTGCGCGGCGCTCGCTGCGCGGAACTGCCCCTCAGCCCGCTGCCAGAGGGCCACCGCCTCCTCCCCGGGGCTCGCCGCGGCCTGGTCGCACAGGAGGCGTCCCACCGCCATGTGCAGGGCGGCATCGCCCGGGCGGGCCGCCAGGCGGTCCTCGGCTTCCTTCACCTTCGCCGCCAGCCCCTTCGCCGCCTCCGCGCGCTCGCGCTGGAACTCCGCGAGCAGGCTGTCCCTGACCTTGTAGACCTCGACTCCCGGCCCCTCGCGCCACCAGCTCGGGGGGAAGCGGACGAGGAGCTCGCCCCAGGCGATGAGCCGCGCGTGGGCCGCGGCCCGCCGCTGCGCCGCCTCGGGCGTCAGCCCCTCAGTCGCAGCCGCCCAGTCGCTGAGGACGAAGTGTGTGACCGCGTGGCTCTTCAGATAGCCGCGGTCCACGCAGCCGTAGAAGCCGGACCCGCCGTCAATGATGGGCAGCGCATCCTCCGCGCTCGCGTCCAGGCTGTCGTGGTCCCGCAGAATGTTCCCCTGGGGATTGGGCACGTGCTCGATGAGCCACGCCAGGGCGAGCTGCCGCGTGCTGGGCCGCCCGAGGCGCGCGACCTCGCGCGCGCTCAGGACCGCCGACGGGGCGAGGCACAACGCGAGGAGCGCTCCCCCCGCCCACTTTCGCCTTGCGCCCGCGCGCGCAATCGGCACCGCCGCCAGCACTGCCACCGCAGGCACCATCGGCAGCAGATAGAACGGCTGCTGAACCGTCCAGGCCGAGATGAGCGCCACGGTGGCCACGACGACTGAGCCGACGATGGCGAGTGCGGCAGAGCGCCTCTCGCGCCACCAGAGCACCGCCCCCGCTGCCGCCAGGGCCAGCGGCGCCGGCCCCACCCACTCCCACGCCTGCCGCGCCACCGCCAGGAATGCCGGGCCTTGCGGCAACTGCTCGGGGTCCGGCTGCCCGGCCACGCGCATCTCCCAACCGTGCCGCAGGCTTCCAGCCAGGTGAACGATGGTGTACGGCGACGCCGCAGCGAAGGCCACGGCGCTGCACGCCCCCGCGAGCCACAGGTCGAGGGCAAGCAGCCGCTTCCATCGCGGGGCCGCGCCGGGCGCGGCCAGGTGGGCGACGACGAGCGGCACGGCAGCCACGATGCCATTGTACTTCGATGCCACAGCCAGGCCGACCGCGATGCCCCCCAGCACGTAGAGCCTGCGCCGCGGCCGCTCGGCCAACTCCCATGCCAGCAGCGTCGCCAGCGTCACCAGCGCCGCCATCATCGCCTCGGGCTTCGCCACGTGCGAGAACTGCACGTGCAGGGGTGCCACGGCCAGGATGAGCGCCGCGGCCAGCGCCCCACCCGGTGACAGGACGCGTCGCGCCAGGCGATACACCAGCCAGACCGCCAGCACGCCCGCCCCCGCGCTCACCAGCCGCCCAGCGACGTAGGGCGCCCACTTGCGGTCCAGCGACGCCGGGAGCAGGGGCGATACGATCGGGTAGGCCACCGCGGTCGCGTAGCGGTAGAGGGCAGGGTGAGCGTATGGCCGCCCGGGGTCGAGCGTGCCCTCCGCCCACATCCGCACCGCCGACTGCGCGTAGTCCCACTCGTCCGCGTGGAAGAAGCGGGGGTTGGAGAGGCCGAGAGGGATGAGGCGGAGGAGGGCGGCAAGGAGAAGGACGCCGCCCACGGCGATTCCGGATTTCGGATTTCGGATTTCGGATTTCAGAGAAGCCATCGCGGCCCTCGCCCCAACAAGTGCTCCGTGCAAAATCCGCAATCCGAAATCCGAAATCCGAAATGCATCACTCCGCGATTCGGCAGGCGGCCACGTCGTCGAAGGCCACGCGGCGCAGGCGCACGGTGACAGGCTTCTCCTCGCGCGGCGCGAGGGTGCCGACCTCGACGGTTTCGCGTGCGAGGACCTCGTGGCGGCGGTTCGTGACCTCGAGGGTCACGGTCGGCAGCTCATCGGTGCCGCGCACGCTGCGGAGGGTGAAGGAGACGCTGGTGCCCCAGATTTCCTCGGCCTTCTCGCCCCCGCCGATGTGGACGTTTCGGACCGGCAGCCTGCCCGCCACCTGGAGCCTTGCGGTGCGGCGCTTCGCCTGCCGCGCCACCTTGAGGAACCCCTCCGCGGCCCCGCACGGGATGGCCAGCGCCATGCCGCTCCCCACCGCAGGCTTCACCGTGGCCACGGTCACAGCCGCCACGTTCCCCTTGTCATCCACCACAGGGCCGCCGCTGTTGCCTGGGTTCACCGCGGCGTCGAGCTGCACCTGCCTCAGCGCGCCCGTCGCGTCGTCGTGGCGGAGCGCGCTGATTGTGCCCGCGGTCAGCGTCACCTCCAGCCCTGGCTTGGTCCCGAACGGGAACCCCGCCACCCACACCTGCTGGGTGAGCGCGAGGGAGCGCTCGGCGGCGAAGCGGAGCACGTTGGCCGACGGCTGGTCGGTGCGCAACAGGGCCAGGTCGAGCGTCTCGTCCCCCGCCACTACGTCGGCGTTCGCCAGCTTGCGGGTCCTCGGGTCCGTGCCCATCACGAGCGTGACCTTCGCCCCGCCCTCCGCGGCGTTCTTGACGACGTGGTAGTTCGTCAGCACCTCGTTTCGGCCCACGAAGAAGCCCGACCCCGCGCTCCCCTCCTTCCCCTCGATGGCCTGGATGAGCACGCAGGCCGCGGCCACGCGGTCCACCGTCGCCTTCGGCAGCGTGCCCGCCTGCGCCGCCAGCGCCGCATTGAGCGCGATCGCGACCGCGCCGAATCCCTTCATCGAACCTCTCCTGCCGTCACCTCTATCCGATCATATCGCTCCCGCAGCAGGATTTCAACCCCCCCGCTCGGCTGGCCGTCGCTGTCGGAGCGCTTCGTAGAGGAGGATGGCGGCGGCGGCGGCGGCGTTGAGCGATTCGGCGCCGCCGGACATCGGGACGGCCAGCCGCACCGTCGCCTCGGCGCGCACGGCGGCGGTCACGCCGCGGGCCTCGTTGCCGATGACGAGCGCTGTCGGGCCGTGGAGGTCGGCGTCCCAGCAGGGCGTCGTGGCTCGCGGCTCGGCCACGGCCACTCCCGCGCCCCCCTCCCTGAGCCGCCGCACAAGGCCAACAAGGTCGTCCGTGGCCAGGGTCGGCACCGCGAAGAGCGCGCCTGCGGAGGCCCGCGCCGCCTTGGGATTGAAGCGGTCGCAGCAGCCCGGCCCGAGCGCCACGCAGCTCGCCCCCGCGGCGTGTGCCGCGCGGAGCGCGCTCCCCACGTTCCCCGGATCGCTCACCCCCTCCAGGGCGAGGACGAGGAGGCCCTGCTCCACACGCGGCTCCGCCGCGTCGGGCAGAAGCTCAGCGATGGCCACCACCCCCTGCGGCTCCTCCGTGGCGGCCAGGCGGCCGAGCAGCCCCTCCGACACCTCCCAGACGGGCCAGGGCGAGGCATCGAGCCGCCCGGCCAGCTCCGCGTGCGCCGCGGCGAAGCCCGCGGTGCAGAACGCCTCGCGGACAGGCGCCGCGGCGTCGAGTGCCGCTTCGACGAGATGCGGCCCCTCGGCCAGGAACAGCCCCTCCTCGTCCCGATGCCGCCGCAGATGCAGCCTTCGAGCCAGCTTCACCCGCGGGTTCGCCGCACTCGTCAGCTCTCGTCGCTTCATCGCCGGCTCCTGGCAGTGCGCCCTCCTTGACGGGCCACTGGCGACACGATATGATACGAGGGTCGTCGGGGGCGCTCAAGCCCACCCTGCCCATTGCAGGAGCCTCAATCATGGACTCCTTGATCATCGAAGGCGTGCGTTGCTTCGCCGAGCGCCAGACCATCCGCCTGCGCCCCATCACCCTCCTGACCGGTGAGAACAGCACGGGGAAGACCACCGTCCTCGCGATGGCGCGGATCGCATGGGACTTGTGGCAGGGCAACACAGCACCCGACTTCAATGAGGAACCCTTCATTCTGGGTGCCTATGACGACATTGCGGCGAGCCAGGGCCGTGGGAATGGCCGAGTGCCATTATTCACCATCGGAGGGGAGTTCCCGCTGCCTTCGGCCAGCGAGCGTGTTCTTGTAACCGGCCGGTTCGCCAAGAAGGACGCACAACCGGCTTTGGGCGAGTGGGGACTTGAGACGGGTGGTCTCAACCTGACGCTGAGCTTCGAGAAGGAAGGAACTCGTCTTGAGTGGAACCGAGCAGGGAAGCGTGGGAGCTTGACGCTCGCACGCACACCGTTGACCGCGCCGCCAGGGCTCGCCTGGATGGTCCTCACATCTCTCCGCTTCGTGGGCAAGAGGGATCTAGTCAGTCCCACAGTGGTCCGGGGCGCAGTGCCCGGGTCACACGTGATCGAGCAGATGGAGAAGGTTGCTTGGGGGAGCCCATCCGATGACCGGCCGTACGCGTTTGGCCCCATCCGCACCCGCCCCCAGAGGACCTATGATCCGTTGCGCGCGGAGCCTGAGCCCGAGGGGCGCCATGTGCCGATGGTCCTCGCCGCAATGTCCGGCTCGGCCCCAAAGAGATGGGCGCGTCTGCGCGAGGGTCTCAACGCTTTTGGCAGGGCGTCGGGTTTGTGGCGGGATATCGAGGTCCGGCACCTGGGAGGGGCAGGTGGCCCGTTTCAGATAAGGGTTAGGATTTCCGGCCCCTATTTCAACCTGGCGGACGTCGGGTATGGTGTCAGCCAGGCCCTGCCCATCGTGGTTGATGCCCTGCGGGGCGGTCCTGGGACGACATACTTGTTGGAAGAGCCGGAGATCGATCTGCACCCCAGCGCTCAGGCCCAGCTCGGCTCGCTGTTCGCCTCTCTTGCAAGGGAGCAGGGCAAGCGGTTCCTTGTTGAGACCCATAGCGACCATCTGGTTGATCGGGTGCGAATGGAGGTGAGGGACGGCAAGCTGAAGCCCGAAGACGTGTCCCTGCTCTACTTCGAGCGGCGACGCGGGAATGTGAGAATCCACCAGATCGACCTGGACATGATGGGAAACATTGTGAACCCGCCGCGGGGTTACAGGCAGTTCTTCCTCGACGAAATGAGGGCATTCCTGGGGGGGTAGGCCGCGTGTGTGTGATCATTGATGCCGACGTGGCCGCCCTGGTGTTTCGGGACCCTCCCGATCCGGATTTCCTGCCTGTCTCCATGTGGCTCAGGAGGCCGCTCGGAGATGGCATGCTCGCCTACGGCGGCCCCCTCACGAGGCAGTTGTTCCGAGTTGCCCGTGCGCAGGTGGCTATCCTTGAGTTGGACCGCGCCGGCAGAGCGACCCGTTTCCCGGACCAGGCAGTCGAAGCGCAGGAGCAGCGTGTCAAGAAGCTGAGACTGTGCAAGTCCGATGATCCACAGGTGATCGCGCTCGCAATTGTAAGCGGGGCGCGGACGCTGTGCTCGCGGGATACGGATCTGCACGAGGATTTCAAGAACAAGAGGTTGATTGACAAGCCGAGAGGCAGGGTCTACCAGAACCCCGCCCACAAGGGGCATCTGACGCACACGTCGTCGTGCCGGCAACAACTCAAGAAGCTGGCTTCAGGCTGTCTCTGACTCCCCGCCTTTGGCGAGCCGCCCTCTGAGGAACCTGCCCGTGACCGACTGGGGGCAGGCGGCGATGGCGGAGGGCGGGCCTTCGGCGATGAGCTCGCCCCCCGCCTCGCCCCCGCCCGGGCCGAGGTCGAGCACCCAATCCGCCTGCGAGATCACGTCGAGGTTGTGCTCGACGATGAGGACCGAATGGCCGTCGTCCACAAGGCGATGGAGGACGGACATGAGGACCTGGACGTCGGCCATGTGGAGGCCGACGGTGGGCTCGTTGAAGATGAGAAGGGCATGACGCGTGACGCGTGACGCGTGATCAGAGCCAAGAGACGCGTGACGCGTGATGCGTGATGCGTGAGAAGAGGAAGCCTGGGAGATGTAGGCGGCGAGCTTGAGGCGCTGGAGCTCGCCGCCGCTGAGGGTGGAGGTGCTCTGGCCGAGGCGCAGGTAGCCGAGGCCGACCTCGGCGAGGGGACGCAGCTTGGCGACCAGCGGCGGGGTCTCCTCGAAGAACTCCATCGCCTCGGCGATGGTCATGTCGAGGACGTCGAGGACCGTGCGGCCCCGCTCAGTGACCTCGAGGACCCGCTTCTGGAAGCGCTTGCCGCCGCAGGCGTCGCAGGTCACGGCCACGTCGGCCAGGAACTGCATGTCCACGGTCTGGGTGCCCATGCCCTGGCAGCTCTCGCAGCGGCCGCCGGGCACATTGAAGGAGAAGTGGGCGGCGGTGATGCCGAGTGTCCTGGCGCGGCGCGTGGCGGCGAAGACCTTTCGGATGTCGTCGTAGGCCTTCGTGTAGGTCGCGGCGTTCGAGCGAATGGAGCGGCCGATCGGCCTCTGGTCAACGAGCACCATCTCGTCCACCTTGTCGAGGCCGGCGACGCTCCTGCACTTCCCTGGCTCCATCCCGGGCTCGCCTCTCCTTGCCCGCCAGTGGTTGTAGAGGGTGGCGTTGACGAGGGTGGACTTTCCGGCTCCAGAGACGCCGGTGACGCACGCGAGGACGGCGAGAGGGATGTTGGCCGTGATGTTCTTGAGGTTGTGCTGGGTCGCGCCGCGGATGGTGATGAATTGCTTAGGCTGGCGACGCGGCAACTGCACCCTCACCCTACCCTCTCCCCGAGGGAGAGGGGCAGCGGGATTGATCTGGCGGAGGTAGTCGGCGGTCACGCCGGTGCCTCGTTCGAGCAGCTCGGCGGGGGAGCCTTGGAAGACCACGCGCCCGCCGTGCTCGCCGGCGCCGGGGCCGAGGTCGAGCACGTGGTCGGCGCCCAGGATGACCTCGGGCTCGTGCTCCACGCAGACCACCGTGTTGCCCTTGCCGGTGAGTGCGCGGAGGATGGCGATGAGGCGGTGTGTGTCGGCGGCGTGGAGGCCGATGGTCGGCTCGTCGAGGACGTAGAGGGTGTTGGTGAGCGCGGAGCCGAGCGCGGAGGCGAGGCCGATGCGCTGGGCCTCGCCGCCGCTGAGCGTCCGGGTCTCGCGGCTCAGCGTCAGGTAGGAAAGCCCCACGTCCTCAAGGTATTGAAGTCGGCTGCGGACCTCGCGCAGCAGCGTCCGCGCCGCCTCGGCCTCCGCGGGCGAGAAGTCCAGCGAATCGAAGAAGCGGTGGAGCTCGGGCACGGGCATCTCGAGGAGCTCGGTGAAGGAGTAGCTTTGGTGGCACAGGCGTCCCGCCTGTGGGGGGCACAGGCAAGATGCCTGTGCCACCAGCTTGACGAACTGGGCGTCGGGCTTCAGCCGCGTGCCGCCGCAGTCGGGGCAGCGCACGTAGCGGCGGTAGCGGGCGATGAGGATGCGGTTCTGAATCTTGTACTTCTTGGCGGCGAGCCAGGCGAAGAAGCCCTTGATGCCGCAGAAATCGTCGTCCCCACCCCCAGGCTTCCCCTCGATGACCCAGCGCTTCTGGGCCGGCGTGAGGTCGCGGAACGGCACGCCGGTCGGGATGCCGTCCTCCTTCGCGCAGTCGAGCATCCACTCGGTCATCATCTTGAGGACGGGGGTGGCCCAGAGTGCGACGGCGTAGCCCGCCAGGGACTTCGAGTGGTCGGGGATTGCGCGGCCGAGGTCGAGGATGCCCTCCTTGCCAAAGCCCTCGCAGCGGGGGCAGGCGCCGATGCCGCTGTTGAAGGAGAACATCTCGGGCTGCGGCTCGCGGAACTCCCTGCCGCACGAGCGGCAGACGAGGCCCGAGAAGAAGTGGTGGCGCTCGGCGGGGCGGCCTTCGGCGTCGAGCAGTTGCACCACCGCGCCGCGCGAGGCGATGCGGAAGGCCATCTCCAGGGAGTCGGCGGCGCGGCTCATCCGCTCGCGGCTCTTCGCAAGGCGGTCAACCACCACCTCGAGGCAATTTCGGATTTCGGATTTCGGATTTCGGATTGACAAATCCGCAATCCGCAATCCGCAATCCGCAATTCCCCGGACCTCGCTATTGACCAGTGCGCGACGGAAGCCCGCGGATTCGAGGTGGTCACGCAGAGCCGTGAGCTGACGCTCGGATTCGACCGCGATGGGCGCGAGGATGAGGAAGCGGGCGCCTTCGGGCAGGGTCTCGAGGAAGCGGACGGCGGTTTGCGGGCTGTGCTTCTCGGCCTCGACGCGGCAGTCGGGGCAGACCGTGCGGCCGACCCTTGCGAAGAGCAGGCGGAGGAAATCGTTCACCTCGGTCGCCGTGCCCACGGTCGAGCGGGGGTTCGTCACCTGGTTGCGCTGCTCCAGTGCGATGCTGGGGAGCATCCCCGAGATGTGGCCAACCGGCGGCCGCCGCATCCGCTCGAGGAACTGTCGGGCGTAGGCCGACATCGACTCCACGTAGAGCCGCTGGCCCTCCGAGTAGAGCGTGTCGAAGGCGAGCGACGACTTGCCGGAGCCCGACACCCCCGTCACCACCGTGAGCCGGCCGTGGGGGATAGTGACATCAATGCCTTGGAGATTGTTCGTCCGCGCCCCGCGGACCACGATTTCCCGCTCCATGCCGCGGATTCTACCAGAAGGCCCGTTCCGAGCCAACACGGGAAGAAGGGACCACAGGGACCACAGGGACCTAAGGGACGAAAGCGTAGGACGGGGTTCTGCGCAGGGATGTCCCTTAGCCCGCATTTCTCACGAAATGCGGGAAATCCCAAGAGCCAAACGCCAAGCACCAAACAATCTCCAAGCCCGGAATGCTCAATGACCAAAGCAAGCCCCCAGGGTCGCGGGCAACACCACGTAGTCT
>VGYW01000172.1 GCA_016872875.1 Planctomycetota bacterium | reverse complement strand
CGCGCACCCGCTCCTCGGCATCGGGCCGCGGCAGTTCTTCCTCAAGTACTCCCAGTTCGTGAGCGCGGAGGACGAGAAGGGCGTGACCTACACGATGCACAGCGTGCCGCTCCTCATCATGGCCGAGGAGGGCCTGCTCGGCTTCGCCGTCTACTACGGCCTCCTCGTCGCAGGCGCACTCCGCGCCGCGCGCTACGCCGTCCGAAGGGCGCGCGACGACCCCGAGCTCGAAACCGTCGCCGTCGTCGCCGCAGGGGCGCTCATGGGCTACATCGCCTACATCGCCTACAGCCTCACCCAGCCGGCCATGTGGACGATCAACATCTACGGCACGGTGGCGCTCGTGGAGGCGGCGCGGCGCGTCACCGCCGCCTACTTCCACGAGCTGGCCGAGGCCCGCGAGCCCGCCGAGGAACCACGCTCCGTCTGGCTCCCACGGGAGCCATCCACCGAGGTCGTCTTCCCGTGAGGCACCGGTCCCTTAGGTCCCTTTGGTCCCTTAGGTCCCTTCCGCCAAGAGGGACCACAGGGACCCCAGGGACCTAAGGGACACAGGAGGTCCCTTGTGCGATACCTCGTGACCGGCGGCGCAGGCTTCATCGGCTCGCACCTGGTCGAGGAGCTCCTCGCAGGGGGCGGCGAGGTCTTCGCCGTAGACGACCTCTCGACCGGCAGCGCAGCCAACCTCGAGCCCCTCAAGGCCCACCCCCGCTTCCACTACCAGATCGACTCCGTGATGAACGGCCCGCTGGTGGCCGAGCTGGTGGACGACGCGGACGTGGTGTTCCACCTCGCCGCCGCGGTTGGGGTGTTCCTCGTCGTCGAGAGCCCGGTCCGCACCATCGAGACCAACGTCCGCGGCACCGAGACCGTCCTCCACCACGCCGCCAAGAAGAAGCGCAAGGTCATCCTCGCCTCCACCTCGGAGGTCTACGGCAGCTCCGTGAGCGCCCGCTTCCGCGAGGAGGACGACCTGGTCCTCGGCCCGCCCACCCAGGGGCGCTGGAGCTATGCCTGCTCGAAGGCCCTCGACGAGTTCCTCGCCCTCGCCTACCACCGCGAGCGGGGCCTCCCCGTCGTCATCGCGCGCATCTTCAACACCGTTGGGCCGCGCCAGACGGGGCGCTACGGCATGGTCATACCCCGCTTCGTCGCTCAGGCACTCGCCGGCGGCCCAATCACCATCTACGGCGACGGCACCCAGTCGCGCGCCTTCTGCTTCGTGAAGGACACCGTCCGCGCACTCGTCGGCCTCGCGGCCGACGACCGCGCCGTCGGCGGCGTCTTCAACGTCGGCAGCGACCAGGAGCTCACCGTCAACGACCTCGCCGAGCGAGTCCGCCGCATCGTCAACCCCAGCGCCGCCATCGCCCGCGTCCCCTACGACCAGGCCTACGCCCCAGGCTTCCGCGACATGCTCCGCCGCGTGCCCGACATCACGAAGCTCCGACAGCTCCTCGCCTTCGAGCCCTCCATGTCCATTGACGGCATCATCGAGAGCGTCCGCGGCCACATCGCCGCACACGGGGACCGGTGAGAGATTGCTGATTGCTGATTGCTGATTGCTGATTTCAGAATGGCTTCTCCTGAGTGTTGGAGGCACCGATGGGTGTTCCCCAATCAGAAATCAGAAATCAGAAATCAGAGATCGCTGCTGAACTGTGCGAGGTGTGCGGCGCCCCGGGCCGCTTCCACGCCGAGGCCAAGCGCTGCGACATCCTCCAATGCCCCCAGTGCCGCCTCCTCTGGACCAATCCCCTCATCTGCTCGACCGGCGAGGCCCCAACTGACCAACCCTATTGGGCTGAAGATGTCTACCTGAAGAACGCCTCCTGGCAGACCCGGCGCTTCCGCCGCCAACTCCACGCTTTCCTGAGCAGTGCTCAGAAATCAGAAATCAGAAATCAGAAATCAGAAATTCGCGTCCTGGAGGTCGGCTGCGGCATGGGCTTCTTCCTCGACGCCTGCGACGCGCTCGGCCTCCAGGCGGAGGGCCGCGACCTCTCGGCACGCGCCGTCGCCTTCGCCAACCGACGGCGGGTCCGCGCCCGCGCCGGCACGCTCGACGACTCCTACCCCGACGCGAGCCTCGACGCCATCTTCGCCTTCAACCTCATCGAGCACCTGCCCCACCCGCGTGAGTTCCTCGTCCTGGCCAGCCGCAAGCTGAAGCCGGGCGGCGCCATCGTGCTCGAGACCCCCATCCAGGAGAGCCTTCTCCACCGGGCGGCCAGCCTGGTCCGCTGGCTCACGCGCGGCCGCATCGGCTTCCTCGGCCTCAGCCCCGGCGGGCACCTCTACAAGTTCAGCCTCCGCTCCCTCGATACCCTCTCCCGCCAGCTCGGGCTCGAGTGCGTCTTCCGCCGACGCCTCAACTCCCCCTTCCGCGAAATCTGGGGAAAGTCCGCGCTCTTCTCCTTCGACTTCAAGCTCCTCTACCGTCTCGGTCTCCCGCTCCTCTGGGCCTTGGCCTGGGCCACCCGACAAGGCAACCGCGTCCTCCTCATCCTCCGAAAGCCTTCCTCTGATGTCTGAAATCAGAAATCAGAAATCAGAAATCAGAAATCAGACGCCCGTCCTCCAATTCACCGACGCCCTCCTCCGTGGCGGCGCGGAGCGGTTGCTCGTGGAGCTGGCGTCGCGGCTCGACCGCGCCCGCTTCGCACCCGCCGTGGCCTGCTTCCGCCAGGAGGCCTTCGCTGACGAGCTGGCCGCCGCTGCCTGCCACGTCCACATCCTCCCGAAGCGGCGGGCCTGCGACCTCCCACTTCTTCTCCGGCTCGTGCGCCTCATCCGCCGCGAGCGCTTCGCAATCGTCCACGCCCACGACCTCCAGTCGGCCGCCTACGGCCTCCTCGCCGCGAAGGCGGCTCGGCGGCGCTCGCTCCTCACTATCCACGGCCTCGGCATCTTCCGCCAGAAGCGCTCCGCCTGGCTCCTGCCGCGTCTGGCGCGGCGGCTCGACAGGGTGGTCTTCGTCGGAGAGTGGCTCCAGCGGGCCGCCGCCGAGGGCTTCGGCGTGCGCCCCCGCCGGCCGATGGTCATCCACAACGGCGTGGACGTCGCGGCCTTCAGCCCCGGCCCGCCCGACCCCGCGCTCCGCGCCGAGCTTCAGATCGAAGAGGGCGCGCCAATCATCGGCTCCGTCGGCAACCTGCGGCCCGTGAAGGACTACCCCTGCCTCCTCCGCGCCTTCGCACTCGCCCGCCACTCCCTCTCCCTCGGGGAGAGGGCCGGGGTGAGGGTGCCTCTCCCCCTCTCCCCCGGGGAGAGGGCCGGGGTGAGGGTGCCTCTCCCCCTCTCCCCCGGGGAGAGGGCCGGGGTGAGGGTGCCTCTCCCCCTCTCCCCCGGGGAGAGGGCCGGGGTGAGGGTGCCTGTGCCCCCCGTCCTTGTCCTCGTGGGCGATGGCGAGGAACGCCCCGCACTGGAGGCCCTCGCCCGAGAGCTTGGCATTGCTTCTGCCGTCCGCTTTGCCGGGGCAAGGGCCGACGTGCCGCGGCTTCTTCGCCTCTTCGACCTCTTCGCCCTCTCATCCCAAACCGAGGGCATCTCCGTCGCCCTCCTCGAAGCCATGGCGGCCGGTCTTCCCGCGGTCGTCACCGACGCCGGCGGCAACCCCGAGGTCGCCCTGAGCGGCCAGACCGCCGAGCTCGTGCCCGTGGGCGACCCCGAGCAGTTGGGCGCCGCGCTCGCGGCGCTCCTCGCCGACCCCGCCCGCCGCCAAGCCTGGGGCCAGGCCGCCCGCCGACGCGTCGAAGCCCACTTCTCCCTCGACCGCATGGTAAAATCCTATGAGCAACTCTACGATCAGCTCCTCGGTTTGTAGTGCGGCCTTCAGGCCGTCTCCGAAGCCACGGGCTAAAGCCTGCACTACCAACTCGCTCTCGATGCTGATGCCCCACGGAGCGCCGTGCCCTGATGTCTGAAATCCGAAATCCGAAATCCGAAATCCGAAATCGGGCCGAGGCCATCACCATCCTCACCTACCACGCCCTCGTCTCCCGCCCCGACGAGCTCGCCCTCTGGCCCCCCGGCGCGCGCCTCTACGTCCTCACCCTCGACGAGTTCCGCTCCCACCTCGACATCCTCGCCTCCGAAGGCTTCAGCACCATCTCGATGGCCGACTTCCTCCGCTGGCACCAGGGCGCGCTCGAACTCCCCGAGCGCAGCATCGTCCTCTCCTTCGACGACGGCCACCGCAGCAACTTCGCCCTCGCCCTCCCCGCCCTGCGCGAGCGCGGCCACAGGGCCGTCTTCTTCGTCACCGCCAGCCGCATCGGGGACGATTGCGGATTGCGGATTGCGGATTGCGGATTTCAATCTTCAATCCGAAATCCGAAATCCGAAATCCGAAATGAGGAGCGTTGGCTCACGTGGACCGACCTCCGTGCCATGCTCGCCGCCGGCATGGAAATCGGCTCCCACTCCCTCACCCACCGGCCGCCCTCTTCCCTGAGCCGGGACGAGTTGCGCCGCGAGTTGGCCGAATCGAAGTGCGTGCTCGAAGAGGGGCTTGGCCGAGCCGTGGATTTCGTCTCCTCGCCAACCGGCTACGACAGCCGGCACTTCGCCCCCCTCGCCCGCGAGGTCGGCTACAAGGCCGCCATCCAGGGCGTCATCGGCCGCAACCGCCGCTCCACCGACCCCTTCCGCCTCCGCCGCATCCTCCTCAAGCGCTCCTACGATCTCGGCCTGTTCCGCCGCCTGGTGGACCCCTCCAGCCGCGCCTGCCGGCGCCTGCGCCTCAAGCAAGCGCTCCGCAACGCTGTCCGCCGAGTTCTCGGCACGCGCGCCTATGAGGCCATTCGCCGCAAGTTCCTGGCGGCAGAGGCGGGAAGCTCCAAGCTCCAAGAGCCAAGCTCCAAACAAGCTCCAAACCCCAAACACCAAACCTGCGAAGGCCCTGGCGAGGGGCCGGCTCCTCCCCTTCGCGGCTGAGACCTAACCTCAAGGAGACCAAAGTTGAGCGATGAGCAGCGCCAGAAACCCTACGACCTCGAGGAACGGACACTTCAGTTCGCGCTCCGAGTGAGAGCCTTTGTGAAGAAGCTGCCCAGGACTCTGGCGAACATTGAGGACTGCAAGCAGCTTGTTGACGCCTCGGGCTCCGTGGGCGCCAACTACATCGAGGCGAATGAGGCGCTCGGCAGAAAGGACTTCGCCATGCACATCAAGATCAGCCGCAAGGAGTCCAAGGAGAGCCGGTTCTGGCTGCGGCTTGTAGATACGGGCGGCAACGCCAACCTTGACCAGGAGCGAGCCGACCTGATCGCCGAGGCCACCGAATTCGTCAAGATCTTCTCTTCCATCGTAAGAAGGGCAGGCTAGCCGGCGCCCGGCCGGCCCGCTCAGCGCGCTGTTTGAAGCTTTGGCTTTGGAGCTTGTTTGGTTCTTGGGTCTTGCGATTTGGAGCTTTGCTCGCTCCAAACCGAGGCCTGATGGAGACGGCTGTGGCCACGACGTTCTGGATGCTTCTCGGCACAGTAGCCTTCGCCTACGCGGGCTATCCACTTCTGCTGGCGCTCCTGGCGCTCCTGGCGAAGCGGTCGCCCAAGAGCGCCGACGTGACTCCCTGCGTCACGCTCCTCATCCCGGCCTACAATGAGGAGCGCGCGCTTGGCGCGAAGCTCGAGAGCTGCGTGGCGCTCGACTATCCAAGAGACAGGCTCCAGGTGATTGTTCTCAGCGACGGCTCAACCGATGGCACGAACGCCGTGGCTGCGCGCTACGCCGACCGCGGAATCGCCCTGATGGCGTTCGCCCAGAACCGCGGAAAGGTGGCCGTGCTGCGCGACGGCCTGGCCGCGGCGCAGGGCGAGATCGTGGCCTTCTCCGACGCCGCCTCGCGCCTCGCACCCGACAGCCTGCGCAACCTCGTCCGACCCTTCGCAGACCCCACCGTCGGCTGCGTCAGCGGAGTCTACAAGGTCCTCAGCCCCGACGCCGCCCGCCTCGGCGCTGAGGAGGGCTTCTACTGGCGCTACGAGACCTTCATCAAGCAGCGCGAGAGCGGCCTCGGCTCCACCCTGGGCGCACACGGCTCCCTCTACGCCGTCCGCCGCGCGCTCTGCCCCGACCTCGCCCGCGTCTCGCTCAACGACGACTACGAAATCCCAGTCCTCATCGCCGCTGCGGGGCATCGCGTGGTCTACGCGCCCGACGCCGTGGCCTGCGAGGAGGCCCGCGAGATGGCCGGCTTCCACCGCCGCGTGCGCCTCGCACTCGGCAACTTCCGCCAGTTGCGCCTCCTCGGCGCGCTCCTGCGGCCCCCGAGGCCCTGGCTCGTCTTCTCCCTCGTCGCCCACAAGCTCCTGCGCCTCATCGGGCCGCTGTGCCTCCTGGCCGCGCTCGCCATCAACCTCTTCCTGCCCGGCCCCCTCTACCGCGCCACGCTCATCCTCCAACTCGCCTTCTACGCCCTCGCCGCCGCGGGCTCTTTCCTGCCTCTCACGCGTCACGCGTCACGCGTCACGCGTCTGGGCGTTGCTCCATTGAAGCTCGCGTTCTACTTCACTATGATCAACGCCGCCTATCTCGTCGCCTTCCTGCGGCTGCTCACGGGCGCGGGCAGGATCGGCTGGCGGGCGCCCGCGTCGCCGAAAGAGCAAGAGAATCGAGGACGAGGGACAAGGACGAAGGACGAGGACGACGGGCCGACTGTGGCCGACAAGGTGCGCTCGCACTTCCGGGCGACCGCGGCCGAGTTCGACGCCATCTACAGCGGCGAGAAGGGCGCGCTGGGCCGCTGGCTCGACCACCTGCTGCGCTGGGACATGTACGAGCGCTTCCGCCGCACAGTGGCCGAGTGCTCTGTGGGCGGGGCCTCTGTGCCCCGCGTCTTAGATGTCGGCTGCGGCTCGGGACGCTTCAGCGTGGCCGCTGCCAAGGCCGGGGCGCGCGAGGTGCTCGGGCTCGATTTCGCCCCCTCGATGCTCGACATCGCCCGGCAACTGGCCGAACGCCAGGGGGTGGGCGGCCGCTGCCGCTTCGAGGCCGCCGACTTCATGGAGCGGCGGTTCGCCGAGCCGTTCGACATCACCCTCGCCATCGGGCTATTCGACTACGTAGCGGACTGCGCGCCGTTCCTGCGCAAGATGCGGCGGGTGAGCCGCCTGAAGGTCGTCGCCACCTTCCCGCGGCGCTGGACCTGGCGCGCGCCGGTCCGCAAGCTCCGCCTCGCGCTCCGCGGCTGCCCCGTCTTCTTCTTCACGCGGCCCCAGGTCGAGCGCCTCATGGCCGGGGCGGGCTTCAAGCGCTTCACCATCGAGCGCATCGGCAAGATTTACTTCGTCGTCGGCCATTGTGGGCGAGGGGAGGGGGCTGCCTGATGGGCGTCTGCGTCGTCATCGGCGGCCTGGACGAAGGGCGGCGGGCGCTCGCCTCCTACGTCCTGCGCACCCTCCTCGACGCCCTCGGCGTGCCACACGTCCTCGATTTCGGATTGCCGATCTCGGATTGCGGATTTCAATCCGAAATCCGAAATCCGAAATCCGAAATCCGAAATGTCCCCCCACGGAGTGGCGGGCCACAGGGCATCGTCCTCTGCTACGGGCATCCGCTTCCCGAGGGCGCCGCCGGCGTGGAGATCGCTTGCGGCGAGCCCCCTACGCCTGATGAGGCGATTGCGCTTCATCGCCGCGTGGTTGCCGACGGCCAGGCGCTCCTGTCCGCCGACGGCGCCCGCGTGCGCCTGGGCGCCGACATCGTGGCCGCCGCGGGCCTCTGGCTCACCGGCGCCGAGGAAGCCACCGCCGCCCACGACCCCTTCGGCCGCGTGCGCGGCGCCGACACCCCGCGCCACCGCGCGGGCGTCCTCCGCACCCCATTGGTCCACGACCTCATGGCCCTCCTCTGGACCGCCCTCTCGCGGGCGGCCGTAGGAGGGGCGTCCCTGCCCCGCGTCCCGGCCTGGCCCGATGGCCGCAAGTTCGCCGTCCTCCTCAGCCACGACGTTGACCTCTGGCGCAAGCGCACCCCACGCCAGCTTGCCAAGGAGCTCGCGCGCTCCATCGCCGCGCCTTGGCGGCTCGCCCACATCCCCAGGGCCTTCTTCCGCGGCCCCGACCCGTGGGCCGACCTCGAAGCCATCGCCGACCTCGAGGCGGCACGCGGCATGCACTCTACCTTCTTCGTCTTCGCAGGCCGCCCAGACCTCCGCGCCCACGGAATCGGCGTCGTCAACTCCTACAACGTCTCGCGCCAGGAGGTCGAGCGGGCCCTTCGGTGCCTCGCCGCGCGCGGCTTCGAGATCGCGCTCCACGGCAGCTTCCACTCGTTCGACTCCCCCGAGCGCCTCGAGAGCGAGCGTGCCGACCTCGAGGCCCTCTGCGGCCAACCGGTCCTCGGCTGCCGACAGCACTTCCTGCGCCTCGCCTGGCCCGCCACCTGGACCGCCCAGGCCCAGGCCGGCCTCCTCTACGACGCCACCCTCGGCTACCACGACGCCGACGGCTCCCGCGCCGCCCTCGCCTTCCCCTTCCGCCCATTTGGAGGTTCTCACGCAGAGAAAGATGAGACAGCAGAGAAGAGCCAACCTGGGTCTGAAATCCGAAATCCGAAATCCGAAATCCGAAATATCCCCATCGTCCTCCCCCTCATTGTCTCCGACGGTGCCCTCCTCGCTCACCAGCGCCTCGACGCCGAGGCTGCCTGGGAGCGCCTCCGTTCCCACCTTGAGCGCACCGAGGCCGACGGCTCGCTGCTCGGCCTCCTCTGGCACAACACCCACTTCTGCGAGCTCGACGCCCCGGGCTACCGCGGCGTCTACGAGCGCGTCCTCGACTGGACCCTCTCCCACGGCGGCTGGGGCGCCGCCGCGGGCGAGATAGCCGCCTGGTGGTCCCGCCGCGCCGCCTCCCTCCGCTAGACCTGACCTCAGGGTTCACTACGGAGACACGGCGGGCACGGAGGGGAAAAGGGCTCACGCAGAGACACAGGAGTGGGACTGGAAGGGCCTGAAGAAGCCGACGCGTTCGGGTTGCCCGAAGGCGATCTCGAAGCGGTCAAGGACGTCCGTTCAGCCGAGAAGGAGGGGGACTTGCTCAAGTTGCGGCCAAATGTAGCTACCCTCTTCCATGACCTTCCAGAGGATGACCTTCTCGCCGGGGAAACGTCTCTTGCCCTCCTCGTACACCTCGCCGGGGTCTTTGCCGTGGGCGGCGACCTGTCGGTGCGCGAGGGCGACGTACTCCCCCTCATACGCACGGAGGTCGGCGTGGGCGAACCAATCCAGATCCTTGTCTACAGTGGCTTCCATCGGCCTGCGCCTCCTGCGCTCTGTTTCCCTGCCTCTAGTATAGCGCGCCGCGAAGCAGTTTCAAGCAAGCGTTACCAGTACTCCAGCTTCAGCCCGTAGTAGCCGCGCAGGAAGCGCTCGAGGGCGGCGTGAATCTTGTCGCGCGGGTGCGGGGTGCGCAGGGTCGTGAGGTCTATCGCCATTGGGCGGCCCATCTCGGCCGGGGGCTGCCAGCCGGGACGGTTGACGACCAGGATGAGGCGCTTCGCGGCCGCATAGTCGGACGGCTCGGGAATAGGGCCTTCCGAGGGGATGGAGGCAACGAAGTAAGGAAACCCCTTGTAGTGAAACGTGAGCCGGCCGGGGACGTCGGTCGCTGCGGCGACGCCGCGCTCGCGCAGGAGGCTGACCTCGGCGAAGTGCCGCAGCATCGTCTCCACCGCGGCGTCCACCCGCCGCGGGCTCATCGCGCGCTTCATCTTGGACATCTCGGCGACCTGGCGCGCCGGCACCCCCTCCATCACCGAGCCGGGCGGAACGTCCCCCCGCACCACCGACATGGCGTTGACGAACGAATCGTCGCCCACCCGCACGCCGGGATGAATGAAGGAGCCGGCGGCGATCCAGACGCGGTTGCCGATCGTCACGCCGGCGAACTTGGCCCAGTAGCCCTCCGTGTAGGGGAGGAAGACTCCGTGGGTGACGATCATGGCCCGCGCGCCCACGCCGGCCATGTCGCCCATCCGCACGTCCTCCCAGACGTTGATCAGGGTGTAGTTGTCCACCTGGCTGTGGCGGCCCATCGAGAAGGAGGCGGGGCCGTAGATCTGCACGTAGCTCCCGATGACCGAGTAGTCGCCGAGCCTCACCTCGCGGCAGCGGACGGTTGTGAAGGAGCGTATCTGGCAGTAGTCGCCGATCTCGATTCGCCGCGCCATGACTGCCGCGAGCCAGCCGATGCGCACGCCGCGCCCGATCTTCGCGCCGCACAGCCACCTCAGCAGCGGCTTCTTCAGCCACGGCGGGGAGAAGAGCACCAGGAGGAGAACGAGCTTTCTCACGGCAGAACCCCGCTGGAGATGGGCATGCCCAGATGAGGAGAAGAATGGAAGGTAAAATGATTACGGGTAAAATGATAAGACAAGAAGGGAACAGAGGGCGAAGCCGAGCAGAATCTCCTCAAGAGAGCCCCACACTCTCTCAGGGCTTCTTCCCGGTCTTCCTTTCTTCTCCTATCATTTTGCCCGAAATCATTTTACCTTTTCTCTTCTTTTCTTCAGAGCCGCACGAGCGCGGTGGCCCAGGAGAGTCCGACTCCGAAGCCGGAGAGGAGCACCTTGTCGCCCAGCCCCACGCGCCCCTCGCGGCGGGCGTCTTCGAGAGCGATGGGGATGGAGGCCGACACGGTGTTGCCGACCCGCGCGAGATTGCGGTAGACTTTTTTGGGCGGCAGCCGCAGCAGCCGTGTGAGGGAGTCGAGCGCCAGGTTGCTCGCCTGGTGGAACACGAAGAGCGCCACGTCGTCCGCCCCCACGCCGTTCCGCTCCATAACCGCGCGTATCTGCTTCACCACCCGCACGCTCACGAACTTCAGGATGCCCATCCCGTCCATGTGGATGTGTTCCAGCGTGCGGACGTTCTGGCTGTCGTCGGTGATGGGGCGCGCGGTTTCGTCCGACCGTGGCGTGCGGCAGCCGCCGGCGGGGATGATGAACTTGCCGTGGTCCTTGCCCGCCGTGGCGCAGGCGACGTCGAGCAGGCCCCCGCCCCCCTCGACCGCGGCCAGCCACGTCGCCGCCGCGCCATCCCCGAAGAGCACCCTGGCCGAGCGGTCCTCGGGGTGGATGCACTTCGAGTAGGTGTCGGCCGTCACGAGAAGGATGCTGCGCGCGAAGCCGGCCAGGGCCAGCCCCTGCGCGAGGGCCAGCCCGTAGGGGAAGCCGGAGCAGCCGTGGTTGAAGTCGAGCGTGAACACCCCCTCGGGCAGCCCGAGGCGCCCGTGGAGCACGCAGCCGTTCGGCGGCATCACGTAGTCGGGCGTCTGCGTGCAGAAGAGCACGGCGTCCACGTGCCCCCGAGCCTCGTGGTGCTGTGCGAAGAGCTTCTTGCAGGCGGCCTCCGCGAGGTCGAGCGCCGTTTCATCGGGCCGCGCCACGTGGCGCCTCACCACCCCCGCGCGGGCCTCCACGATGCTCATGTCCCACCCAGGGTGCTCCGCCGCGAGCTGCTCATTCGTCACGCCCTCCGCCGGCAAATGGTAGGCGATGCCGCGAATCACGATCCCGGTTGGCACACACGCTCTCCTGCCTGATTGTAGTGCGGCCTTCAGGCCGTCTCTTGCCCCAGCAGGCGGCACAAGTGGTCGGTCAGCGAGCCCACGCTGCGAAACGGCCCCTCGGCCTGCGGTTCCGAGTCCTCCTGCGCGAGCGTCAGCACCGCGCCGAACTCCTCCTCCGTCCGCTTCTCGAGGTCCACCACCAGCGACACCAGCCCCAGCGAGTCCAGCACGGCCCCGCGTCCGGCCAGGAGGGTTGCTTCGCCTGGCGGCTCTGGCGGGGTCTTCTTCGCTTCTGCCAGCACGGCGTTGAGGCCCGACAGCACCAGCGCGAGCACCCTCCCCCTTTCGACGGCACTCATGGGCAAACCCTTCATCCTCTTCAGAGCCTATCATGACGCCGAAGGCGGCGCAAGGGGCGTTTGCCCGCGCGCGGGCGCCTCGCTACAATGTGCCGCATGGCAGCCACAAGCAAGGCCATTCGGGACTCGACCTGGAGCGGCGCGGCCACCGCCGCCGACGTGTTCTCGGGGCTTCTGCTCATCCTGCTGGTGGGGAACTGGGTGAGTGTGCCCGAGCTCGGCGGCTACTGCCTGGCCCTGGGCATCTACGTGTTGTTCTCGGCGGCCTCGACTCTGGGGGTGGACTCAGCGGCGGTGGTGCTGGGTGCGCCGTGCGCGGGCGACCGCGCGCGGTTCGGCGCGGTGGCGGGCTCGGCCTTGAAGGTCGCTCTCGCCTCGGGCCTGGTGGCGGGGCTCGCCCTCTGGGCCGGGAGCGTGCCGGCGGCCTGGGCACTGCGGGCGCCGTCGCTCCGCGTGGTGCTGCCGCTGATGGCCGTGGGCGTGCCATTGGCCGCGCTCAACAAGACCCTCTGGGCGCTCCTGAACGCAGCTCGGCGGATGCGGGCGTTCGCACTCTGCGTGGTGCTGCGGGATGCGGCCTTGCTGGGCCTCACGTGGCTGGCGCTGCGGGGGGGCTGGGGCCTCTGGGGCGCGGCGGCGGCCCTCCCTGCCGCGGAGGGTCTGGCCTTCTGTGCCCTGGCGCCGCTGGTGGCGTGGAGCGTAACACTTTCCGGCCGCAACCGGGACGGTTGCGGCTACGGGCGGGAGCTGGTGTCGCTTGGCTGGATGACGCTGCTGGCGGGGCTGGTGAACGAGGCGGGGCTGCGGATTGACGTGATGGTGCTGGCGGCGTTCACGGCTGAGTCGGATGTAGCCGTATACTCTCTGGCGGTCTTCATCGCCCGCGGGCCGCTCCCGCTCCTGGGGGCGCTCCAGCGGGTGACGACGCCCGTCATCAGCGCCTACCATGCCGCGGGGGAGTTGAGGAAGATCGAGGAGTTGACTCGTTTCCTCGCCAGGGCAGGCACGCTGTTCATGCTCGCGTGTGCAGTGCCTATCTCGTTATTCTACAAGGAGTTAGTGGCGCTGCTGTACCCCGCGAAGCCTGAGCTTGCGGCGGGCGCTGACGCTGCGCGGCTGGTCCTGGCGGGGGTGGTGGTGGCGGCGGCGGTGAGCCCTTACGGGGGGCTGTTCGTGGCGGCGCGGGTGCCG
This sequence comes from Planctomycetota bacterium, assembly GCA_016872875.1. The sequence continues at coordinate 3,222 of VGYW01000172.1, read as the reverse complement.
CGGTTCTCCACGATGGCGGCGGCGGCTCAACTGGCCGGGGCGGGGGGGGGAAGCCTGGCTCTCATCCCGTTCGTGGGGCTGGTGGGCGCCGCGACGGGCGCGTGGCTCGGCTCGGTGGCACTTGCGGGCGCGGTGTTCCTCTTCGCGCGCACCCATCTCGGGGTTCGGCCCTGGAGCGGGTCGCTGCTGGCCTTGTGGGGGATAGGTGCGGTGGGGATTGGGGCGCCGCTCCTGCCGCTGCCCGTGGCGGCGCGGCTGGGGGTGGGGCTGGCGGCCCTGGGCGCCGCGGCCGCGGTTGCCGCGCGCTTTCTGAGGCGCGGGATATACTCAACTCCCCGGTGAAATGGGTTGCTATCCGTGCGCCGGGACCCTATAATGTAACAAGCAGCGTGATCCGCCAGAGCCGCAGCAAGGAGCCTCCTTGCCGCCTCCTGCGTGCGCGGTGCGCGCGCCAGGGCCTCGCCGCTAGCGGTCCTCCAGCCGAATGTCTTGCGCGTGTGCGCCGCCTCGGAAAGGGTTCCCCAATGCGCTCAAAGTCGGTGCGGGCATCCTGTCTCCTCTCTCTCCTTGCTGTGTCGCTCTGCTGCCCCCACGGTGCGGCGGCGGGCGAGCGGCAGAAGCTCAAGGTGACATACGACTTCCGCGACCCGCACCTCGCGGCGGTGGGGGACTGCTCGCGGGTGTCGGTGGAGGGCTGCGAGCGGACCCGCACGGCGGGCGAGCCGGCCGTGCCGTTCCGCTCCGCGCGCGTCCTGCTGCCCCCGGGGTGCCAGGTGGTGGGCGTGCGGGCGCGAACGGTCGGCGCCGAGCGGCAGCTCGGCGTGGCGAAGCCGGTCGAGTTCGGCCGCGTGGCCATCCCCCTGGGCTCCGACCCCGCCCGCGTGGCCGCGGCGCGCGCCGCCGACAAGCCGAGCCGGGCCGTCTACGACTCCGACGCCCCCTACCCCCGCCGCCAGGTGGAGCTGGCCTCGGTCCAGCGGATGAACGGCTACGCGGTGGCCTTCCTGCGCCTCTACCCCGTGCAGTACGTCCCCAAGCGGAACCGGCTGGCCTTCTCCGCGCGGCTCGAGGTCGAGCTGGAGGTTGTGGGCGGGGCGTCTCTGCCCCGCGCGGAATCGAAAGCGATTCCGCTCCTGCGGCGCAGCGCCCGCGACGCCGCACGCGTGGCCGCCCTTGTGGACAACTCCGAGGCACTCGGCGACTACCCCACCCCAACCGCCACGGGCGGCGGCGTCGTGAAGGGAGCTGGGACTTTCGACTACCTCCTTGTCACGTCCTCCACTCTTCTGCCCTCCTTCCAGCCGCTCGTGGACAGGAAGGTGGCCGCCGGCCTGGTGGTGAAGACGGAGACGATGGAGAACATCCGCGCCGGCTACACTGGCCGCGACGACGCCGAGCGGCTCCGGAACTACATCATTGACGCCTACACCAACTGGGGCATCCGCTACGTCCTCCTCGGCGGCGACACCGGCGTCGTCCCACACCGCGGCGTCTACGGACACGTCAGCGGCTCCGCCGCCAAGGGACTCGGCGACTACTACGACAACAACATCCCCAGCGACCTCTACTATGCGTGCCTCGACGGCCCGTGGGACTTTGACGGCGACGGCATCTGGGCCGAGCCCAACGACGGCGCCAACGGCGGCGACGTGGACATGCTGGCCGAGGTCTACGTCGGTCGCGCGCCCGTGGACACCCCCGCCGAGGCGCAGCTCTTCGCCAGCAAGATCGTCGCCTACGAAACCAACGCCCACCCCAACGTCAACAAGGCCCTCTTCCTCGCCGAATCACTCGGCGGCGGAGCTCAGGGCGGCGACGGACTCGACCCCCTCCTCCCACACTTCGCCGGTTACACCATCCAGTGGCTCGACGACCGCGTGAGCTCCTGGAGCGGCACGGCCCACGCCATCCCCGCTCTCAACGCCTCCCCACACCTCGTCGCCCATGTCGGCCACACCAACTGGCAATACGCCATGCGTCTCACCAACACCAACCTCGCCTCACTCACCAACACCGGGCTCTTCCTCGCCAACAGCATCGGCTGCGACCCCGGGGCCTTCGACTACTCGGACTCCTTCGCCGAGCAGCTCGAAAAGCTCAACGCCAGCGGCGCCTTCGCCGTCGTCATGAACTCACGCTACGGCTGGTACAACCCCGACGCCGAATGGATGTTCAGCGGCGAGTTCCAGAAGTCACTCTTCGACCGCCTCCTCACCCAGGGCAACCGCAACGTCGGCGTCGCTAACCAGCTCGCAAAGGAGGCCCTCCTCAGCAAGGTCGAGCACAGCGAGGGGCCCGACGGCATGGTCTACCGCTGGTGCTACTTCGAGATCAATCTCCTGGGCGACCCCCACACCCCCCTCCAGACCACCGCCTCCGGCAAAGCCCTCACCGTCCGCTCCTTCGACGCCAGCCCCGGCGCCAACCGCCTCTTCAGCGGCCTCAACGTCTCCGTCAATCCCCCGCCCGCCGGAACCACAGAGTTCTCCCGCTTCTACACCACGGGGGCAAGCGTCACCCTCACCGCCCCCTCCACGCACACCACCCTCACCTTCCGCCGCTGGCAGCTCGACGGCGTTGACCAGCCCCTCGGCGCACTCAGCCTCCCCGTCACCATGAACGCCGACCACACCGCCACCGCCGTCTACCAGGACACCACCCCCCCCACCCTCGCCAGCGCCACCGCCGCACAGACCAGCGTGGACGTCGAGTTCTCCGAACCCCTCGACGCCCCCTCCGCCCAGACCCCCGCCAACTACTCCATTGACAAAGGCATCACCATCGCCTCCGCCACCCTTCAGCCCGACCAGAAAACCGTCCGACTCGCCACCTCCGCCCACACCTCCGGACAGACCTACACCCTCACCGTCAGCAACGTCAAAGACCTCCCCGGCAACACCATCCTCCCCGCGAGCCAGATCCAGTACCAGTTCAACATGCCGACCGACCTGATCGTGGACAACAGCGACCCGGGCTTCAGCATCGTGTCGGGGAGTTGGACGTTGTACTCGGAGCCAGCGAACTACTACGGGCCGAACCTGCGGTACAAGGTTGGGGGGACAGGTTCGGCGCGCGTGAGGTGGCAGGCGACGCTTGGCCTCTCGGGGCGCTGGGAGGTCTTCGCCTGGTGGTGCGAGAACGCGAACCGCGGCTCGAACGTGCCGTACATCATCAGCAACGTGGGCGGGCCGACGACGGTGAGGGTGAACCAGCAACTGCCCG
>VGYW01000171.1 GCA_016872875.1 Planctomycetota bacterium | reverse complement strand
GCTCCTGACGGCTCTGGGCCGCGGCCCCCAGCAAGCCGAGCTTGCGCTCGGGAAGGAGGTGGCCTAAGATGAGCCCCCGGGCCGCCGCCTATTTCAACGGAGTTCGGGACATCGCCAATTGGCCCCAAGCCCAGGATTGTATATGACCAGGGGCATGAACCTGATCGCGCGAACTTGGTTCACGGTTCTCGAGTGACATTCCTTGATCTCTACGGGGTGCCATTCGCTGTCCACAAGCACTTCGCGATCGCCGCGCTTGCGGCTCGTTGACCAGCGGCAATTGGCAACAAGCGTCATGAACCGCCGTTCGGCTGTCTCCCCTTCATGCTTGATTGACTGGGCCACCATAGGTGTTCACCTGCTCACTGTTCCAGGGGCGGGGTGTCAAGTGTTGGTCTTCCCAGTGTACCGCCGACTCAGGCGCGCGTGCCGGCGTGGCGTGCTGTGGGCCGCGCGGCTCGACGCCTGCGAAGGCGTTGCTGGCGGAAGACGGGGGCGAGGGCGCGGAGGGTAGCGTTCACGGCTGCACTGTCGGGGAACACGTCGAGGACATCTGGGTCAATGACGACGATGTTGGCCCCTTGAGCGTATCGCGCGGCGGTTACGCCGCGAACCGCGCCGCTGAAGTCGTACTCCGGGCGCATTGTGTCCACGTCAGCGCTGGGGCGCTCCCTGCGGCCATTCTCCTTCTTCATATCTTCTCCGTTCTGCGGCCGTGGCCCGTCTTGCAGAGATCAGGCGGGTCCGCGGCGCTCTCTCGGCAAAGGCCACGACCAGGTGGCGTCGTCGGCTCGACATTCCGAGAAGGATGTAGCGGTCCTCAGCAACGGAATGGTCCGGGTCTCCCATGAGCAGCGCGAGCGGGTCGCCGAACACGGTGGACGCTTCCTCGAAGGTCACACTGTGCTTCTGCGCGTTGGACGCCGCCTTCGCTTGGTCCCACTCAAAGATGTAAGCCACAGCGCGTCCCCAAGGTCGCCTGCTAGCAGTATACCCTGTAGCACGGGGAATGCAAGTTTGACCTGACAGTGGGCGCTTCCTATGATCTGTTCTGGCGGCGTGATGAGCACAACCCTCAGGAGGACGGGCGATGGGCAATCCGTTCGTGCACGTGGAGCTTCAGACGAATGACGTGGAGAGGGCGAAGCAGTTCTACGGCGCCCTGCTCGACTGGCGGCTGGAGGAGATCCCGTTCGAGGGCGGGAGCTACACGATGGTCCACGTGGGCGAGGGGGTGGGCGGGGGGATGATGAAGTGCCCCGTGCCCAACTGCCCCCCGCACTGGCTGGCCTACATCAGCGTGACCGACGTTGCGGCGACGACCCGCAAGGCCAATGAGCTCGGCGCAACGGTCCTGCGCGACCGCACAGAGGTCCCCGGCTTCGGCTGGTTCAGCGTCGTCGCCGACCCCACCGGTGCCGTGGTCGCCTTCTGGCAGTGCAAGCAGTGACCTGGCCGCAATAGGGTCACTCCGGCTGCTCGGCCTTGCGGACGAAGTGCTTGCCTGGGAGCTGGGTGACCGCCTTCTTGAGCTCGAGGAGCATGAGGGTGCTGGCGACCTGGTGGGCGGGAAGGCCGCTGGCGTCGGTGATCGCGTCTATGTGGGTCGGGTCATCGCCGATGGCGCCGTAGACGGCCTGCTCCTCGGCGGCGAGGGCGAGGGGTTCCTCGCGGGGCTTGTAGCGCGGCGGGGCGAGGGCCTTTGCCACGTCGCCGAGCTCCTCCAAAACGTCTTCGCTGGTCTCGACGAGTTTCGCCCCCTGCTTGATGAGGAGGTGGCAGCCGCGGCTCCGCTTGTCGGTCACGCGGCCTGGGAGTGCGAATACCTCGCGGCCCTGGGCGAGCGCCCAGTCGGCCGTGATCAGCGCCCCGCTGTCGAAATCCGCTTCGACGACGAGGACGCCGAGGGCCAGGCCGCTCACGATGCGGTTGCGGCGGGGGAAGTACGCAGGCAGCGAGGGCGTGTGGAGCGGGAAGTCGCTGATGATGGCGCCGTGCCGCGAGATTTCATCAGCTAAGGGGGCATTGTCCGGGGGGTGCAGCCTAGATGCCAGCCCGCCGCCGAGGACGGCGATGGTGCGGCCGCCGCCGTCGAGCGCGCCGCGGTGGGCCGCGGTGTCAATCCCCTGGGCGAGGCCGCTCACGATGGTCATCCCCCGCGCGGCGAGCTCGGAAGCCAGGCGGCCGGCCTGCGTGGTGCCGTAGTGAGTGGGGAAGCGGGAGCCGACGATGGCGAGTGCCACCGCGTCGGCGGGCTGGAGTTCGCCCTGGACGTATAGGACGAGCGGCGCCTCGGGGATGCGGAGCAGAATGGCGGGATACTGCGGAGAGCTGAAGGGGAGGATGGCGACGGAGCGTTCGGCGGCCTGGCGGAGCTCCTCGTCGGGATCGCCGCTTCGGAGGACGCGAGCGATGTCGGCGGCGAGCTTGGGGCCGACGTTTGCGGCGCGCTCGATGTCGCCTGCGGACGCCTTGCGGAGGCCCTCGTGGCCGCCGAGTGCGGCGGCGAGGCGCTCGTAGTCCTCCACGCTGAGGCGCAGCGTCATATTCAGCGCCACGAGGTCGCGCAGCACGCCCGAGGCGGGATCACAGATTCCAGATTCCAAATCCCACATTCCAGAAGGAGCCCGCGAATCACGCGAAACGACGCGAATCAGCACAACCAGAAGTCAGTGTCCTGGGGCGAGAACCAACCGAAACCCGCCGTAGCGGCCCCGGCTCCCAGGATGGATCCTGCCCCGATCCGCAGAGCGGACAGACCCCGGAAGGCTGAGCCAGGAGCCGCCCCGCAAAACGCGGCCCCCGCCAGACTCAGGCCCGGTGGGGTCCTTCTGGTCCCCCTCCTTGTAGGCGCCACACCAGTCCTGGCACCACTCCCAGACGTTGCCGTGCATGTCGTGAAGGCCGAAGGCGTTGGCCTTGAAGGAGCCCACGGGCGCCGTGTAGAGGAACCCGTCGTCCCAGTTGAACACCGTCCAGTCGGGGAAGGTCTTCTTCGCGGTCAGGTCTGCGGCGTTGCACCAGCCCTTCCCCTTGTCGGGGTCGTCGCCCCATTGATACCAGGTCGTGGTGCCGGCCCGGCAGGCGTACTCCCACTCCGCCTCGGTGGGGAGGCGATAGCTCGCCCCCGCGGGCCTGGCCTTGTCGGTTGCGTTCAGCCAGTCAACAAACGCCCGCGCATCGTTCCAGCTAACGCACACCACCGGATGATCATCCGCCTGCTTGAAATAGGGGTTCCGCCAACTGGCGTCCTCGGCAATCTTCACCTTCCCCTCCGAGGCGACAACAGCCCCTTTGAACCCCGTGCCCTTCTCGGCATCGGTCTTGTAGCCCGTGGCCTCGGAGAAGCGGCGGAACTGGCCGACCGTGACCTCGTGCTTCCCGACCCAGAAGGACCTCGAGATGGTCACCTTGTGTGCCGGCTTCTGGTCCTTGAACCACTCCTCGTTAGCCTCGGGCCACTTGGCCAGCACGGCCTTGATCTCAGCCTCCGTGCTGCCCATCGTGAACGAGCCGGCGGGGATGAGGACGAGGGTCATCTTCACCCCGCCGCCGAGGTCCACCACCCGCTGCTTGCTCTGCTCGCCACAGCCACCGGCAAGCGCGGCCAGGAGGGCCAAAGCCCCCGAAAGGGGCCTCGGCCCCCACGCCGCCGGCCAATGCGCCAGTGCCCTCATGCCTGGTCCTCCTGTAAGGCCTGCATGCTTGCACGCGGAGCGCAGAACGCCCCCGAGGCATCGCAAGCGGGACGCTTGCGGCTACACCGCTCGGAACACAGCATGGCAGGGCGCCGCCCCGTTGTCAAGCCGGCGGAGCGAAGGAATCACACGGACAGACACGGACGAACACGGACGGGCAGGTTCCCACTCACAGGCTTCGGTCCGTGTCCGTCCGTGTAGGTCCGTGCCGCTTCTTCGCGAGCTTTCCGCGTGGGGACGAGAAGGACTCCGCGTGCAAGTATGCACGCCCTACCATTCTCTTTCCGTTTTCGTGTGTTTCGCGTGTTTCGCGGGCTATGTCTTCTGGCCTGCCAGCGCCTCGCAGAAGATCTCGATGTCGTCGCGGACTTCGTTGGGGCGGTGCTTGGGGAAGAAGCCGATGCAGACGATGTCGGTGGGCTTGAGGTGCCTGACGGCGTAGGAGATGGCTTCGCGAGGGTCGTTGCGGCCGGCGCCCATGATCTTGTAGGCGACGCAGGGCCTCTTGAGGTCGCGGAGGAGGTTGGCGGCGGCCTTGCGGTCCTCGGCGCGGTAGCGCTCGGCGTTGGGGTCGGCAACGTCTACCTTGCCCCGGCGGCCGGTGAGGTTGTAGAAGCAGACCATGTGGAAGTCGTAGTCGAGGCCCATCGTCTGGCAGTCGAGGTGGGTCTTTGGCTGGTGGCCGGCGAGGCCGGAGACGACGCGGAGCTGTCGGAGGAGTGTGAGGGCTTCGCGGAGGCCGTCGAGCTTGCCGGCCTCCTGGAGGGTGTCGGTGAGGCCGCCCTGGATGTAGATGCCTGTGGCGCCCGCGCCCTTGGCGCTCTTGATGTTGTCGAGCCAGTTGCGGTGCTCGGGGGCGTGCTGTGCGAACCACTGGATTTTGCCGCCCTCGTTCCAGTATTCGCGGAGCATGCGCATGATGTGGGCGTCGGCGCGCATGAAGGCGGTGTTGATGCCGAGCTCTTCGCACTGGAAGAGGGTGTCCTTGATGCGGGCGACGGTGTAGTAGTCCTTCATCGCCTTGTCGAGTGCGGCGTCCTGGTGTCCGATGCCGCTGAAGGGGTTTCCGCCGACGGCGATGCGGCTGACCTTGACGCCGGCGAAGTCAATCTGGGGGAGTTGCACGGGCGCTCCTTCTGTCATAACGCGGCCGTTGGCCGCAACCAAAGGGGATGGAGGGGAAAGTGAGAGTGAGAGTGAAAGTGAAAGTGAAGAGCAAACCGATCCCCTTTCGTGCTCTCCCTCTCCCTTTCCCTTTCACTTTCCCTCTCACTTTGAGTTTCACCTGTCACTGGTCCTGCCGGCCTCAGGGGCGGTTTGGGGGGGGCGGCGCCGCTTCGTTGGCCGGCGGGGCGAGGAAGCCGAGGACGTAGAGGACCATGCCCTCGTCGTCCTGGACGGCGAGCATGCGGACGTCGAGGCGCCGAACGGCCTGCCGGACCGGGAGGTGGATGGGGAGCGTGGCCTCGGCGCTCGCCTGCTCGCCCTTGGCCACGGAGTTGTAGAGCCGGGAGAACTCGCGGTTGGCCGGCAGCAGGAGGACGGCGAGGAGGGAGAGGCGCTCGACGTTGACGGCGAAGAGCTGGCGGGCGGGCCGGCTGAGGTAGAGCAGGTCGTCGTCGAGGTCGGCGATGAAGAAGGGGACTCCGACCTCGTGGAGGAAGGAGCTGAAGAGGCGGGCGGCGGCGGCCACCTTGTCGGCGCGGCGGGCGTCGAACTCAAGCATGCGGACGAGCGCGCTCTCGAAGCCGAGGGCGTGGCCCACGGCGAGGTTGCGCCGGGCGAGGTCGAGCGCGCCCTCGTAGTCGCCCGCGAAGAGCTTGGCGCGCAGCTCGCGGATGCCGCTGTAGAAGCGCCGGGCGATGAGGGCCAGGAGGATGAGGCTGGCGACGGCGGAGACGGCGACGACGGTGAGCGCGGCGCCGTGGACGGCGCTGCCCGACTGTAGGATGCCCGAGGGGGCCAGGATGAGGAGCAGCGCCACGAGGGGCCAGATGAGCAGGAGGAGCCAGAGGCGTGGCCGGCACAGGAGGCGGCGGCGAAGTCCCGCGAGGATCACGGCTCAACCCCTCAAGACGGCCTGGATGTCGTCGTTCTCGCCCGCCAGCACGAGGAGGTCGCCCTCCATCAGCTTGTCGGAGGGCTTTGGCACGATGCTGACCTCCTCGCGGAGGGTGCGGCGGCCGCGCTCGTCCACGTCCGGCGTCCGCTTCCGTATCGCCACGATATTCACGTTGTGCCGCTGGCGGAGCTGGGCCTCCTCGACGGTCTTGCCGGCGAGGTGGGCCGGCACGTCAATCTCCACGATGCTGTGGCCGGCTGCGAGGGTGAAGAAGCGGTGGACCTCGCCGATGGCGAGGGTGGTGGCGATGGCCTCGCCCATCTCGCGCTCGAGGTTGACGATCTTGTTGACTCCCACGGCGCGCAGGATGCGCTCCTGGAGCGGGGTGGTGGCTCGCGCGACGATGCGGGGCACTCCGAGCTGCTTGAGGAGCGCGGCGGTGAGGATGTTGGCCTCGACGTTGGTGCCCATCGCCACGATGGCGGTCTGGACCTGTTCGAGGCCCACGGCGCGCAGCGCCCGCTCGTCGGTCGAGTCGAGCTGCACTGCCATGGCCACGATCTCCTTGACGCTCTCCACCTGCTCGGCATCGGTGTCGAAGGCCAGGACCTCGGCGCCCTGGTTGGTGAGCGCCTCGGCCAGCGAGTGCCCGAACTGCCCCAGACCGAAGACGGCTACGCGCGGCATATTGGCACACCTCTCAAAGCGGTTGTTAGGCTCAGCCAAAGAGGATGATTGGATGGGTGGATGAATGGATGTCTGTCTGGCACCCATCCACCCATCCATTCATCCATTCATCCCCCACAGATGCGCGCAAAGCGCGTGGGTCACGACGCGAGCCCCTAACCGACCATGATGTGGCTCGCGGGGTACTTGTAGCGCGCGGGCCGCCCCTCGCCAAGGAGGGAGAACATCAGGGTCATCGGGCCGACGCGCCCCGCGAACATCAGGAGCACGATGAGCAGCTTGCCCGGCGTCGAGAGCGCCGCGGTGAGGCCCGCCGACAGGCCCACGGTGCCGAAGGCGGAGACCTGCTCGAAGAGGAGCTTCTCGAACGGCTTGCCCCGCTCGACGGCGGTGATGGCGACGGTGGTGACGGTGAGGAGGAGCGCGCTGAGGGTCACAAGGGCGATGGAGCGGCGGATGGTGGAGCGCGGCACGGTGCGGCCGAAGAACTCCACCTCGGGCCTGTGGCGGAAGGCCGAGCACATGGCCTGGAAGAGGACGGCGGCAGTGGTCGTCTTGATCCCGCCGCCCGTCGAGCCGGGCGAGGCGCCCACGAACATCAGGCACATCAGCACCACCAGCGCGGGGGTGCCCACCGCCGAGATGTCCACAGTGTTGAAGCCCGCGGTGCGCGCGGTGACCGACTGGAAGTAGCTGGCGAGCGCCCGCTCGCCGGGCGGGAGCGGCCCGAGGGTCGAGGGGAGCTCGAGGAGGTAGAAGGCGGCGGCGCCGACCACGATGAGGACGGCGGACGTGGTGAGCACGACCTTGGTCTGCGTGCGGAGCCGCGGCGAGCGCCCCTCGCCCAGCCGCCGCCCCCGGCCAACCATCAGCAGGTCGCGCATCACGGGAAAGCCCAGCCCGCCCAGGATGATGAGCGACGTGACCACGAGGTTCGCCCCCACGTGGCCCCGATAGTTGGTGAGGTTATTGCCGTAGAGCGAGAAGCCCGCGTTGCAGAACGCCGAGACCGCGTGGAAGATGGCCCGATAGGCGGTTCCTGCGGCGTGCCCCTCGCGCGCGGCGAAGCAGAAGTAGAGCCCCACCGCGCCCGCCGCCTCGATGGCCAGTGTGTAGAGCACGATCAGCCGCACGAGCACCACCGCCTCGCGCTCGCTCTCCTGGCCCAACATGTCCTGCATCGCCACGCCGTGCGAGACCGAGAGCGTGCGCCCGGCCATCATGGCCATCGAGACTGCGAAGGTCATGATGCCCAGGCCCCCAAGCTGGATGAGCGCCAGGATGACAAGTTGCCCGAACAGCGTGAAGCCCTCCCCAGTGTCCAGCACCACCAGGCCGGTCACGCACACTGCCGAGGTCGCCGTGAAGAGGGCGTTCACCGCGCCAATGCTGCGTCCCGTCGTGCTCGCTATGGGCAGCGCGAGGAGTCCTGTGCCCACCAGGGCAGCCCCGGCAAAGCTCCCCACGAGGAGCGGCGCCGGATGGTGCCAGAGGCGGTTGAACAGCCGCCGGACCGCGGGCGCGCGGCCTAGCGCCACGAGGCCCGCCGCCGCTCCACGCACCAGGAACCAGGCCCACGTGGCCCGCCCGCCGCGCGCGGCGTCGAGCAGCGCCGCCACCGCCAGGAGGTCGAACCAGCGCGACCCCGCCGCGCGCAGCCGCCGCTCCGCCACTAGCACCCGCAGCACCGACGATGCCAGAAAGTGAACCAGCAGCGCGAGGTCCAGCCCCCGCACGAGCGAGCGTTGCCGCGCGCTCAGCCCTCCCGCCGCGCCCAGCGCCAGCAGCGCCACGATGGCCAGGACGATCAGCGCGTCCAGCACCCCCAGCAGCCTCGGCTCCACGCGCCGCACCCGAGCCACCCAATCCTGTCGAGCCGTGCTCACCATCATGATCATTATAGGCAAAGGGAATGGTCATGCAACCGGGGCGGGCATGCCGGGCATGGCCCGCCCTTCTGGTATCCGCCTGTTTCCTTGTCCTCTCGTCCTCGTCGTCGTCCTCGTCGTCGTCGTCGAGTCCCATGAGCGTCTAGAAGAACGAACCGAGAGCCGCCCTGTCCCTTCAGGGGATTCGACGACGAGGACGACGGCGACAACGACGACGATTGGGAACCCAGAGTTCAGGGGCCACACCCTACCCATCCCCCGCGCTTGATGCGCCCGGAGCGAATCGGTACAATTGCTGGGGACATCTGTGCAATCATCCTGCCCTTGCACTCAAGGAGAGGCCTGGCGAGTGATGCGAATCCCGCGATCGGTAGGGGCCATTGCGTTGTGGCTTTCGGCCGCGGCCCTGGGGGCCGAGGGGCGGGGGGCCTACCAGTCCCCCTGGGCGATCATCCTTGCCCCCGATGGCTCGCGCGCGTTCGTGTCGCACCACACGGCGGGCGCGGTGTCGGCGACTGACCTGGCGGCGCGCAAGCCCGCGTGGCGGGCCGAGGTGGGCGGCGCGCCCGCCGGCCTGGCGCTCTCGCGGGACGGCGCCACGCTCTTCGTGGCCGATGCCGACTCGGGCATGATCACCGCAGTTGATGCGAAGACCGGCGCCGTGGGCGCCAGGTTCGAGGCCGGCCGCTCCGCCTACGGCCTCACTCTCGCCCCCGACGGCTCGCGCCTGTTCGCCTGCGACCGCTTCCTCAACCAGGTGGGCGTGCTCGACCCCGCGGCGAAGAAGCTCCTGAAGTCACTCCCCGCCACGCGCGAGCCGATGTTCTGCGCGCCCTCGCCCGACGGCGCGGCGCTCTGGGTGGGCAACCTGCTCCCACTCGGCCCAGCCACCGACCCCGAGAACGCCGCGATGGTGAGCGTCCTCGACCCAAAGGAGCTGAAGCCGCTCGCAACGATCAAGCTCCCCGCGGGGGCAACCGATGTCCGCCAAGTCGCCTGCTCGCCCGACGGCGCGTGGGTCTACGTCGCTCACGTCCTCGGCCGCTTCAACCTCCCCCCCACCCAGCTCGAGCGCGGCTGGGTGAACAACAGCGCGCTGAGCATCCTGGACGCCAAGTCCCGCAAGTGGCACGCGACCGTGCTGCTGGACGAGGCGAGCCAGGGTTCGGCCGACCCCTTCGCGGCGGTCCTCTCGCCCGACGCGGCGACCCTGGCCGTGAGCTTCCCCTGCACCCACGAGGTCGCCCTCATTGACCTCCCGCGCCTCCACGAGCGCCTGGCCAAGGTCGTGGGCGGGACGTCCCCGTCCCGCGATCCGCGGCGTGGGGACACGCCGCCCACAGCGGAGCTGATGAACGAGCTCTCCCTCCTGCGGCGCTACGACGCCATCCGCCGCTGCACCTCCGGCGGCAAGGGGCCGATGGGCCTCGCCTTCGAGCCGAGTGGGAAGACCCTCTACGTGGCCAACTACTACTCCGACAGCCTCGGCGTCATCAGCCTCGCCCGCCCCCGCCTGGAGGGCGCCATCCCCCTCGGCGCCCCCGCCGAGCCCGATGCCGTCCGCCGCGGCGAGATGCTCTTCAACGACGCCGCCCTCTGCTACCAGCGCTGGATGAGCTGCGGAACCTGCCACCCCGACGCACGCGTGGACGGGCTGAACTGGGACCTCCTCAACGACGGCCTGGGCAACCCGAAGAACAACAAGAGCATGCTCAACGTCCACCGCACCGCGCCCATGATGTCCCTCGGCATCCGCGAGGACATGGAGCACGCCGTCCGCGCCGGCCTCCGCTTCATCCTCTACCGCGAAGTCGTCGAGGACGAAGCCAAGGCCATTGACGCCTACCTCCGCTCCCTCACCCCGCGCCCCAGCCCCCATCGCAACCGCGACGGCACCCTCACCGAGGCGGCCAAGCGCGGCGAAGCCGTCTTCCGCAGCCCCAAGACCTTCTGCGCCGCCTGCCACTCCGGCGAGCTCTACACCGACCTCAAGAGCCACGACGTCGGCACCGCCGGCCCCCTCGACGGCGACGCCAAGGCCTTCGACAACCCCTCCCTCCTCGAGCTCTACCGCACCGGCCCCTACCTCCACGACGGCCGAGCCGTCACCCTCCTCGAACTCCTCACCAAGTTCAACCAGGGCGACCGCCACGGCCGCACCTCCCACCTCACCAAGGACGAGCTCGACGACCTCGTGGCCTACCTCCTCTCGCTGTGACGGTCTTCCCTTGCTCGTCGTCGTCCTCGTCGTCGTCGTCGAGCCGTGGGTTCCATCCCCCTTGCAGTTCGATGACGACGATGCAAGAGGCAGGGGGGCTGCGGGACGGTGGGCCATGCTCATCGCCCACGACTTGACTTTCGCCGGCGATCCGTGGCATGATAGAGCCGTTGTGAGCGATGATCGCGGGCCACAACCAGACAGGAGGTGCGACGATGCGTAGACTGGCCAAGCCTGTGGCATTGGTGTGCTGCGCGGGCCTGCTGCTCCAGGGCTGCGGGTGGATCGAGCAACACCAGAAGACCCTCATCGGAGCAGGCATCGGCGCCGCCGCGGGCGCCGGGCTCGGCTACGCGGTGCGCGGCAAGAAGGGCGCCGTCGTCGGCGGGCTCCTCGGCGCACTCGCCGGCGGCCTCATCGGGCACTACATGGAGACGCGGGACAAGGGCGCCCAGGAGACGAAGCGCGCGGCCAACTACACGCCCGAGCAGGGCACGCGGGTGGACCTCGCGGGCGTGGCCGCCGACCCCAACCAGGTGGCCGCCGGCGGAAAGGTCTACCTCCAGGCCACCTATGCGGTCCTCGCCCCCAACGACCAGGCCGAGGTCCCCCTCGTCGAGACCCGCGTCGTCACTTATCAGGGCACGAAGGTCGCTGAGCTCGTCTCCAACGTCAGCCGCCAGCCCGGCACCTACACCACCCAGGTGCCCATTGACCTGCGGCCAGACTCCCCGAAGGGCAGCTACGAGCTCACCGTCTCCATCGCCGGCGCCGGCACCAGCACCCAGCGCAGCGCCACGTTCGTCGTCAACTGACCCCAGAGGCCGCATAGGGTTTGTAGTGCGGGCTTCAGCCCGTGTCCTGCTCCCTCCCCGCTTGCGGGGAGGGCCGGGCCTGTGGGCGGGGCCTCCGCGCCCCGCGTCCGCCCCTCAATCCCCCCGCGAACGGGGGGGCATAAGAGACGGCCTGAAGGCCGCACTACGAACGCCCGCCTCGTGCGGCTGAGAAGCGTCTTCAAGAAGAGCTACATGGCCCAACGCGCGGGATGGCTTCTGATTGCGTTCCTCGGCGTCCTGCTCAACGGGCTGCCGCGCTGTTCCCGGGCGCCTTGCGCGGTCGGGGCCACGGGAATGGATGGCGGCTGACTGGCACCACGGCCGATGGTCCGCCGGAAGGTCCCAAACGAATGCGTCAGCCTGTCGGAGTGCGGCGGCTCGACGCCGCTTTTCAATGCCCGAAGTGAGATTGAGGTGAAGCAGGTTGCACCAGGAGTCCTTCGTCTTCGAGCTCACCCAGCGCTGCAATCACGATTGCCTTCATTGCTACAATGCGTGGAAGAACCCCGTGGGCTATCCGATGGGGGAACTCCCCACGGGCGAGACGCTGGCGATGCTGGGCAAGATGCTCGACGAGACGGGGGCGAGCCTCGTGACCCTGAGCGGCGGCGAGCCGATGCTGAGGGGCGATGTCTACAGGGTCGTGGATTTCCTGGCGGGGCGGGGGGTTGCGATCAACTTCATCACCAACGCCTCGCTCCTCGATGAGAAGGCGGTCGCGCGCCTGACGCCCGACAAGGTGAGCATCTTCGAGGTGCCGCTGCTGTCGTGCGAGCGGGCGATTCACGACAGGATGAGCGGGGTGGAGGGGGCCTTCGACCGAATGACGAACGCCGTGGCCGAGCTGAAGCTCCGCCGCGAGAGGGTCGTCGGCGTCTTCGTCGCGACGCGGCTCAATCTCCCCACCTGGCGCGAGACGGCGGAGCTCGCCATCGCACTCGGCGTGGACGGCCTGATGTTCAACCGCTTCAACCCCGGCGGCCGCGGCATCGAAAACCTCAAGCTCCTCCAGGTCACGCCCGCGGAGCTTCAGGCGGCGCTCGACGAGGCGGAGCGGATTTGCGAGGAATACGACTTTCCGATAAGCTGCTCAATCGCCATGCCGCCGTGCCTGTTCGACACGGCGCGGTATCGGCGATTGACGTTCGGCTTCTGCGCCGCAGGCACCGAGCGGGCGTATTACACCCTCGACCCGCAGGGCAATGTGCGGCCGTGCAACCATTCGCCGTCCATCCTCGGCAACATCCGCACGATGTCGTTCGAGGCGATGGCCGCGGGGCGAGCGATGCGTGACTTCAAGGCCGCCAGGCCGGCCTTCTGCCGGGGCTGCCGGCTCGAGCACGAGTGTCTCGGCGGCTGCAAGGCCGCCGCCGAGGCCGCCTGCTGCGATGCCTGGGCGATGGACCCGTTTCTCGAGGCGTTCCACGGGCAAGCGAGGAAACCGTAGCGGGGCGAAGAGGCATGACACGGACAGACACGGACAGACACGGACGAACGCTTCCGCGGGGTGAATCCGCCCGTCTGTGCCTGTCCGTGTGTGTCCGTGTTCTTCTTCTCGGCTGCGCGGCTGCTGCTCTCGCCGGGGAGGATGCCGAGAAGAAGATCGCGAGGAAGCTCGACGCGGTGCGGAACCAGGCGGGGGCGGGGTTCATCGTGGAGCGCGATGGCGTTTTCATCGTCGCGGGCAACGTGCCGCGCGGGCAGTTCGATGCCATCATGGCTCAGACGATTCGCCGCGCCGCAACCGCGCTCTGGGCGTCGTACTTCACGAAGAAGCCCGACTATCCCATCGTCATCTGGCTCTTCGCGGACGACAAGACCTATCGCGACGGGGCGAAGCGCCTCTTCGGCGACACGCAGGTGAGCCACTTCGGCTACTTCCGCCCCTGGGACCAGACGATGGTGATGAACGTGGGGACGGGGACGGGCACGCTCGTCCACGAGATGACCCACGCGCTCCTGAAGCCCGACTTCCCCGACTGCCCGACCTGGTTCGAGGAGGGCCTATCGTCGCTCCACGAGCAGTGCCAACTGCTCCCCAACGGCATCAAGGGCTTCGTCAACTGGCGCCTGCCCGGCCTTCAGAAGGCCATCGAGGCGGGCAACCTCGTGCCCCTCGCCAAGCTCGTGGCCACCTCGAACGCCGAGTTCCGCGGCCCCAACGAGGGCCTCCACTACGCCGAGGCACGCTACCTGGTCCTCTACCTCCAGCACAAGGGCCTCCTCGCCCGCTTCTACAAGCAGTTCCACGACGGCGTGAAGAAGGACCCCACGGGCGCGAACACCCTGGCCGCCGTGACCGGGAAATCCCTGGCGGAGCTGGAGGGGGAATGGGTGGCGTGGGTCAAGACCTTGCGCTTTCCTGAGAGGTGATTCGTGACGCGTGACCCGTGACGCGTGACCATAAGAGAGAAGCTCCTCTGTTCTTCTCTGGTCACGCGTCACGCGTCACGGGTCACGCATCATCCCAAACCGACCGGAGCTGGACATGGAACCATTGAGAATCGGCTTCATCGGCACGACCTCCCCCCACTCATTCATGTTCCTTGAGACGCTGAAGCTGATGCCAGAGACGGTGGGGCGGATAGCTCTGGTGGAGACGGACCCCGCGCGAATCGAGAAGTCGGGCTGCGATTACGTCTACAACACATACGAGGACATGCTCTATGCGGAGCGGCCGCAGCTCTGCTTCATCATGCTGCGGGCCGACGAGGCGGAGGACCCCGCGCTGCGGTGCGCCGAGAACAGCGTGCCGTTCGTCCTCGACAAGCACTGTGCCCGCTCCGCCGACAGCCTGCGGCGCATCCTCGACGCCTGCGAGATGCACCAGGTCAAGATGGCCACGGGCTACATGTGGCGCTACAGCCCCGTCGCGCGGCAACTCCGCGCGTGGGTGGCCGCGGGGATGTTCGGGCGGCCCTTCTGCTTCGACATGCGCATCGTCACCACCTCCGCCGAGGTCCGCCTCGCCGACGAACAGTTCGCCTGGCTCTTCGAGAAGGACAAGGCCGGCGGCGGAATCCTCCTCTGGCTTGGCTGCCACTACATTGACATCGCCCGCTTCATCCTCCAGCGCGAGGTCGAGGCCGTCTCCGCCATCACCTCGCGCCTCACCACCTCGGCCAGCGACGTGGAGGACGTCGCGAGCGTCTCGCTCCAGTTCCAGGACGGCATCGTGGGCACGCTCCATTGCGCCTACGTTATCCCGAAGGGCTTCCGCGACAGCTACGACAGCTCCTTCGGCCTCTGGGGGAGCGAGGGCGACGCCCTCTGGACCCCCACCATCGGCCTCAACCCCACGCTCCGCGTCCGCTCCCTCCACGGCGAGATGGCCCGTTGCCCCGAACGGACGATTCAGTACCAGGACGTTCCCGAGCCCAAAGCCTATTGCGGCACGCAACTGGCGGTCCACTTCTTCCGCGACATGGTGACCAGCCTTGTCGAGGGCCGCGACTTCGCGTGCACTGGCCGCGACGCGCTCAAGGTGCTCGAAATCTGCGAGGCCGCCTACGAGAGCGCTGAGACCGGCGAACGGGTCGAACTGGCAACCTGAGAAATGCGCTTGACGAGCAGCCTTCCCCTGCCTACAATGGCAGACGGTGTGGAACGCTCGCCCAAAGGCGCAAAGGAGTCCGCCATGCAAGGGAACGAGATGACGAGGCGTGAGTTCGTGCGCGACACCACGGCGGCCGCCGCGGCCGTGGGAGCCGCCGCCGCCACCGCGGGCGAGGCCAAGCCGCCCGAGGTGGACAAGTCGAAAATCGTCAACTACAACGAGAACATGGAATACCGCCGCTGCGGCAAGACCGGCCTCATGGTCTCCGCCGTCGCGCTCGGCGGACACTACAAGCAGATCGAGAAAGTCCTCCCCCCCGGCTTCAAGACCGGCGGCATCTGGGGCGTCCACGCCGACGACCCCGCCCTCACCAAGAACCGCACCGACATCGTCAGCCGCATGATCGAGGTCGGCATGAACTGGATTGACGCCTGCACCGTCGAGGAGGTCAGGTGCCACGCCCGCGCCATCAAGGGCCGACGCGACAAGATGCACCTCGCCTGCTCCTGGTACCAGCGCGAGATGCGCAGCATGAAGGACCCCACGGCCAAGAAGCTCCTCGACGTCCTCGACTGGGGCCTCAAGGACGCCGAGCTCGACCACGCCGACCTCTGGCGCATCACCATGCACGAGGGCAGCGGCCGCCACCCCAACCCCCACGTCGACGAGATGATGAACGCCCTCGAGACCGCCAGGAAGCAGGGCAAGGTCCGCTTCGCCGGCTTCTCCTCCCACGACCGACCGCACATCCAGTGGATGATCAAGACCTATCCCAAGATCGTCGACATCGTCGTCACCCCCTGCACCCCCGAGACCAAGAAGGCCCCGACCGACAGCATGTTCGACACGATGAAGGAGTACGGCGTCGGCTACTTCGGCATCAAGCCCTTCGCCAGCGGCTCGCTCTTCAAGGGCCGCGGCGCCCCCGCCGGCCCCGACGCCGAGGACGACGACAAGACCGGCCGCCTCGCCATCCGAAAGCTCCTCGAAAACCCCGCCCTCACCGCCCCTATCCCGGGCATGATCACCACCCACCAGGTGGACAACGTGGCCCTCGCCGTCAAGGAGCGCAAGGAGGGCAAGGCCCTCACCCAGGCCGAGCGCGGCCTCCTCCACGATCGCATGCAGCACGCCTGGGCCAATCTGCCCCCAGGCTACGAATGGCTGAGGGACTGGGAGTACGTGTGATCCCCTGAATCGTCCTCGTCCTCGATTCCCCTCGATTCACTCGATTCACTCGATTCACTCGATCCGAATCGAGGACGAGGGACGAGGGACGAGGACGATCGGAGAAGGATAGCCGTTCTGTGAAGCGCATCGCCGCGATAGTGGTAGGGTTGCTCCTCGCGGCCCTCGGCGCCTGCGCCCTCCTC
>VGYW01000170.1 GCA_016872875.1 Planctomycetota bacterium | reverse complement strand
GGACATCGTGCGCCACCAGCGTGGCGGCGACCCGGGGGCAGTGGCCTACGACGCCTGCGACGCCGCCCTCGCCCGCGGCACCGACGTGTTGATCGTGGACACCGCCGGCCGCCTGCACACCCAGGCCAACCTGATGAAGGAGCTCGAGAAAATCCGCCGCGTCATCGAGAAGAAGGTCCCCGGCGCGCCCCACGAAGTCATCCTGGTCCTCGACGCCACCACGGGCCAGAACGCCATCTCGCAGGCCAGGCAGTTCCAGGCCGCCATCAGAGTCACGGGCATCTTCCTCGCCAAGCTCGACGGCACGGCCAAGGGCGGCATCGTCGTCGCCGTCAAGGACCAGCTCGGCATCCCCGTCAAGTTCATCGGCATCGGCGAGAAGCCGACCGACATCCAGCCCTTCGACCCCGACACCTTCGTCGAAGCCCTCTTCGCCTGACCCGCCAAGGGCCGTGGCCCATAGCAGGTATCACGGGCCGCTCCATGTCGCGCGTGGTGCTTGACAGCGCGATGCCTGGGGCCTATAATCCACGCTCAAGCCTTCTGAGAGAGCTCTGGCGTGGCGCAGCGCGTTGCGAAGTGCCCAAGGTGCCAGTGTTTGCTCGCCCACATGCCCACCGACGGCACGGAGGTGGTCTGCCCGGGGTGCGGGGCGAAGCTGCGCATGAGGCCGAGCGAGGCGCCGCCCGCCGCGCGTCCGCCAGAACCACCGCCGGCGCCGCGCCCACCCCAGCCGCCGCCGCCGCCGGCGCCGCGCCCGCCCGAGCCGCCGCCGCGCGAACGCGACCCACTGGTGGGCCAGACGCTCGGGATGTACGAACTTCAGGACGTGATTGGCCGGGGCTCGATGGGGGTCGTCTACAGGGCGCGTCACCTGGCGACCGACGCCGTGTTCGCCGTCAAGATACTGCCCCAGGACCTCGCGCGTAAGGCGAGCTCGCTCGAGCGCTTCGCGCGCGAGTCGCGCGGCGCCAGCGCCATCAACCACCCCAACGTGATCCGCGTGATCGAGGTGGGCCACGACAAGGGGCACCACTTCATCGCCATGGAATACGTCCAGGGCGAGTCGCTCAGCGCCCTCCTTCGACGCGAGCGGGTGCTCCGACCCGACCTGTTGATGGGCGTGCTCCGGCAGACGGCCTCCGCGCTCGCCGCCGCACACGACCTCGACATCATCCACCGCGACGTCAAGCCGTCCAACATCCTTCTCATGCCCAACGGCATGGTGAAGGTGGCCGACTTCGGCCTGGCCAAGCGGACCGGCGTGGACGTGAGCGTGACGGCCACCGGCCGGGTCATCGGCACGCCGGAATACGTGTCGCCGGAGGTCGCGATGGGGGAGGAGGCGGATGCCCTCAGCGACATCTATTCGCTGGGCGTGACCTTCTACCACCTTGCGACTGGGCGATGCCCGTTCGACGCGCCCACGCTCGCCCAGGTGCTCATGAAGCAACTGGAGCACGAGCCGCCATCGCTGGACCTGGTGGCCCCGCACCTTCCCCCCGTGCTGCGGGCCGCCGTCCACCGGATGATGGCGAAGAATCCGAGGGCGCGCTTCCGAAGCGTCCGCGAGCTGCTGGACTTCCTGGACGGCCGCACGACACTCCCAGCGGCGCGGCGGAGGAAGTGGCCCCTCATCGTCGTCCTGGTCTTCCTTCTCATCGCCGCAGGGGTCGGACTGGTGCTCCTCTGCCGCTCCCTCTAACTCAAGCATGGCCCCCGGCGGTTGTGTTGCCCTGATCCTTGTCCAATCATCCTCGTCCTCGTCCTCGTCCCTCGTCCTCGACTCTTCTCCCCCTATGCCAGGAGAATCGAGGGCGAAGGACGAGGACGAGGGACGATTACGATGAGGCAACCGACTGGTTACCGCAGCGCGGCGGAAGGCCTTCAGGCGCGCTGCTGGGCAATGACCTTCTCGATGAACCGCACCGCGTCGCCCACCGTTTGCACGGCCAGCGCCTCGTCCTGGTCCATCTCGATGTCGAACTCCTCCTCGAAGGCGGCGACGAGCTCGATGCTCTGAATGGACTCGGCGCCGAGGTCGCGGACGAAGTGCGACTCGGGCTTGACGTCCGCCGCGTCAACCTTGAGCAGTCTGGCCGTGACCTTCCTCACTCGCTCCGCCACATCGCTCATCTTCTTCTCCTCTTCTTCTGTCTTGAATCTGGAATGTGGAATCTGGAATCTGGGTTTCATTCGCTCAGGCCACGCTCGCGGGCGAGCATCTTGCGGGAGCGGCGGACCAGCTCGTCGCGTTCCGGCTTGGTGAGCTTGAGCGCCGCCTCCAGGAGCGCCACGTCCGCCTCGCTAAGCTCGCGCTTCCGCCGGCTCATCGCCTTCCGCGCCGTCTCGAGCGTGTTCCGGAAGGCGATGTTGTACATCTTGTTGTCCAGGAACATCGTGAAGGAGGGGATGAACTTCGGCGTGACGCCGCCCGAGGCCATGACGTTGCACATGACGCCGACGACGGTGCCGGTGTTGATGATGGTGCCGATGCTGGTCTTCGTGTGGTCGCCGATGAAGCAGCCCACCTTCGTGTCGCCCGTGTCCACCAGCTCGCCGTTGAGGTAGACCTGGACGGTCGAGTAGTCGTTCTTGAGGTCGCTGTTGGTGGTGAGTGCGCCGAGGTTGACCCACTCGCAGACGTAGGCGTGGCCGAGGAAGCCGTCGTGGTACTTGTTCGAGTAGCCGTGGATGATGGACTCCTCGACCTCGCCGCCGACGCGGCAGACCGGCCCGATGGAGCAGCCCTCGCGTATCTTGCCGCCGACGATCATGGTGCCCGGCCCGATGTAGCCCGGCCCCTCGATCCGCGTGTGCGGGTTGATCACTGCTCCCTCATCAATGGTCACTGGGCCGTGGGTGGTGTCTATGCAGACGAAGGGCTGGACCTCCGCGGTGGGGGCCACGTAGACCTGCTCCTTGCTGCCCCAGACTGCTGCGTGGTCGGAGAAGGTGCCGACGATGCCGGCCTTGCCCGCGGCCTTGAAGTCGGCCACGATGGCCGCCGGATTGTGGTGGATGAGCTCCCAGAGGAACGACAGGACGGTGCCCTTGAGCTCGCGGGTGGGGAGGACGCCACGCACGGCGGCGAGGAGCTCAGCGGGGGTCTGGGCCGCGGCGGCTTCGGCGGTGGCCCTGCGGACGCGCGCCCCGACGATGGTTCCGCCGCAGGAAAGGGTCTCTTCGGCACCCTCCGCGGGGAACTGCGCGGCGTCGAGCAGCAGCAGGCGGCCGTTCACCAGCAGGAGGTCGTCGCCCACGATGCTTGCAGGGTCGTTCACGAGGGCGTCCAGCCGCTCGCGGAGCACGGTGGCGAGGGCGTCGCGCGCGAAGTAGGCCACGGGCCACCAGGGGGCCACGCGGCGCAGCTTCTCGGCGAGCGTCGTCGCCCCGCACCGCAGCTCGAAGACGGCCCGCAGGTAGGTCAGCGGGTAGAAATTGCCGAATGTGTCGTCCTCGTAGATGATCAGCCGCATTGAAGACCAGGCCTCCGTGAGACTGGGAGGGGATGGTTGGATGGGTGGATGATTGGATGAATGCCAGAGAAGGGACCTCTTTCATTCATCCATTCATCCACCCATCCATTCATCCACCTATCCATCCACTAATCCGCTCACCCTCCACCTGCAATCGCCGCGGTGTCCCTGGCGATCAACAGCTCCTCATTGGTTGGAACGACCAGGACTCGCACGCGCGAGGCCGGCTTGCTGATGATGTGTGGCACAGGCGCCCCCGCCTGTGAGGACTCAGCCGAGGGCGGCTGAGCCACACGCGCCCGCCCCTCGTTGGCTTCGGGATCGAGCTCGATGCCGAGGGTATCGAGCCCTTCGAGGACTTGACGGCGGAGCGGGACGCTGTTCTCGCCAATGCCGCCGGTGAAGATGACCGCGTCGGTGCGGCCGAGCACGGCGAGATAGGCGCCGATGTACTTGCGGATGCGGTAGCAGAAGACGTCGAGAGCCAGCTTCGCTCGCTCATCTGTGGGAGCCGCGTCCACAAGGGTGCGGCAGTCGTTGCTGAGGCCCGACAGCCCCAGCAGGCCGCTCTTCTTGTTCAGGAGGGCGTCAATCGAATCGAGGTCCCACCCGTTGGTGCGCGCGAGGTGGAAGATGATGGCAGGGTCAAGGTCGCCGCTCCGCGTGCCCATCACCAGCCCCTCGAGGGGCGTGAGGCCCATCGTGGTGTCCACCGAGCGGCCGCAGGCCACCGCCGCCATCGAGCAGCCGTTGCCCAGGTGGCACGTGATGGCGTTGAAGCGCTCCAGCGGGATGGCGAGGAACTGCGCGGCCCGCATCGTGACGAAGCGGTGCGAGGTGCCGTGGAAGCCGTAGCGGCGGATGCGGCCCTTCTCGTATAGCTCGTAGGGCAGGGCGTAGACGAAGGCGTGCCGCGGCATCGTCTGGTGGAACGCGGTGTCGAAGACGGCGACGTGGGGCTTCCCCGGGAAGGCCTTGTCCGCGCAGCGGATGCCCACCAGGTTCGGCGGGTTGTGGAGCGGGGCCAGGGCCGAATACTCCTCGAGCGTGGCGATGACCTCGGCGTTGATGAGGGTGGACTGGACGAAGGTCTCGCCGCCGTGGACCACGCGGTGCCCGATGGCGTCAATGTCGTCCGCGGAGCGAACTGCGCCCGTTGCGGGGTCCATGAGCGCCCTGCGGATGTGGCCGAAGGCCGCCTCGTGGTTGGCGATGGCCGCCTCGTAGCGGACATCCCTCCCGCGGGCCGAGTGCTTGACCGCCGAGGCCCCCTCGCCGATCTTCTCCACGATCCCCTTCGCCAGCAGGCTCTCGTTCGCCATGTCGAAGAGCTGGTACTTCACCGACGACGAGCCGCAGTTGATGACGAGGATTCTCATTGTGTGCCTGCTCTGCTTGAGTCGACGAATTCGAATGAGTCGATTGATTCGAATGATTCGAATGAGTCGAATGAGTCGAATGTCCAAACTGTCAATGCGCGGCTTGCGCCGAGACGCCAATGAATGCGGCGACCGTGACGATGTCGTCGGCGGTTGCGCCGCGCGAGAGGTCGGAGATCGGCTTGGCGAAGCCCTGGAGGAGCGGCCCGTAGGCCCTGGCCCGCCCGTGGTACTGCGTGAGCTTGTAGGCGATGTTCGCCGAGTCGAGGTCGGGGAAGATCAACACGTTCGCGCGTCCCGCGAGCTCGCTGTCCGGGCACTTGTAGGCCGCCACGCGCGGCACGAGGGCGGCGTCGGCCTGGAGCTCGCCGTCAATCAGGAGGTCGGGCGCCTTCGCTTGCGCGAGCCTCGTGGCCTCCACCACCCGCTCGATGCGCGGGTGCACGGCGCTGCCCTTGGTGGAGCAGGAGAGGAGCGCGACCCTGGGCTCCATGCCGAGGGTGTGCTGGGCGGTGCGGGCCGTGGTCACGGCGATCTCGGCGAGCTGCTCCGCCGTCGGGTCCACGTTCACGCTCGCGTCCGCGTAGACCAGCACGCGCTCCTCCTGGGGCCAGCAGTCGGGCAGCACCATCACGAAGATGCTCGAGGGCACGGACACGCCGGGCGCAAGCCCGAGGGCGAGGCCGCCGACCTCGATGACGCGCGCGCTGGGGCAGGTGGCGCCGGCCACCAGGCCGTCGGCGTCCCCTGTGGCGACGATCATTGCGCCGAAGAGCAGGGTGCGCCGCAGCACGCGGTGCGCGGTCGCGGGGTCCACGTTGGGCCGCCGCTCCGCGTAGGCCCGGGCGTAGCGGTCCAGGGCGAGCTGTTCGGCGGGGTTGCGCACCTCAACTCCGTCGAGGTGAATCCCCGCCTGCCTGGCCGCCGCGGCTAACTCGTCGGGGACGCCCAGGACGATGGGCTCGCATATCCGCTCGCGGGCGCAGGTGGCGGCGGCCTCGAGCACGCGCACGTCGCCGCCCTCGGGGAACACAATTCGCTTCGGGGTCTCAGAGGCGAGCGCGCGGAAGCGCTCGGCTACGTCCATTCCCATGACCGGCCCGTCCACTATCGAGGGATTGAATCGCCCGCCTCAGCGCCGGAACTTGAGGGTCAGGCCCGCCGCCGCGTCCTCGGTGACCACATAGGTCACGTCGGGGTGCAGTTGAAGCGCGCTGGCGGGGCACTTGACCGACACGGGGCCTTCGAGCGCGGCGGTGACGGCGTTGGCCTTGTTGGCGCCGGTGGCGAGCATGATGATCTTCTCGGACTCAAGTATGGTGCCGATGCCCATCGTGATGGCGCGCTTCGGCACGTCGTCCACGCTCGCGAAGAACCGCGCGTTCGCCTGGATCGTGTCCTCCGTCAGGTCCACCGCGCGCGTGCGCGAGGCGAGCGAGGAGCCGGGCTCGTTGAAGCCGATGTGGCCGTTGCGCCCGATGCCCAGCACCTGGCAATCAATGCCGCCAACGTCCTCGATCATCGCCTCGTAGACCATGCAGTGGGTGTCCACGTCGTCCGTCATGCCGTCGGGCACGTGGGTGTTCGCCTTCACGATGCTCACGTGGTTGAAGAGCTCGTGGTCCATGAAGTAGCGGTAGCTCTGGTCGTGGGTGGGCGAGATGCCGATGTACTCGTCGAGGTTGAAGCTCACCGTCGTCGAAAAGTCCAGGTCCTCCTCCTTGTTCAGGCGAATCAGCTCGCGGTAGAGCGGGATGGGCGTGCTGCCGGTGGCGAGGCCCAGCACGTAGTGCGGTTTCGCCCGCATCCCGGCCGCCACGATGGCGCCCGCCTCCCGACCCATCTCCTCCGGCGACTTCACCACGATCACTCGCATCCTGCGTCTCCTCAAGGCAACCTGTGAAGATGCCCCTCGCCCGGCCAAACGGCGGCTAGCCCGTTATTATCCAGAAAGCCGGGATTCAGTCAAGCCCGCAATGGCCCTGGGGTGCAATAGCCCGCCTGCGCGCCAGCGAGTCCACTGGTCGCTTCCGGTGCCCTCGCCTCCGCAGCACCGTCCCACGCTGCAAGAATCCTCACTGCCCCAGGGAACCAATAGGCCGCCATGTAGCCACGACGCAGCCTGAACGATGGTCCAACATTCGTGGAATGTCAGATCATCGTGCCTCGTGGTCCGCACGCGCGGCGGGCGAGCCGTCGGGCGAGAGCGTCTCCGTGATGCTCAAACATTCTATAGAATGTTTGAGCATCACCCACCACACGACTCTGACATGCAAAGCGGGCGTGTCATGCGGCCTGCCCTGTGATAGTCCAGTCTCCTCCACGATGTTGGCCCACCGTACCTGGCGGTGCGCGGCGTAGCTGGCGAGTCATCGGGCGAGGGTGTCTGCGCGATGCTCAAACATTCTATAGAATGTTTGAGCATCGCGCCCCGCCCTGTGCAACCACTGAGACTGAATTGTGGGGTGAGATCCCGCGTGTAATGGCCTAGCATTCTACAGGACCATCGTACTCGTGGTTCGGAGGTGCGCCTGACGAGGTGTCAGGGGGGGGATGAACGATGTTCAAACATTCTATAGAATGTTTGAATATCGTACCCCACCGTGGACAGGCGCTGATGCCGAACTGTGATGGGCGCGGCGCGGCGGCCAACCATCGCCCCGCCGCGGCAAACTCGGCGGAGGCGATCCGTGGCGGGTGCATCCGCCATCGCACCCAGGTGCCTCCGTGCTCGCCGCCGATCGTCCGACCTTGGGGGGAAGAGTGGAGGGTGATTGTAGAGGCCTGCGCGCCCGACTACGGCTGGCCCGGCGGCATTGTGCCTTGATCCGCGAGAGGCCGGAGCGTAGAATCCCGGCCGGCGTTCGCGATTCGCCAGACCGACCCCTCTGGGGGTAAGGCAATGAGAGCGATTGTCTACGGCGGGCCGGGGCGGTTCGAGCTCCGCGACGTGCCCGACCCCCGCCCCGAGCCCGGCGGACTCCTCACCCGCGTGGAGGCCTGCGGCATCTGCGGCACCGACTACAAGCTCTTCTTCACCGAGAACCCGCGCTTCCCGCCAGGCTCGATCCTCGGCCACGAGTTCGTAGGGGCGGTGATCGAGGCGAGTGGCGAAGCAGGGGGCTTTCGCGTGGGCGACCGCGTGACGATGGCGACCACGGTGCCCTGCGGGGCCTGCTACCTTTGCGGGCACGGCCTGCCCAACCTCTGCCCCACGGCCAAGTGCGTGGGCGCCGCCTACCAGGGGGCGTTCGCCGAGCTGCTCCCGATTGCCGCCCACGCCATTCGCATGGGCAACGTGCTGAAGGTGCCGCAGAAGCTCTCCAGCCGCGCCGCGGCGCTCACGGAGCCGCTGAGCTGTGTGGTCAATGCCCAGGAGATCGCCCAGGTCGGCAAGGGGATGAGCGTCGTGGTGGTGGGCGCGGGGCCGCTCGGCTGCATGCACATCCAGGTCACCCGCGCGCGCGGCGCCGCAAAGGTCATCGTCGTCCAGCGCTCCAAGGCACGCTGCGAGCTGGCAGGCAAGTTCGACGTTGACGCCGTCATCTGCTCGGAGGATGAAGATGTCGTCGCGCGGGTGAGGGCCCTCACGGGCGGCCGCGGGGCCGAGCGCGTCATCGTGTGCGCCCCCGACCGCGCGGCCCAGGAGCAATCGGTCCACCTTGCCGCCAAGGGCGGCGTCGTCAGCCTCTTCGCCAGCCTCCCGAAAGGCGCCTCCGACATCACGCTCGACAGCCGCGTGGTCCACTACGGCCAGCTCTCCGTCGTCGGTTGCTCCGACTCCACCGCCGCCCAGGGGCGTGAGGCGCTTCGATTGCTGGAAAGCGGGGCTGTTGATGCGGATAAGCTGATCACCCACGAAGTGCCCCTCGAACGCATACTCGACGGGATCGAGACCATGAAGCAGAAGGTTGGACTGAAAGTGCTTGTGCGGGTGGGCGGATGACACGGACCCACACGGACTGACACGGACACATGCCCCAGAGGGTGATACCTGCCTGTCCGTGTTTGTCCATGTCTGTCCGTGTGGTTGCTTCACAACACCCTTCAGAACGGAGACGACCTTGGCGACACAGGCATCATCCCCCGCACCCCTGGCCTTCAAGCCCGACATCGAGGAGGCGGACAGGCGGTTCAAGGCATTCTATGCGGGCGACATCATTGACCGCCCGCTGGTGGCCGTGACCGCGCCGCGCGAGGGCTTCCCGCCCGCGAAGGCGCGGAGCTACAAGGAGCACGTCTTCGGCGACCTCGACGACGTTGTCGCAACGGCCATCTCAAACGCCGAGGGCACCTTCTTCGGCGGCGAGGCCATTCCTGCCTTCTTCGCCAGCTTCGGCCCCGACGAAATCGCCGTCTTCTGCGGAGCGGAGCTCAGATGGAGCGACGAATCGCCCGACACCAACTGGTCGGTGCCCTGCATTGACGACTGGGACGCCGCCCCGCCCATCCGCCTCCGCGAAGACCACCCCCTCTGGCAGCGGCTCCTGGCGCTCTACCGCCGCGGCGCCGAGCGCATGGCAGGCAAGATGCTCCTCACCATGCCCGACCTGCACACCAACATGGACCTGTTGGCCGCCCTCCGCGGCCCGCAGCGCCTCTGCCTCGACTGCATCGAGCGGCCCGAGGCCATTGACCGCGCGATGGCCGAAGCCAGAGCAGTCTTCCCCGTCCTCTGGGACGCCTGCCGCGAGGCGGGCCGCATGGACGAGCTCGGCTACGTCCACGGCTTCTACTCGATGGAGGGCGCGACCTGTCTTCAGTGCGATTTCTCGTGCATGATCAGCCCGGCCATGTTCCGCCGCTGGGTCCTCCCCGCCCTCGAAGAAGAGGCGGCCATCGCCAGGCACGCCCTCTATCATTGGGACGGCCCCGGGGCGGTCGTCCACACCGCCGACCTGTGTGCCAGCCGCGGCCTCCACACCCTCTCCTACGTTCCCGGCGCCGGCCGCGGCAGCCACATTGACCACCTCGACCTCCTCAAACGGGTCCAGGCCGGCGGCAAAGCAGTCCAGGCCTCGGGCACGCCCGACCAGCTCAAGGCCATGCACCGCCAGCTCCGCCCCGAAAAGGCCTTCTACTCCACCTCCACCAGGACCCAGGCCGAGGCCGAACAGCTCCTGAAGTGGTTCGTTACGAACACGTGACCCGCAGTCGCGATTGCGATTCAAGCGACGCGCCTTCCCTCTCTCGCTCCCACGCTCTGCGTGGGAGCGCAAGTGGCCGACGCTCCGCGTCGGCGGAAGTGGACGCGGAGCGTCCCGAGACCCGCGTTCCCACGCGGAGCGTGGGAACGAGAAGGGTA
Source organism: Planctomycetota bacterium (assembly GCA_016872875.1). The sequence continues at coordinate 6,329 of VGYW01000170.1, read as the reverse complement.
CACCTGGAATCGCATGAGGCTCTCTCGCTCCCACGCTCTGCGTGGGAGCGCAAGTGGCGGACGCTCCGCGTCGCTGGAATGGCACGCAGAGCGTCCCGAGACCTGCGTTCCCACGCGGAGCGTGGGAACGAGAAGGGTACACCTGGAATCGCATGAGGCTCTCTCGCTCCCACGCTCTGCGTGGGAGCGCAAGTGGCGGACGCTCCGCGTCGCTGGAAGTGGACGCAGAGCGTCCCGAGACCTGCGTTCCCACGCGGAGCGTGGGAACGAGGAGGGCTTGCCTTCGACCTGCTGGGCCTGACCCTTCTTGCCGCCGCGATCGCGTTTGCGGACGAGTATCCGATCAAGGTGTATCCCTGCCCGCGGCTGGAGGCGGCGCCGGCGGTTGACGGGCAGCTCAACGACCCCTGCTGGGCGAAGGCGCCGCTGGTGAGCGGCTTCACGCTCTACAACAAGCCCAAGCTGATGGAGGTCCAGACCTCGTTCCGCGCCGGCTACGACGACGCCTGCCTCTACCTCGGTGTCCACTGCGACGAGCCGAACGCCGCGAAACTGGTCCCCGCTGCCGCGGGACGCGACAGCCACGGCTGCTTCCGAGGCGAGACCATCGAGGTCTTCATTGATCCCACGCACAGCCACAGCGACTACTATCAGCTCGCCGTGAACCTCGCAGGCTCCTTCTTCGACGCCCACAAGGAGGATACTTCGTGGAACAGCGCGACGAAGCTGGCGACGAAGGTGGCCGAGAGGGGCTGGGAGCTTGAGCTGGCTGTGCCGTGGAAGGACCTCGGCATCGAGTCCCCGAAGCCGGGGGTGGTGCTGGGCCTGAACGTCTGCCGCGACCGCTACGCGGGGGGCGACCGCGAGTGGTCGAACTGGCCGCAGACGATGGGGAACTTCCACGACGTTGCCCGCTTCGGGCACCTCATCCTCTCGCCCACGGAGGAGATGCTTGGCAAGCTGGCGCCCGAGGTCCGCAAGGGGGGACGCCGCGGGCCGGTCCTCATCTTCACAAGCGAGGGCGAGGCGGGGCGCGCCTACCTCGCCATGGCCCGCGAGGCGCTCAAGGAGCTTGACGCCCAGATGGAGGCCATCGCCGCGGGAGCGGGCAACGAGCTTGCGGCCGACTTCCGCAAGGAGATCGCCGACCGCCTCGACGTGGTTCGCACCCAGGCCGAGCCGTTCCGGGCCACCTTGCGCAACGCCAAGTCCCTCGACGCCGCGGAGTGGACCCGTCTGAGCCTCAAGCTCACCCAGTTGGCCGCCGCCGTCCGCGAGCTCGTCTGGGACGCCCGCCTCGCGGCGCTCCTGAAGGGGATCTGAGTGGCGCCGCGTTGCGCCTTCAGAGAGGAAGCGTTGCCACAGGCGCGGCGACGCAGGCGATGCTCTCCGTTGCATCGCCTCCTCCGTGCTCCTCCGTCGTCCCTCTCGCCCTCCTATCGCGCGCGGGGCTTGAGGACGACGTAGTGCTTTCCGCCGTCGCGCTTGCGGACGAGCAGGAGGATGCCCTTGGTGGCGTCGGCCCTTGCGAGCGCCCTGTTGAAGGCGGCAAGGTTCTCTGTCGGCTGGTGCGCGACCTCCTGGATGAGGTCGCCCTGGGCGATTGGCGTGGGCCGGGCGTTCGCCGCGGGGCCGGCCGGGTCCACCTGCGTCACCACGACGCCTCGCTCGCCCTTGTGGCCGAGCTCATCGGCAACGGCGGGGGAGAGGTCCTGCACGGTGAGGCCGAGCTGGCGGTTGAGCGCGCCGCGTGGCCTCATGGACGCCGACATGTCCTCGGGCTGCTCGCCGAGGGCGACCTTCAGGTTCAATGTCTCCTTGCCGCGCATGACCTTCACAACCACTGTGCTGCCCGGCTTGGCCTTGGCCACGATCTCGCGGAACTTCTCCGTGTCGCTCACCTTCTGCCCGCTGAACTCCAGCAGGATGTCCCCGTCCTTGATCCCACCCTTGTCGGCTGGCCCATCCAGCGCGACCTGGCTGACCTGGAGGCCGTGGTCGAGCTTGAGGGCCTCGGCGACCTCTTTGTCGAGGGGGCCGAACTCGATCCCGAGCCAGGCGCGGGTGACTTTGCCCTTCTCGAGCAGCTCATCCATGACGGCCTTTGCCATGTTGATGGGGATGGAGAGGCCGACGCCTGAGAAGACGCCGCTGGGCGTGACGATCATGGTGTTGATGCCGATGACCTCGCCCTTGAGGTTGATGAGCGGGCCGCCGGAGTTGCCGGGGTTGATCGCCGCGTCGGTCTGGATGTAGTTCTCGTACTTGTCGCGCTGGAAGCCGCGGCGCCCCTTCGCTGAGATGTGGCCCACGGTCACGGTCTGCTCGAGCCCGAAGGGGCTGCCGATGGCGAGGCACATCTCGCCCGGCTGCACGACCTCCGAGTTGCCCAGCTTCACGGCCGGCAGGTTGCCGTCGGCGATCTCAAGCACCGCGATGTCGGTCTTGGGGTCCGAGCCGCGGAGCTTGGCGTCGAACTCGCGCCCGTCGCTCAGCTTCACCTTCAGCTTGTCCTGCCCGCTCGCCACGTGCGAGTTGGTGAGGATGATGCCGGCCTTGCCCTCGACGCGGACGATGACGCCGGAGCCCTGCCCCGGCCTCTGGAACTCGCGCGGGTGCTCGCGGAACTGGCGCGGCATGTCTGGGAACAGGAAATCGAACGGGTCGAACTCCGGGTGCTCGCTCATCCGCACGATCTTCATCGTGTAGACCGTCACCACCGCGGGCTTCACCCTCGCCGCGAGCGCGGCGAGGGCCTGGGACTGACGCTCCAGCGCGTCGAGCTCCTTGTTCACCTCCTCCTCGCTCATCTTGGGCGCCGCGGGCAGCTCCTGCACCCTGTCGAGCGACACCGAAATCCCAAGCCCCACCACCACGCCCATCAGGAGGGCGAGGATCACCCTCGAACGCTCTCTCCACATTGGCAATCTCCTTCCTTGCGAGAGGGATGAGTGAAAAGGAAAGTGAAAGGGAAAGTGAAAGGGAAGAGAAGCCAGCCTGGTCTCTCACCAATCACTCACCACTTATCACTCGGCGTTCTTCACTTTCCCTTTCCCTCTCACTTTCCCTTCCTGTCATTGCGCGAGGTCCACGACCACGTATCGCGCGCCGTCCTTGCTTCGGACGAGCATGAGGACGGTTTTCTCTTTGGACTTCCGCGCCTCCTCGATTGCCGCCTTGGCGTCGGCGACCGTGGCGACGGGCTTGCGTGCGACCTCCTTGAGGAGGTCACCGCGCGCGATTGGGTTTGGCCGCGCCTTGGCCGCCGGGCTGTCGGGGGCCACGTCGCTCACCAGGAGCCCCTTGTCCCCCTCGAAGCCGAAGGCGGCGGCAAGGTCCGGCGTCAAAGGCTGGACGGAGAGCCCAAAGTCGAGCTTCTCCCCGACGAGCTCCTGGGGTTCGCCCCAGGCTCTGCCTCGGGCCTCGGGCGCGTGGAGAGTCTGGTCCTCCGGCGGGGCCTCGGCCAGTGTCACCTCCACGATCGTCTCCTTGCCGCCTCGGTTCAGCTTCAACGTCACCAGTTCGCCGGCCCTCTTCCCAGCGACCATGGCTTGGAAGGCGTTCGGGTCATTCACCTTCCTGCCGTCGAACTCCAGGATCACGTCGTTCATCTTCATTCCGGCCTTCGAGGCGGGGTAGCCGTCATAGACCGCCGTGACCAGGACGCCGTGGTCAATGCCCAGCCGCTTCTGGTCTTCCCGGTCGACCGGCTCGAAGCTGATGCCAAGGAAAGCGCGGCGGACCTTGCCCTCCTTGGCGAGCGCGCGGGCAGTGGACTGGACCGTGTCGAAGGGGACGAATGCCGCCAGCTCCCTGCCCTGTCGCATCTGACGTGGGACGACGGCCGTGCCGACCACTTCGCCATTGAGGTTCACGAGCGGGCTGCCTGCCATGCCCGAGGTCAGCGTGATGTCCGCGTAGAAGAGCTGGACGCCCGCCAACTCGCCCTGGCCTGGGCGCTTGCCTGTGCTCACGATGCCGATGGTCACGGCGCCGTCGGCCTCCGGGCCGCCGATCGCGAGCACCCAGTCGCCCACTTGCACGGCGTCGGGCTTCGCCGCCTTCGCCGCCACAAGCTTGGGGTCTTTGACTTCCAGGCAGGCAAGCCCGGTCGCCTGATCGGTTCCGAGCAGCTTCGCCGCGAGTTGTCGCCCCTCAGACAGTTTCACCGTCACAGCGTCGGCGTCGGCCACGAGACCCCGCGGGGCCGCCACAAGGGCGCGGTCCCCCTCGACTTCGAGGATCAGCCCGCTTCCCTCTGCCGGCCTGTGTGCCGGGAGCTGCTGGAGGAAGGGCAGGTCTTCGCCCCCGAAGGGGAATGGGAGAACGCGCGGCTGGCCCTCGCGTGGGGGCCACTGCCACTCGAAGCGCCACTCCCGTGGCACGCCCTGCCTGCCGCGGCCGAAGGGCCACTCGGGCAGCTCGCGCGGGCCGGCCTCGCGTCGCCCTTTCACCTCAATGCTCACCACGGCCGGCCGCACGGCGTCGGCTGCGGCGCGGATCGTGTCCGAGAGCGGCCGCTCCCCGCCCCACGACGCCCCCGGCCCGAGCAGGGACCCTAATGCCGCCACGAACGACAGAATGCGCGTGACCATTCCACTTTCCTCCTTGCGCCTCTTCACCCCCTCCGGTCTCTTAGTCGCGCACGTGGCGACGCTGCTTCACGGTTCACAACGTTTTACAACTGGGCACTCCAAGCGTTCAGGTCGAGGTCCGGGAACACGGCGTCGCGCTGGGCGAGCTTGGCCAGGAAATTCCTGTCCTCGCCCGACAAGGCTGGGTTCGCCGCGTAGGCCTCCACCGTGTCCAGGAGCCGCCGCAAGTCGTTGTAATGGACCGAGATACGGCTCTGTCCGTAGTCCCTGGCCGACCAGGTGCTGATGAGGAACTGCCAGTCGGAACTCTCAAGGAGGAGCAGTTCGCGTGCGGAGTGCTTCAGAAGCTCGGCCATCGTGGCATCGCCCCCGTGGCGGTGTGCGGCCAGGAGGGCGAGGAAGCGATCCTCGCACTCGTAGATGTGCCGCCAGGTCCACTCGGTCCAGTCGTTCAGCCAGATCCAGTGGAAGCCGCCTTCGCCCCAGGAGCCTTCCGGGAGGGCGACGACGCCCGCGGGGGGCTGCTCGGCGAGGTACTCGCTGCAAGTTATTGGCCGCACGGCATTTGAGGCGTGGAGCCTGCGGATGATCTTCTCGATCCACCGCGGCCCTTCGAACCACCAGTGGCCGAAGAGCTCGGCGTCGAAGGGCGCGCAAACCACCCCTTGGCCGGGAGCCACCAGCTTGTCCTCGTCCAGGATGCGTTCCAAGAGGCTAGTAAAGTGGTGTGCGTGCGATTCCAGGCGGCCCTCAATCCACCCGGGGTCGTACTCCTGCTTGTCCCCCAGGTCGGCCTTGCAGTCCGTAACCCGCCAATACCTGTGGCCGCCGGGGTAGTGCTTCTTGTGGAAGTCGAGATACCAGCCATCCCCCGGATAGCCGTGCTCGCCGCTCCAGACCTGGAGGGCAGACGTTGGATCGCGGACGAAGATGGCCGTGCTCCGCTCCGCCGAAGGGTCGGGGCACACGATGTAAGTCCTGTGGGGCGAACGCTCTGTGATTTCGGCCCTGGCCACGTAGTGTTCGCTGAACTGCCCCCAGAGCCGCTTGAGGGCCTCGAAGCGGTCCAGGTACACCCCAATCGGCTTCCCACCCTTGAGCAGGTGCGAATCCACCACGAAGTAGCGTATGCCAGCCTCGTGGAGCACCTCCTCGACCCCGGCCCGCTCGGTTGGCGGGGTCCTCCCATCCTTATCCAGGGGCGAGCGCCATTCGTAGCGGGGGCGGTAGGCGCACTCGGGGAGCCAGATGCCGCGCGGTGGGCGCCCGAAGCGCCGCCGATACGTCGCAACCGCGGTCCGCACCTGGGCTTGCACGCACTCGTCGCGCCCCAGCAGCGGCAGGTAGCCGTGCGTGGCACAACAGGTCATCAGCTCGATGTGCCCGGCGTCCTGGAGCCTGCGGAACGCGCCCACCAGATTCCTCCCGTAGCGCTCGACGAAGTCGTTGCGAACCCCCTCAAAATGGCCCAGCCACATCTTCGCCAGGCCCTCGAGATGGCGGCGGCCAGTGTCGTGGAACTCCTTCTCATTCTGCTCGGCGAAGAGGATGCGGTGGTCGCAGTAGGCCAGGAAGTCGTCCTTGAACCCCTCGTCGGCCAGTTGCTCGAGGAGGATCGGCGTGATGTTCATCGTCACGTTTGCCGACAGGCCCTCGTCGGCGAGACGATTGAAGGCGTTGAGCAGCGGAACGTAGCACTCAGCCGTCGCCTCGTTCAGCCAATCCGTCCCGTGC
>VGYW01000169.1 GCA_016872875.1 Planctomycetota bacterium | reverse complement strand
GTTTTCTCTTTCTCTTATCATTTTACCCGTAATCATCTTACCTTCATTCTGCCTCTCGCGAGGGACGAGGACGATTCCAGAAAGGGCAAGCGATGCGCGAACCAATCGGGATGGGCGTCGTTGGCGCAGGGGCGATCGGGATACGCGGGGCGCTGATGCACCTCTCGCAGCCCGACGTGGCCGACCGCGCGCGCCTGGCCGCGGTGTGCGACCCCGTGCCCGGGCGGGCACGGGCCGCCGCCGAACGCTTCGGCGTGGCCGCCGCCTACGAGGGCTATGAGGAGCTCCTGGCCGACCCGCGGGTGGACGCGGTGACGCTCTGCTCGCCCATCGGGCTCCACTACGAGCAGGGCGTCGGCGCCATCGAGGCGGGGAAGCACGTGCACTTCAACAAGACGATGGCGACGAAGGTCGCCGAGTGCGACGACCTGGTCGCCCGCGCGGCGGCGAGAGGCGTCCGCCTCGTCGCCTCCCCTGGCATGATGCTGATGCCCTTCAACCGCCGCATCCGCAAGCGCATCCTCCAGGGCGACATCGGCAAGCTCACCTGGGCCATCACGGGCACCTCCCCAGGCAACTACCACCTCAACGAAGAGTTCCGCAAGTGGGACGACGTTCTGACGCAGGTTGACCCGACCTGGTACTTCCGGCGGCCGGGCGGCGGGCCGATGTACGACGTCACCGTCTACTGCCTCCACAACCTCACCGGCATCCTCGGCCCCGCGAAGCGGGTCACGGCGATGTCGGGCCTCGCCATCCCGCAGCGGGAGTTCCGAGGCCAGACGATCCAGTGCGACATGGACGACACGACGTTCTCGCTGGTGGACTTCGGCGATTCGCTCTTCGCGGTGGTGTACGGCGCCGCCTTCGGCTCCGTGACCAAGGGCTTCCACCCGAACGTCTACGGCACCGCGGGCGCCGTCATCGGCACCGAGGTCAACGGCCAGCCCGCCCAGCTCGAAGGCGACCACCAGCCCCACGTCGTCGGCGAGCACGCCAAGCTCCGCGAATCACACGTCTTCGAGGACCTGATGCAGCTCGTGGACTGGGTGAGGGACGGCACGCCCTCGATAGCGAGCGCAGAGCACGCGCGGCACGTGATTGACATCATCGAGTCGAGCTATCGCTCTGCCGCGACGGGCCAGGCGCAGGACCTCCGCACCACCTTCGAGCCGCTCAAGGCCGAAGACTGCGCCTGAGTTTGAATTTCCCACGCCTCAGGCGTATACTTAGAGCGCCTGAAAGTACGGGTGGGTTCGTAGTGCGGGCTTCAGCCCGTGCCGTAACGCCAGCGTCGCGCTGGCCATCTGCCGCCGGGACGGCGGCGCTACCGGGATACGGCCTGAAGGCCGCACTACGAACGAGCCGTTCTGGGAATTGGGCCGTGTTCCGCCGTCACCCAAATATCAACGCGAGGGAGCCAGAGGCTTTCGGGCGCCGCAAGGCGTCCGCAACGCCCCAATCCCCCGCGCGAGGCTGCATACCATGGCTGCACCACGGAGACCGTCGCCGTTCAACGCTTGGGAGACCGTTCGCTGCGAGCTCCTCAACACCCGGGTGTGCGACCTGGGCCTGGCCATTGAGGGTTCGCCGGTAGAGCCCTTCACGCGCCGCCTCCGCCGCGAGTTCGCCGCCAAGGGGCTCGCCTTCCGCCCAGACTTCTACCTCACGGACAGTTGGGGGTGTCCGGACCGCGTCCCCGTCATCGGCGTGCCCTTCTACCTTGCGGACAAGCGGCTCACCCGCATCGAGGAGGAGCAGACCGGCGAGATCGAAGACGACCAGATGGTGATGATGCTGGTGCGTCACGAGGCGGGCCACGCGGTGAACTACGCCTACAGGCTGTGGGAGCAGGCGGGGTGGGCGGAGGCGTTCGGACGCTTCTCGCAGGCCTACCGCGAGTCGTTCCAGCCCGAGCCGTCGAGCCGCCAATTCGTCCGCCACATCTTCTCAAGGCCATACGGGCGGACGTATGCCCAGAAGCACCCCGACGAGGATTTCGCGGAGACGTTTGCGGTCTGGCTCACCCCCCGCGCGGCCTGGCGGCGCCGCTATCGCGCCTGGCCCGCCCTCGCCAAGCTGCGATACGTTGACGCCCTGATGCAGCGCATCCGCAAGGAGGAGCCGGCCCGGACCGGCGGCAAGCTCTACCGCCCCGTCGAGGAAATGGACGTGCTCCTCGCCGAGCACTACGGCCAGCGTGCCGAGCACTTCCGCGCCGCGGCCCAGGGCTACGTGGACGACCGCCTCCGCGCCGTCTTCCCCGCGCTCCGCGGCAACGCCGCGCTCCCCGCCAGCCAGCTCCTCCGCAGGCACCACGACGGTCTCATCGAGCGCATGGTCCGCTGGTCCGCCCTCACCGGCGACGAGGCCCGCACGATCCTCGAGAAGCTCGAAGACCGTGCCGACGCCCTCCACCTCGCCTTCCGCCGCCGCGAAATCAGCCGCAAGCTGATGGACGTGGCCGCCATGGCCACCGGCCTCGCCATGGAGTTCGCCTACACCGGCAGACTCATGGGATAGTGTCAAACCATCGGGATGTCGAGGTCGAAGGGGGGGCCTTCGAAGGCGGCCTTGACGACCAACTGGAGGAGGCGCGGGTAGGAGATGCCGGCTCGCTCGGCCTGGCGCGGCAGCCCGTGGCCCTCCTCAAGGCAGGCATTGCAGTTGACCTCCAGGACGCACGGGCGGCCCTCGGCGTCGCAGCGAACGTCCACCCGCCCATAGCCCCAGGCGCCCACGGCGCGGAAGGCGCGCAGGGCGAGCGAGCTGACCTCGCGGGCCAGCTCGGGCTCGACGACGGCGGGGCAGGTGACTGAGGTCTTCCCGTACTCCTCGGCACCCTCGAGCCACTTGGCGGCATAGGTGAGGATGCGCGGGATGCCATCGGGGAGCTGCGTGTAGTCCACCTCGGCTAGCGGGAGCACGCGAAGCCGCCTGCCGCCCAGGATGCCGACGTTGAACTCACGGCCGGGGAGGAAGCCCTGGACGAGGACGGGCTGGTGGTAGTCCTGAAGGATTTGCCGCACTTTGGCCCGCAGGGCCTTCTTGGACCGCACCACCGAGTCGCGGTCAATGCCGATGCTTGCGTGCTCCTGGCTGGCTTGGACGATGAGTGGGAAGGGCCAGCGGCGGCGGCCAACGTCGCCCACCCTCTCGAGGATTTCCGTGCAGTGCGGGATGCGGATGCCCACGCCCTGGAGGAGCCCGGCGGCCATATACTTGTAGCGGGTCAGCCCGATGGCCAGCGCGGGCGAGCCGGTCACTGGGAAGCCCATCATCCGCACGATGGCGGGGAGCCGCATCTCGTGGAGGGCGCCGTGAACCACGTCGTCGTACTGGTTGAACACAACGTCGGGGCTGAGGCGCCGCAGCCTGCGCTGGAAGGCGAACAGGTCGCGCGCCAGGGGGAGCACTGAGACGCGGTAGCCGACGCTCCGCAGGACGCGCGCCATGCGGCGCACCATCAGGCGCAGGTCTGCCGTGCTCCCGCGGTCCTCGGGGCGCTCGGGCGCGCACGCGCGGTCCGCATTATAGACCATCGCCACGTGAAGGTGCCGCCTCCCGCGCCGCACCTTCTCGCTCAGCTCGGGCGCCGCGCCAAGCTCCGCTTCCTGTCCCACGCCTTCTCCTCCGTGCTCACCCATACGATCCCCCTATCGCCACATTATGGCATTGGGCGGGGCGATGTCAACAGAGCCTTGCGGGGCGTGGGCTGAGGCGGTATACTCGGTAGGGCGTTGAACCTCTGTGGAGCAGGCCGACCGTGAGCGAAGGACCGCCGTCACGACGCTTTCCGCTGTGGGAGACGCTGGCGATCCTGGGCGCCCTTGCGTCGCTGTGGCCCGCATACGTCCTGAACCTGAAAGGGACGGTCTGGCGTGGCCTGTGCTTCGCAATGCTCGTCGTGATGGTGGTGGTGTTGGTCCGCCGGCTCCTCGCCTTCGAGCGGATGAAGGAGGAGGCACGACGCAAAGAGGCCAAGGGCGGCGAACAGGGGCGGGCGCGTCTGCCGTGGGAACCAAGGGATTGAGGAGAGCCACGAGCTTCGAGCCGCGAGCCACGAGCTTCATCGGAAGCCGCTGAATCCTGCTGCGTTTCGGCTCGCCGCTCGCCGCTCGCGGCTCGCAGCTTATGTGCGGCATCTGCGGCATCTACCATCGCGACCCAGCCGCCGGCGTCTCCCGCGAGACCCTTCGCGCGATGATCGCGCGCATGCGCCACCGCGGGCCGGACGACGCCGGCACCTTCCTGCGCGGCGACCCAGCCACCCCGCCGAGCGAAGATCGGCTTCCAATCAGCAATCAGCAATCAGCAATCAGCAATCCCCCCAACGCCGGCCTCGGCATGGCTCGCCTCTCGATCATTGACGTGCTGGGCGGCCACCAGCCGATGCCCAACGAGGACGGCTCGGTCTGGCTCGTCTTCAACGGCGAAATCTACAACTTCCGGGCGCTCCGCGAAGAGCTTCTCGCCAAGGGCCACCGCTTCCGCACCCGCACGGATAGCGAGGCCATCGTCCACCTCTACGAGGAGCTCGGCGAGCGGGCGGTCGAGCGCCTGCGCGGGATGTTCGCCTTCGCCATCTGGGACGGGCGTCAAGAGGGGCAGCTCCTCCTGGCCCGTGACCGCCTGGGCAAGAAGCCGCTCGTCTACCACGACGACGGCTCGCGGCTCGCGTTCGCCTCCGAGCTTCAGGCGCTCCTGGCGGCGCCAGGCGTCCCGCGCGCCCTTTCGCCCCAGGCCCTCGACCTCTATCTCACCTACCAATACGTCCCTGCCCCGCTGACCATCTACGATGGCATCCGCAAGCTCCCCCCCGCCCACTACCTCGTGGCGTCGCGGGAGGGCACGCGGCTCGAGCGCTATTGGGACCTGCCGACCGAGCTGGCCGCCGACCGCGACGCCCGCCTTCCGGCCCGCGACCTGCGTGAGATGCTCGACGCGGCGGTGAAGATGCGCCTTGAGAGCGACGTGCCGCTCGGCGCATTCCTCAGCGGCGGGATTGACTCCTCCATCGTCGTCGGCCTCATGGCACGTCACATGCGCGAGCCGGTCAGGACCTTCTCCATCGGCTTCGGGGAGCCGAAGTACGACGAGCTGCGCTACGCGCGCATCGCGGCAGCGGCGTTCAAGACCCAGCACCGCGAGTTCGTCGTCGAGCCCAAGGCCATCGAGATACTGCCGCTCCTCGTCCGCCACTACGGCGAGCCGTTCGCCGACTCCTCGGCGATCCCGACCTACTACCTCTCGCAGAAGACCCGCGAGCACGTCACCGTGGCGCTCTCAGGCGACGGCGGGGACGAGGGCTTTGGGGGCTACGAGCGCTATGCGGCGCTGCGCGTCACCGCCGCCTTCGACTCCCTGCCCCGCCCCATCCGCGGCACGCTCAGGGCGATAGCCAGGTGCCTGGCCGGGGGCTTTTCGACCGCTGAGCCGAAGACCCTTCGCCGCCGCCTCCGCCGCTTCGTGGACGCCCTCGGCCTCACGCCCATCGAGCGCTACGTGGACTGGATGTCCTACTTCAAGCCCTCGGATAAGCCGGACCTCTACACCGCCGACTTCGCCGGACGCCTGCGAGAGTGCGGATTGAAATCCGGAATCCGAAATCCGAAATCCGAAATGCTGCCGGACCTGGCCACACGTTACCTCGCCTCCGAGTTCGGCAAGGTGCCCGACCTCGATGCCGCGGCCGCGGCCAGCCGCGTGGACGCCGCCACCTACCTGCCGAACGACATCCTGACGAAGGTGGACATCGCGAGCATGGCGAACTCCCTGGAGGTCCGCTGCCCCTTCCTCGACCACGAGGTGATCTCCTTTGGCCTCTCGCTGCCGACCCGGCTGAAGATGGGCAGGTGGGGCGCTGCGACCAAGACCTTTCTGCGCTCCGCCTTCGCCGACCTCCTGCCGCCCGAGATTCGCACCAGGGGCAAGATGGGCTTCGGCGTCCCCATCGCCCACTGGCTGCGCCGCGAGTTGAGCGACTACCTTCGCGGCGTCCTCCTCTCCCCCGAATCGCTCGGGCGCGGCCACTTCCGCCCCGAGGCCGTCCGCCGCCTCGTCGAGGAGCACCAATCATCCCTCGCCGACCACTCCGACCGCCTCTGGGCTCTCCTCAACCTCGAGCTCTGGCACCGAGCCTTCCTGCCGTAGCCTGTGCGCGCCGGCAGCTTGAGTCCCCCCATCCCGTTGCAGTATAATGCAGCCAGGTGGTGGGAACAGATCGAGGGAACCGACATGACCACACGAGCAGTGGCTTTGGAAGACGTGAAGGGGCGCAGCGTCGAGGACCTCTTGAGAGAGGTCGCTGCCCATCGAGAGGTACTCACGGTTCAGTTGCCAGAGGGCGATGGCGTCGCAATCCAGCCGTTGCCGCGGCTGAGACCCTTGCCCGAGCTTGAGGGCTTTGTCCCCGGCGGCTGGGAAGAAGCAATATATGAGCAGTGACCAACTGACCGTTTTCGATGCCGGCGTCTTTATCGCCGCGCTGATGAAGGCCGATGCAAGGCATGCCGAGGCCCGCGGGATTGTGGAGGACGCCCGACTAGGCAAGCTCAGTGCCTGCACGACCGTCGGCATCCTGGCGGAGCGCATGCCAAAGGTCAGGAACTAGCGATGAAGACTCCGAGGACCTCGGACCCTGTCCTTAACGAGATCGTCAATCGCCTTGTCGCCACGTTCAGCCCCGACGCGGTATACCTCTTCGGCTCGCGGGCGCGGGGCGAGGGGGGGCCCGACAGCGACTACGATCTCCTGGTCGTGGTGCCTGACTCCTCGCCTAGGGAGCAGCGGCAGGCCCGGCTCGCCTATCAGGCCCTTCGCGGCACCGGTGTCGCCGCCGACGTGTTGGTGTGGACCCGAGCCGCCTTCGACTCCCGCTTACACCTTCGGGCCTCGTTGCCCGCCACGATTGTGAGGGAAGGGAAGCTCCTCTATGCCGCATGACCCGGTTCTCGTTGCGGATACCCGCTCTTGGATTGAGAAGGCGCTGGTGGACTTCCGGGGCGCGGAGGCCGACTTGGCTGCGTCGCCGCCCGTCGTTGAGGATGTCTTCTTCCACGCACAGCAAGCCGTCGAGAAGTTGCTCAAGGCTTTCCTCACGTGGCACGACAAGCCGTTCCGAAAGACGCACGCCATTGAGGAGCTGGGTGAGATGGCCCTGCGCGTGGACCCCGCTCTGAAGAAGCTGGTGGACCATGCCGTTCCCCTAACCGAGTATGCCTCGAAGTTCCGCTACCCGGGGGCGTTGGACGTTGCCGACCTCAACGACGCAAGAGCCGCGCTGGCAGTGGCGCACGAGGTCTTCGCTGCCATCTCCGCTCGGCTTCCTGCTGAGACACTGCCCCCCCGGAAGTAGTCCGAGCTGGCGGAAGGTGGTCGCATGGCTAACACACGGCGATTCGGCTGGCTCGTCTCGCTGGCGCTCGTCAGCTTCGGACGCGCTGCCCCCGGGGGCGAGGCACCGGCGGGGCAGGCAGAGATTCTGAAGAAGCTTGACAAGCCCGCCTCCCTGACCCTCCGCGGCCTGCCGTGGGATGAGCTCTTCCGCGAGCTGACCGACGCGCTCGAATGCAAGATCGAGGTCCAGAAGCCCTTCCCAGAGACCCGCTCGGTGTGGCTCTGGACCCACACGCTGCCCGGCCGGGCAGCCCTCGACCTCATCTGCGAGCTGATTGACAGGGCGTGGACGCTCCACGGCGGGAGCATAGTCGTCGCCCCACGGGAGAAGGTCTGGGAGCTCCAGCGGTTCCCGCGGCGTGAATACGACCTCACCCAGGCCGCCCGCGAGCCGAAGGAGGCCGCCGGCCTTCAGGCCCTCATCCAGAAAGTCCTCGGCCCGCCGTCGGGAACCTGCGGGGCTCGGGTGACGCTCGCAGGCGACGCCCGCCTCGCCGTGGCCGCGCCCGAGGCCGACCACAAACTGGTGGCCAAGCTTCTGGACGCCATCCGAGCGGTGCCGCGAAACGGCTCCGTCAACCTCGGCACGCGCGCTCCTTCGGCCTCAAGAGGCCGGCAGTTATTCGAATCGGGCCGCGAGTGGCCCGAATGGGCGCAGAAGAAGATGGAGGAGCAGACCACCCTCGACCTCACCGACGCGCCCCTTCAGAAGGTGCTCGAACGCCTCGCCAAGCTTCGCAAGACCAACATCCTTCTCCGAGCGGGAACCGTGTCGCCAGAGCTACCGCTCACCATCAAGGCCAACGACACGCGCTTCAAGGACGCTCTCGACTGGGTGAACCGGGCCGCGAACCTCTCCTACTTCGTCGCCAGCGACCTCATCGTCTTTCGCCCTTCGGAGGGCTCGGAGGAGCCCGAGCAGCCAGCGCCCCTGGCCATCGCCGTGCACGACTTCAGCGGCGTTGTCGCCCAGGGCTGGACGATGGACGAGGTGATGGACTTCCTGCGTCGCTACGAAGCTGAGGAGCAGCCGCCCGAGGAAGAGGGCGGCGAGAAGGAGAAGAAGGCTGAAGAGGCGCCGCCGAAGGCGCTCGTCAAGGGGCCAGGCAAGGGCGACCTGTGCCTCCGCCTGGGCACCAGGGCGGCCGTGGCAGCGGCCTCCGGCTGGCGTTCGCACCTGGCCTGGGTGCTCCCCGCGATGCGCGAGCGCAAGAACCCGCCCCAGCGCCCCGGCGTGACCGACTCCTACGCGCCAGCCGAGGAGGGGATCTGTGTGCGGGAAGACGACGAGGAGGTGTCCCGAATGGCACTAACATAAGGCTTTTCGGTATCGGTTGCGGTGCTGGATCTCCTTGAAGAGGCGACGGGGTTTGTTGAGGAGTTGGTAGTTCTTGGGGCGGCGTTTGCGTGCTCGGGGTTCGTTGCGGTTGGGGCGGTTGGGGACGGGGTCTCGGGCGAGAACAGAGAGGAGAGTTCGGAAGAGGCGTTTGGTCTTGCGCTGGCTGGGAGCACTGGCAACAAAGACGGGCGCCCACTGCCGGACCGTGGCGACGGAGCCCTTGAAGCTGATGCGGTAGGTTGGGATCCCCGCGGTGGCCGCGGCTTGGACCATGAGGCCCCGAACGAGGTTGTAGGCGATCTGGAACATGAGGAGTTCCCGGTGGACCATGGCCGGGGTCTTGCAGCGCAGGATGTCCATGCCGAGGCTGGTCTTGATGTCGCGGAGGTAGAGTTCGGCCATCCAGCGGCGGCGGTAGAGGTCTGCGAAGGCGTCCTTGGGATAGGCTTCGGGGTCGAGGAGCGTGGTGGCGATGGTGATGCTGCTGGTGCGGAAGCCGGGGACGTCCACGCTGAAGCGGATCTCGCGCACGGGCAGGCGGTCGGGCATGGCGGCCCAGTCGGCGTGGGAGAGCCAGTCGGGGCACGAGCCGGTCTTGTGCCAGGCGAGCAAGCGGTCGCCCTTGCTGAAGGTGCGCAGCACCGTGAGGCCGACGGAGCGGCGCGGGTGGTTGCCCATGACGCAGTCCACCCCGCGCTGGGAGAGGCAGTAGAAGTCGGCGTAGCTGGGGAAGCCGCAGTCGGCCAGTAGCACGTCGCCCGGCTCCAGGAGATGCCAGAGCTTGCGAAAGAGGGTCCGCTCGTGGACGCGGAGGGCGCCTTTGGCCAGGTCGAGGAGGGCTCCCGTGGCCAGGGAGAAGATGGCAACGATGCGCATGATGGGGAAGCCGCAGCCGGGCTTCGCCCGCGGAGATTGTGGGTAAATCCGCTGATTTGCGGCCGTGTCGGGCATGGAGAGTGCGGAGCCGTCGGCCACCTTCACGCGGCGGCCGAGCCACAGGTCGCGCGGCTTGGGCGGGGTCGCCTGGAGCGCTCGGCACACCTGGCCGTGAACCCCCTGGAGGCCGCGCAGGCGCAGGCGGCGCCGGGCCTTACAGTAGGCGGCGGTCCTGGGCGAGGCGGCCCTCTTCCCCTCGAAGGCCAGCCAGGCGAGGAAGCCGCGAACCACCTCTCGGCAGGCCTTGTCCGCCGAGAGCACCTGAGAGAGGAACAGCCAGAACGTTCGCCAGGGGGAAAAGAGGCGCCGCCGCTTCGGGTGCCCAAAGCTCTCGGGCAGCACCAGCCACGGGGAGAAGAGTCCCCCGAGTTCCCAGACCTTCTGTTTCCGAAGGGTCCGCACCGCCGCCGCCAATCGCCCTGTGCCCCTGGCCATGGGCCTGCCTCCTGCCCCTCCACGACCGGGGATGGCGGGGAAAGCTACCCGCGTTTATACTGGTAGCCTCTGGCGAGTATACTATGCCGCCCGGAGGAGTGCAACATGAAAATCGCCGGATCGGTCCGCCTCTTGAGGCGGCGCCACCGGGCCCTGGCCGCGCGCCTGGGCCGGCTTGGCCCCGTTCTCCACGGTACCCTGATCGTCCGCACCGTCCGGCGCCAGGACCCTCACGCCCCCGGCCGGACTAGAGCCTACGGCCCCTACTACCAATGGACATGGAAGCACGAGGGCAAGACCGTCACCGTCAATCTCAGTGCCTCGCAGGCCGGGGCCTACCGGCAGGCGATTGCCAACCACCGGGAGGCCGAGCGCCTGTTGCGCCAGATGCGGGAGATATCCCTCCAGATCCTTGAGGCCACCACCATCGCTGTCAAACGCCGCAAACTCAAGACCCCGCTTGACTTCGGCCTAAGTTAGTGCCATTCGGAGGTGTCCCCAGAGCTGTTCGAGAGAACGGTTTCCCTCCACCTCGACCACGCGGGGATCAAGGCCGCCCTTGTCGCCATCGCCGCGGCCATGGGCCGCGACGCGGTCCTCGACAACGACGACGTGCCGCAAGACATCAGGAACCGCCACATTTCATTGCACGTTGACGACGCCCCGTGCGCGGTGCCGCTCGCGCTCCTCTGCTTCGCCCTGGGCGCCAACTGGGAGCCCGAGGTGGAGGACGTCCGGGTGGAGCTCTCTCCTTCCTCTCCCGATGAAGGCGACACGGAGAAGGAGCTCTACCTCGCCTGGGGCGCCGCCACCACGCGCGAGGAGACCGTCCAGCTCGCCGCACTGGTCGAGAAGCTCCTCAACGACCTGGCGGCCCGCGCGGGGACCGTGCCCCGCTCGTCCTGCAAGGCGCGGCCGGGACATTACCTCGATGTGTCGGCGCCGCCTAACGCACTGCGGCTCGTGGACCACCTCCGCTCCTGGCTCGCCAACCTTGAGCCCGGCGAGCACCGCGAACTCCCCTCCCCCGCCGCCGACGCCCGCGCGCTACGGCACAAGGCGCTTGAGCTGAGGGACACGCTCCCCGAGCACTTGGCAGCCGCGCTGAAGAAGCAGGTCCAGCCGCCCGCGAAGGCGATGCACGCCGCCGAAGCCCTGGCCGACCTCGGGGCGCAGGCCCGCGCGACCCTCGTGCTCGACCCCGACGCGGAGCTGCCGAAGGCCGAGGTGAAGCTCGAAGGCGACAAGCCGACCCTCGCCGACGCCCTGCGCGCCCTGGAGGGGCAGACGGGCACCGTCCACGTGGCCACCGGCCACGCCCTCCTGTTCACCACGCCAGAGCGCGCCCGCCTCCTGCGCCCGGCGGCCTGGGCGATCTACGATGTCCGCAACCTCGCCTCCGACGCCGCCGCCGCCGGCCTCGCCGCAGGGCTGCTCAAAGAGTGCCAAAAGCACAATGAATGGGCACGCCACCACTTCATCGAGCACCACAAGCGCCGGCTCATCGTCTGCACCACCACCGCCATCCACGAGAGGATAGTGGCGAGTCTTAAGGGAGCGGCGAGGCAGAGAGCCGAGAAGAGGGAGGGCAGGGGAATGGGGGCAGGGGAATGAGAAGAGAAGAGCAGAGAAGGGCTCAACGGGTTAGGGTTACGAACTGGGCGGTTGCATGGTCGAGGTTGATCCATTGCAGGGCTCGGAGCTGCGAGTGCGCGAGGAGCCTCCTGAGGTGTGCCTCGGTGGCTTCGGGCTGCTCGGACACGGCGGTAAGTCGGAAGGCGACCGCAGGGCCATGGACATGGAAACGTTGGGTCCCCAGCAACACGCCACCCCGGTGTAGAGGCAGGCGCTGAACAAGCTGTTGCTCTCCACCGAGGAAGTGCGTCAGGGCCTCCTGGTACAGCGGCACTTCCAGGAATGCACCCCAGTCGGCAAGTAGCGCCAGCATCGTTTGCCGAAGCGTCGCGCAAGTGGGCGCCGCGTCCTGCCACCTGGCCGTGTCCGCCTTGACCTGGCGTCGGGCATCCGGTGACAGCGATGTGGCGCAGATGCGCCCGGCGACCTTGGGCGGCCTGAAGTTGATCAGCTTGCCACGCCTCACCCCGAGCAGGAAGAGGTAGTGCAGGAGCTGAGCCTGGTGCTCGCTCGTGAGCGCCTCTGTCGCCTTCAACTCGTACACCGCGTCGTCCGCCACAAGGTCAATCAGATACGTTTTCGAGAAATCCCCGTGCGAAACCGTCACCGGCACCTCGATCTGAACATTCCGGAACCCATCGGCCAACAGGCGAGCTTGGAGGTCCCTCTGGTAGATGCCCTCCTCGCACAGCCGCCCGAGCTCGTTCTGGCTTGCGAATGCATGCCCCATCACCCGGTAATCCACCTCCTCGAACTCCTCTTCTGTCAGGCATCGCACCTCAAGCGAGCAACTGATTGGCACCTACTTCCTCCTTTCCTCTTGTTCTATCTCTTCTCCTCTCATTCCCCTGCCCCCATTCCCCTGCCCCTTCTTTTCCTCTCCCCCATCCCCTTCCCCCGCCTACGGGGACGCGAGCACGATGCTCACGCAGGAGCCGCCAAGATCGGCGGCGTTGACGAGGAGGGTGCGGAGAGGCTTCGGGAGGGGGTCGCCGCCGGGCAGGAAGTGGCCTTCGAGGCAGGCGAGGGCCGTGGCGAGCGAGAGCGGGCCGCCCGCGCCCATCGCCTCGCCCAGCAAGCCCTTCACCGAAACCAGAACAGGGGAGGGTTTCGCGTTTCGCGTTGCGAGTTTCGAGTTCAAGACGCAGTCGCCGAAGATGGTTCGCACGGCCTCGGCCTCTGTGGCATCGAGCGCAGGCACCCCGCAGCCGATGCCGAAGATCGCATCCACGTCGTCCGGCGCGACGCCCCCGCTCGCCATCGCCTCGCGCATCGAGCGGCCGAGGCCCTCGGCGACGGATTCGCCTCGACACGAGGCCCAGCCAGCGACACGGGCGAGGACCGGGGTGTTCCACTGCCTGGCGCACTCGGCCTCCTCAATGGCGAAGACGGCGCCGCCCTCGCCGAGGAGCATGCCCGCCGAGGCGGGGTCATAGGGGCGCGGGTCGGCGCCAGAGTTCAGCCCGCCGCGCTGACAATATGCCTGGAAGACCGATGCGGAGAGGGATTCGGCGCCGCCGGCCAACAGCCGCTTCTCCTTGCCCAGCGCGACGCGGCGACAGGCATATTCAACCGCGGCCAGGCCGGAGACGTGGCCGCACGTGAAGCAGGCATTGAACCCGCGGAGCTTGAACTCAATCGAGGCCAGGCTGTTCGGCGCGTTCGCGTAGCTGTGGGTGAAGGGCAGCGGGGAGACGAACTTCGGCTTCCCCTCCACCAGCTTCTGCGCGAAGAGCTCCAGGGAGTCCATGCAGCCCCAGGCCGTGCCGAGGACGAGCCCCACACTCTCGTCGCCGGACCAGTGGGCGTCCTTGAGCGCGGAGGCGCACGCGGCCAGGGCGAAGGCCGACGTGCGGTCAATATAGGTCTTCGACGACTCGATGAAGTCGCCCAGCTCCAGGTCGAGCACCTCGGCCCCGAAGCGGCAGGGGAAGGCCGAGGCATCGAACGAGGCGACCTCGCCGAAGCCGTTCCGCCCCTCGCGCAGCGCCTCCCCTAGCGCCTCCAGCGACAGCCCGAGCGGCGCGATGCACCCGACACCCGTGATGACGACCTCGTTACTCACCCAATCGTCCTCGTCCTTCGTCCCTCGTCCTCGTCCTCGATCTTCTCATCGGCCCTCCCATCTTGCGAGCACAATCGCGGCATTGGTTCCCCCAATGCCATAGGCATTGCAGAGGGCCAGCCGCACGTCGCAGCGGCGGGCCACATTGGGCACGTAATCCAGATCGCACTCGGGATCGGGCGTCGCGCAGTGGATGGTGGGCGGGACGATGCCCGTCTGGAGGGTCTTGATCGTGGCGATGGACTCGAGGGTGCCTGCGGCGCCGCAGGTGTGGCCGAGCATGGACTTGTTGGCTGTGATGGCGAGCTTGCGGGCGTGGGCGTTGAAGACGGCCTTGATCGCCGCGGTCTCGATCTTGTCGTTGTAGGGCGTCCCGGTGCCGTGGGCGTTGACGTGCTGGATGTCTTCGGGCTTCACGCCGGCGTCGTCGAGCGCGCCGCGCATGACGGCGATGATCCCCTTGCCGCTGGTGTCGGGCGCGGTCATGTGGAAGGCGTCGTTGTTCATCGCGTGGCCGCGGACCTCGGCGTGGATTGTGGCTCCGCGTGCCTTGGCGGAGTCGAGGGATTCGACGACGACGACGCCCGCCCCCTCGGAGAACATGGTGCCCTGGCGGTTCTTGTCGAATGGGCGGATGATTTCCGGGGTGATGGCGCGGAGCGCGCTCAGGCCGCTGTAGGACATCAGGGCCAGCTCGTCGTAGCCGCCGGCTACGGCGGCGGCGCAGCGCCCTTCGCGGATGAGGTCAACTGCATAGCCGATGGCGGCGACGCCCGAGGCGCAGGAGAGCGAGAGGGTTGCCGATGGCCCGCGGAGGCCCCACCGCTGGGCAGCGGCCCTGGCCGCGGCGTTGAAGTCGAACTCTTCGAGCCAGCGCGGGTCAGGCGTCTGGCCGCGCTGGCGGGCGGCGACGAGCTTCTCACCGTGCTCGCAGCCGCCGAAGTTGGTTGCGAGCACGATGCCCGCCTGGCGGAGAGCATCGCCCTCAAGTCTGGCGTCGGCAATGGCCTGCTCGATGGCGGCGAGGGCATAAGCCTTCGCGCGGCTGGCCTCGGGGTCGGGCAGCGGGAAGTTCCTCACCTCGCCTCCGTTGACATTGCGGAAGGGTGAGGCGTCGAAGTGGGTGATTGGCCCGATCGCGCACCGCCCGGCGACAAGCCCCTCCCACAGCTCCGCCACGGAGTTGCCGTTGGGCGCGATGGCGCCGAGGCCGGTGATGACGAGGCGAGGAGGGTGTTGGGACATGAGGCGAAGCGACCCAAGGGACCACAGGGACCACAGGGACCACAGGGACCCATGAGCCACAAGGCGGCCATTGGCCCGGCCGGTCCCTGTGGTCGCTGGGGTCCCTGTGGTCCCTCCTCCATCCTAGCCCCGGCGCGGCCTGCGATCAAACCGACATGAGCACCTGCTTGAATCGCGCCACCGCCTCCAGAATCTGCTCGCGGCTGACATCGAGGTGGGTCACAAGGCGGATGCGGTGTGGGGCGGTGTCGTACATGAGGACGCCGGCCTTGGCCATTCGCTGCTTTAGCTCGGCGGCGGCCATTCCGGTGCGGCGGCACTCGAAGAAGACCATGTTCGTCTCCACCTCGTCGGGGCTGAGGTCGAGGGTGTCAATCGCCGCGAGGCCGCGGGCGAGGAGGCGGGCGTTGGCGTGGTCCTCGGCGAGGCGCTCCACGTTGTGTTCGAGGGCATAGATAGCCGCCGCAGCAAGAATGCCGGCCTGCCGCATCCCGCCGCCGAAGACCTTGCGCCAGCGGCGGGCCTGCTCGATGAAGTCCTTTGGGCCGGCCAGGATGGAGCCGACGGGGCAGCCGAGCCCCTTCGAGAAGCAGAGCGTCGCGGAATCGCAGTAGCGCGTGTATTCCGTCGGTCTCAGCCGCTTCTCCACGCAGGCGTTAAGGAGCCTCGCGCCGTCGAGGTGGAGGCGAATGCCGTGGCGGCGAGCCACCTCGGATATGCCGGCCACGTTCTCCACGGGGTAGACGGAGCCGCCGCCGCGGTTGTGGGTGTTCTCGATGGCGATGAGGGTGCTTGGCCCGTGGTGGATGTTCCTCGGGCGGATGCGTGCCTCGACCTGCTCGGGGGTCATGATGCCGCGCTTGCCCTCGACCGGCGCCACCTGCACGCCGGAGATCGCCGCAATCGCCGCGCTCTCGAGGTTGTAGCAATGGGCGTTCATGTCCACGATCAGCTCGTCGCCCGGATGCGTCCAGGTCTTGATGGCAACCTGGTTGGCCATGGAGCCCGAGGGCACAATGAGCGAAGCCTCCATGCCATAGAGTTCGGCGCAGAGGGCCTCCAGACGGTTCACCGTGGGGTCTTCGCGGGCCACGTCGTCGCCCACCTCGGCATTGGCCATCGCCTGCCGCATCGCGGGCGAGGGCTTGGTCACGGTGTCGCTGCGGAGGTCAATAGGACCTTCCATCGGAGGTTCCTTTCCAGACGCGGGTTCTTGGCGAAGCAGGTCAGGTGTGCGGGGCAGCCGCTCGCGCAGTCGGAGGAGCCGAAACCGCTGATGGGCACGCCTGCGCCCCGAAAACTCTGAACCAGTTGGTTCAGTTGGCATTCCACGCGACATGCAGAGGGAAACAGATGTACCTCAATCAGCCTCGCCTTCGGGAGGGCGAGGAAGTAGTCAATGTGCCAGTGGAGCCTCTTGGTCCGCCGTTGGTGGCGCGCGATCCGGGCCTCGAGGCCGCGCATCGCGCTGCCGCAATAGACATAGTA
>VGYW01000168.1 GCA_016872875.1 Planctomycetota bacterium | reverse complement strand
GTGTGTGGCCCGCCTTGCACACGGCAAGCGCCCCCCGGTGCCGGCCGCGGCGGAAGCATGATTGCAGAGTCATATGACTCTGCAATCATCCTCAAGATGCCCGCCCTGTGTGTGGCCCGCCTTGCACACGGCAAGCGCCCCCCGGTGCCGGCCGCGGCGGAAGCATGATTGCAGAGTCATATGACTCTGCAATCATCCTCAAGATGCCCGCCCTGTGTGTGGCCCGCCTTGCACGCGGCAAGCGCCCCCCGGTGCCGGCCGCGGCTGAAGCATGATTGCAGAGTCATATGACTCTGCAATTATTGCGAAGACCGCCGTTCCTCTAGGCGCATTGCGCCTTGAACACTCCTGTCCCGCCGCGGCGCGAGCCACGCTGGAACCACGATTCCAGAGTCATATGACTCTGCAATCCTAGGCTATCCGCCTGTTCCTAACCTCGAAGGGCTGCCTCTCAATTCCCGACGCTCGTCTTGGCTCCTGTCGCTCCGACTCTCGTTGCTAGGCAGCCTGGCCATCACGGCATGGGGCGTCCGAATGTGACCACCCCCTCTTCTCTTGGGAAAGGGGTTGAAGAGGATGCGAGTCTTGCACGTCTAAGAATCAGCGCGTGCGCGAGTTGACACGGCCGGCGGGTATGGTATGCTCCTAGAAGGCCGTTCCTGAATGACCCTCTGGAAGGAAGCAGACGATGGCGAAGCGCGTGCAGGGCGTGGGCGTGAGGGCGGTGCTCGCATTCGGCCTCGTGGCGGCTTTGGCGCTGGCGTTGGCCTCGTGCGAGGAGCTGATGACATACCAGCCTCCGCCCCCGCCGCCGCCGCGCGGCCCCGTGGTGCAGCCTCAGCCGCAGCCGCCTATCGTCGTGCAGCCGCCCGTGGTGGTGCAGCCACCGGTGGTCGAGCCGCCGGTGGAGCCTCCGCCGCCCGAACCAGCCGGGCAGCAGGTGTGGGTGGACACTGTGGACTTCGATCCCGCCCGGGTGTTCGCGCGGCAGGTGGAGGGACGCTGGTTCGTGATGACGGACGACGTGACGCTGCTGGGCTTCGAGGGGGACGAGCTGGGAGCGCGGCGGGCGGTGGAGGTCATCCGCTTCTATCGCATGACCGCCCAGTGCTCCATCGGGCGGCCCAGGCCGCTCCTCCAATACTACCTTGCGAGCGGCCAGCCGCCCGCCGGGCCGATGCCCGGCGAGAGCGCCGTGCCGATTGACCCGAACCGCCTGGACGTGGTTCAGGTGGACGATCGCTGGCTGCTGATGCAGGGGAACGTGTGGCTTCTCGATTTCGGGCCGGCAGAGGCCGAGGCCCGCGCGGCGCTCGCCGTCATTCGCCAGGCGGGCTTCACCCACCTCTGCTTCGTCGGGCGCCCCGTGACCGTGATGACCTACTTCCGCGTCGGCGGGGCGGGGGTGCTGGTGCCCTACGTAGCGGCCCAGGTCGTCGCCGACCCGCCCTGCTATTCCGGCCCGCTGCCGGCCACAATCGGCTTCCGGGCCACGATCACGGTGGGCCAGCCCTGCGACGTGCAGTACACCTGGGTGCGGCACGACGGCGTGGCCGGGCCTGCCTACGCCATCCGCTTCCCGCAGGCGGGCTTCGCGCACGTGACGACCGACGTCTCGGTCGCCTCGGAGGGTGCGGGCTGGGTCGCCCTGCGGATTCTCGCGCCGGTGCAATGCGAGTCGAATAGAGCGCTCTTCGAGGTGCGGCCCCAGGCCATGCCGCTCGTGCAGGCGATGGTGTTCGCGCAGCCTGCGGTCCACATTGGCCGCCTGCCCGCGACCATCCGCTTCCGAGGGCTTATCGCCGTCGGGCAGCCCTGCGACGTCCAGTGCGCCTTCGTCCGCAGCAACGGCACCATGAGCCCGGTCCAGACCATCCGCTTCACGCGGCGCGGCAGGCTCGAGGTGGTGGACGATTGGACGCTGTTCCGTGACGGGGTGGGCTGGGCGGCGCTCCAGATTCTCTCACCCGTCGAGCTGATGTCCAACCAGGCGCCCTTCGAGGTTCGCTCGGGCGGCCACAGGCACATCCAGGTGAGCCTGGCGGCGCACCCGGCCCTCTACAGCGGCCCGCTGCCGGCCCCGATTGACTTCCGCGGCCTCATCGCCGTCAGCCACCCGTGCGTGGTGGACTACTGCTTCGTCCGCAGCGACAACGCGGTCAGCCGTGTCGAGCGCCTGCGGTTCGACCGCCCCGGCGCCCGCGAGGTGCTCCACCGCTGGGCCGTGCCCGCCGAGGGCACCGGCTGGGCAGCCATCCGCATCGTCCACCCGGCTCCAATCGAGTCGGAGCGTGCGGCGTTCGAGGTGCGCTCGCCCGCGCACCACGGCATCCGCGCGGCCCTCGTGGCGGAGCCAGAGCTCCACCCCGGCCCCCTGCCTGCCACGGTGCGGTTGCGGGGCACCATCTGGGCCGGGCGGCCGTGCGAGGTCTCATACTGCTTCGTCCGCAGCAACGGCGAGACGAGTCCCATCCAGTCCGTGCGCTTCTTCCGCCCCGGCGCGCGCGAGGTGCTCGACACGTGGACCCACCACCGCGAGTTCGCGGGCTGGGAGGCCATCCGCATCGTCGCTCCAGTCCAGGTGGAGTCCAACCGCGCGGACTTCGCGGTGAGGCCGAAGGTCCCGGTGGTGACGGTGGAGGTGGCGCTGAGTGCGGAGCCGCCGCGCTACATCGGCCCTGCGCCGGGCACGGTGCTCCTGAAGGCGCTCTTCCGGGCGAGCCGCGCGTGCGACGTCAGCTACGCCTTCGTCCGCAACGACAGCGGCCAGACGCAGCCGCGCCTCCTGCGCTTCGATGGGCCGGGCGCCCGCGAGATCACGTGGCCCCTGCGATTCACCCAGGACTTCACGGGCTGGGCGGCGGTGCGGGTGCTCGCGCCCGTGGCCGTGGAGTCCGCCCAGGTGCCCATCCGAGTTGACATTCGCGCCCCGCTGCACGTGCAGGCAGCTCTTGTGGCTGAGCCTGCGGTGCACCCCGGCCCGCTGCCCGCCACAATCCGCTTCCGAGGCACCATCACGGCCAACCAGCCGTGCGACGTCCGCTATGTCTTCATGTCGCACGATAGCGTCAAGGACATGCCGCGTCTCCTGCGCTTCGACGCCCCAGGCTCGCGTGAGGTCACGGCCAGCCGCACGCTGAACCAGAGCGGGGCCGGGTGGATGGTCCTGCGCATCCTCGAGCCGGTGGCGGGGGATTCTAACCAGGCGGCCTTCGCGGTCAAGGCCGCCCCGCCCGTGGGCGTGCAGGCCACGCTCGAGGCCGTGCCGCCCGTCTACAAGGGCCTCGCCCCCGCGAACATCACGTTCCGCGGCACGATTCGGGCGACCGGGCCTTGCGACGTGAGCTACGCGTTCGTGCGCAGCGACGGGACGCAGAGCGCGCCGCAGGCGCTCCGCTTCCCGCGCGCGGGCGTGCAGACGGTCGAGGAGACCCGCCAGTTCGCGGGCGATGCGAGGGGCTGGGAGCTGTTGCGCATCCTGGCGCCCGCGGCCGGGGACTCGGCCAAGGCGGAGTTCGTGATTGACATCCACAAGAAGGCGCGGGTCGAGGCGAGCCTGCGGGCCGTGCCGCCGCACTACAATGGGCCGGCCCCCGCGACGGTTCGCTTCATGGGCACGGTGAAGGCAGACCAGCCGTGCGACGTTCGTTACGTCTTCGCCCGCAGCGACGGCTCGGCGAGCGCGCCGCAGACGCTCCGCTTCGACGCCCCAGGCTCCCAGGCGGTCGAGGACGTGATGCGGTTCAACGCCGACGCCAAGGGCTGGGTGATGCTCCGCATCCTCGCACCCATCGCCACGGAGTTCGAGAAGGCCGAGTTCGCGGTGAACATCCGCGAGCCCGAGAAGCCGAAGGCCAAAGAGAAGGAGATAGAGAAGCCAAAGGCCAAGGTCAGCGTGGAGCTCGTGGCGGAGCCGCCGAAGTACGAAGGCCCGGCCCCCGGCACCATCACGCTCAGGGGCACCATCAGGGTGGACCAGCCCTGCATCGTGCAGTACGTGCTCGCGCGCGAGGGCGGAGCCACGCCTCCGGCGACGCTGCGGTTCGATGCCGCCGGCGAACGCGAGGTCACGTTCCCGCTCCGGTTCGCCGCCGACGCGAAGGGCTGGGCACAGCTCCGCGTGCTCGCCCCGGAGCGCGAGGAGTCTCAAAGGGTGCCCTACGTCGTCGAGATTCAGGAGCCTGTGAAGGAAAAGGAGAAGCCGAAGGCCAAAGAGAAGGAGAAAGAAAAGGAGAAAGCCAAAGAGAAGGAGCCGCCGCCCGCCGTGGGCGTGGAGGCCACTCTCGACGCCGAGCCCGACAAGCACGTGGGCAAGCTGCCCGTCACCGTCAAGTTCAAGGGCACCATCCGAGTCACCGGCGCCTGCGTCGTCACCTACGTCTTCGTCCGCAGCGACGGCACGACCTCCAACGAGCACACCCTCCGCTTCAACAAGGCGGACGAGAAGAACGTTAACGACAACTGGAGGATTGACAAGGACCTCGCGGGCTGGGCCATGATTCGCGTCACCAGCCCTGTCAAGGCCGAGTCCACCAAGGCCCAGTTCGATGTGCGGCGAGGAGGCAAGTAGGCCCCCGATCGTCATCGTCCGTAGGAAGAAACAAGCGACGGGGGCCGCCGCCTTCATCCACAGGCTTCACTACCTCACCTGGCCTGAGCGGGCGACCCTAGCACAACACGCCACGGATAAGGGACAGAACCGCAGTCCCGAAGGGACAGCAGTGGGTAGCCGGCGGCCTCAGCCGCCGGACTGGGGCGCACGCACAGCCGAGTCCCGAAGGGACGATAGTAGCCCACGGGAGACGGCCCGGCGCGCGTATCTGCCGTCCCTTCGGGACTTCCCTGCTTTTGGCTCACGAGTCCGGCGGCTGAAGCCGCCGGCTACCCACTGTGCTCCCCGTTGGGAGCAAGAGACCGAAGTGCGCGCGATTCAGCCCCCTTTCACGCGTCACTTGATCTCCAGCATCCTCTCAATCGCCCGCCTGGCGGGCGCGGCGACCTCGGGCGGGACAGTGACCTGGTAGGCCATGTCCTCCAGGGACCAGACCATTTTTTCGAGGGTGTTGAGCTTCATATTCGGGCAGTCGGCCAGGGGCGAGGCCTCGATGAAGGCCTTGTCCGGGCTGTCCTTCCGCAGGCGGTGGAGAAGGCCGAGTTCCGTGCCGACGATGATCTGCTTCGCCGTCGTCTCATGGCACCACTTGACCATGCCCGACGTGCTGGCCACGTGGTCGGCGAGGGCGATCACGTCGGCGGTGCACTCGGGGTGGCACACGAAGAGCGCGTCGGGGTGCCGCGCCTTGAGCTCGCGCACGTCCTTCGCCAGGATGTGGTGATGGGTCGGGCAGTAGCCCGGCCAGAGGATGAGCGGGCGGCCGAGCTGCTTCGCCACGTAGTCGCCGAGGCTCTGGTCGGGCACGAAGAGCACCTCGCGGTCGCGCGGGACGGACGCCACGACCTTCACGGCGTTGGCCGAGGTGCAGCAGACGTCGCTCATCGCCTTGACCGCCGCTGACGAGTTTACGTATGTCACCACCACGGCGTTCGGGTGGCGGCCCTTCATCTCGGCCAGCTCGCGGGGCGTGACCATGTTCGCCATCGGGCAGCCGGCGTTCGGGTCGGGGATGAGCACCGACTTGTCCGGGCAGATGATGGCCGCGGTCTCCGCCATGAAGTGGACGCCGCAGAAGAGGATCACGCCGGCGGCCGTCCTCGCCGCCTGCTGCGACAGGCCGAGGGAGTCGCCCGTGAAGTCCGCCGCGTCCTGCACCTCAGGCCGCTGGTAGTTGTGCGCCAGCACCACCGCGTTCCGCTCGCGCTTCAGCTCCCTCAGCCGCTCCAAGAGCTTCTCATCACCCATCCGGATCACTCCTTGCCTTGGCGGTCCACTCGCGCGCATTATAGCAGAGATCATCTCGGGCGGCACAGCTCGTCGCACCGTGCCCGCGCGTAGTCCCTGGCCGAGAACTCGGTGCCAGGCTCCCGCGGGACGATGTAGGGGTCATCCCCGAACAACAGGTAGCTGCGGTCTAGTTCCTCGGCGGTCATCCCGGGCTGATAGGCCGAGGCGAGATACTCGTCCACGACCTTCTTCGCGGCGGCGATGGCGCGTTCGGCCGTCCGGAACCTGCCGAGCTTGTACCGCTCGCTCTCGTCACCGTAGTGGAAATTGTCGTCCACGTAGACCGTGTAGCGCATCTGTGGCCTCTCTTCATGAACGCGCTAGGCTCCGCTCAGAGGCTGCCTGGAGTCCCTGGTGCCGGGCGCGTGATGCGGACCCTGCCGGGTTGGATGACGACGAAGCAGCCGAGAAGTCGGCTGCCTTCGGCCTCAATCAACCGAACGACACTGCTGGCGATGGCCCCTCGGACGGCTCTGGGATAGCGAAGCAAGAGCACGCTGTGGGCGCGGTGGCCGTGGGCGAAGACGAACTCCCCAAAATCCTTGTCCTCCGTCAAGAGGATCCTCTCTCCTGTCAAGGTGAGGCGGAGAATCTCGGGATCGCCGGCGCTTGGGGCGAGCTGGGCGACGGCGAGCACGTCGTGGCCGGCGGCCCGGAGGGCGCGGACGATAGCAAAGTCGCAGCTCTCATCGGCCAGAAAACGCATGGAACTCGCCTCCCATGATCAATCGGTCGAGGTGAGCGCGAGCGTTTCCTCGTGGCTGATGCTGTCGGCGGCGTAGGCGAGCGCGGCGCGGATGTCCTCAGGCGTCAGCCGAGGATAGCCATCCAGCAGTTCCGCCTCGGTCGCGCCCTCGCTGAGCTTGCGAAGAATGAGTTCCACAGGAATCCGCGTCCCGCGGATCACTGGCTTGCCCAGCATGATGTTCGGGTCCACCTCGATCCTGTCTGCTGCTGCCATCATGCGTCCTCCATTCATGCCTGGCTCCTTTCCGGCGCCGCAGGCTCAGTGTCATTGTACCATCTCATGCTGAGGTCCGCACAGCCCGTTGCACCGCGCCCGCGCGTTCAGAATGGCCTGCTCATCCATGCTCGCGTCACCTCCGTGGCAGGAGACTCAGCGGCGGCGGAAGGCATCGAGGGCGGCGTCGTAGACGAGCTTGAGGGGGACGGCGGCGTCGGAGGCGGCGCGGCGGCAATCTTCGTATTCGGGGGCGGCGTGGACGAGGGCTTTGCCCATGTGGCCGACCTTGACGCGAATCTTGCCGTAGCGCGTCTCGACGTCCACGGACTCGCGTCGGAGCTTGCGCCGCGAGGCGCGCGTGCGGCGGATGCCGAACGTGGAGGTCTCGGTGAGGATGATCTGCTCGATGGCGGGCGCCGTGCTCGGCTCGACGATGGCCTGGAGGATGACGCCTGGGCGGTTCTTCTTCATGTGAATCGGGATGAGGAAGGCGTCGAGGGCGCCCGCGGCCAGGAGGCGGTCGAGGACGTAGCCGACTATCTCGCCGCTGAGGTCGTCGAGGTTGGCCTCGATGACGAGCACCTCGTCGGTCTCCTCGGTGGCCTCTTCCTCAGAGGCGACTTCGCCGACGAAGAGGCGGAGGACGTTCGGCGGGGTCTCGCGCGTGGCGGTGCCTGCGCCGTAGCCTACGGCGGTGACGGTCATCAGGGGGCGCGGGCCGAAGGCGTCGGCCAGGGTGGTCAGGAGCGCCGCGCCGGTGGGCGTCGTGAGCTCGCCTTCGACGTCGGTGCCGACGGTTGGGAAGCCTTTGAGCAGCTCGGCGGTGGCTGGGGCGGGGACTGGGAGGCGGCCGTGTGCGCAGGTGACGAAGCCCATCCCTGTGCGGATCGGGCCGCAGACGAGGCGCTCGATGCCCAGGAGCCGCAGGCCAACCACGGCCCCCACGATGTCCACGATGGCGTCCACCGCGCCGACCTCGTGGAAGTGGATTTTCTCGGGTGAGCAGCCGTGGACGCGCCCCTCGGCTTCGGCGAGGCGCTGGAAGACGGCGGAGGCCTGAGCCTTGTCCTCGTCGGGCAGGGTGGAGTGGGCGATGAGGTCGAGGATGTCGGGCAGGTTGGCGTGGGGGTGGGCATCGTCCTGGGCGTGCCCTCGGCTCTTCACCTTGACGTTTGCCTTCGTTGCGGCGATGCCGCCGCGCTGGGTCCTCTGGGCGGTGAGGGTGTAGCCCTCCAGAGGGAGCTTGCGGAGCTCCTCGCGCAGGGCCTTCAGCGGCAGGCCGGCGTCCACGATCGCGCCCAGGAACATGTCGCCGCTCGCGCCTGAAAACGGGTCGAAGTATGCGATCTTCATTAGGGGTACCCTTCAGGGAATCCGTAATGCGTAATCCGTAATCCGTAACCAGAAAAGGCCAAGACAGTGGCGTTACGCAGTCTTCCTTTTCCTGTTACGGATTGCGAATTACGGATTACGGATTCTTCTTCTCCTTGAGGAAGTCGTCGGTGAACTCGACGCTCTTGATGTAGACGAGGGGCTCCTGCTCCTCGCGCTTCTTGTTGGGGGTGCCGGCGGGCTGGCGGTTGTTGTGGCGCTTGTAGAGGAACCAGCTCTCGCGCTTGCCGTCGAGGAGCTGGATGTAGAACTGGCCCGAGCAGTCGCCCGCGGGCTTCTCGCCGTTCGTGAGGGTGAGGGTGGTGACGTATTGGTTCCAGAAGTAGCCGGTGTCGAGGTAGACCATCTCGCTGGAGCCCTGGTTCTTCCAGCGCCAGTCGCGCTCGAAGTTCTCGCTCTCGGGGGCCACGTCAATGCGCTTGAGGTCGGAGAGGAAGTAGTCCTGGTGGGCCTTGGCGGCGCGGTTGAAGACCTGGAGCGGGGCGTCGGCGCGGTGCCACACGTGGCCTTCAAGGACCCGCTTGTCGGAGAAGGTGATGCGCGCCGGGCGGGCGTAGGAGGGGACCTTGGGCTTCTCGCGGAAGGGGTTGACGTGTTCCGGCCTGGGGGCTCCCTTGGCCTTCTCGGAGGGCTGGCCCTCGGCGGGCAGCTCGGTTGGGCGGGGCACGCCTGGCTTGTCCGGCTTGTCCAGCTCACCCTCGGTGGGTGGTGGTAGTGTCGCCTCTTCTTTGGGCTTGGGCTTCGGCTTCGGGTCCTCGCCCTCGCCCGCGGCGGCCAGCGCGGTGAGCATGGCGAACGCACACGGCAGCAATCTCTTCCACATGGCTCAACTCCCGTTCCGGCGAGCTTCGCACGGCGAGGCGCCCGCGCCCGGGGCCGCGCGTCTCGGGCCTGAGGCCCGACAGCAGGAACCGCAGCCCAAAGGCGAGAAGGAAGCCGGCGACGCCCACGGCGAGCCCGGCGACGAGGCACCGCGCCCAGAGCGGAAAGGCCTCGCCCGCCAGGGCGCCCCGCACCCACGGCTGCTCCGGGGCCGCCAGGGTCAGGACCACGCACAGCAGCGTGGTCAGGACGCCCGTCACCGCCCCGGCCGCGAGGGCGCTCCGCACTCTCGCCCGTCCTGCGTCCATGGCCTCTCCTGCCGCGACAGCCGCCTGAATCATACCATGCCGCGCCCAAGGAGTCAACCTGCCCAGAGTTTGCCAGTTGACAGCGCGTCCTGAGCAGGTAGACTTGTGTCCCTCTGGTCCCTGGGGTCCCTGGGGTCCCTGTGGTCCCTTCGGCGCCTTACGTGCCAAGGGACCATAGGGACCACAGGGACCACAGGGACCCCAGGGACCAAAGGGACACCCGAACGGCGTCCAGTGGAGGCGTCAGGAGAAGCAATCATGAGGCTGAGGTTGGCGGCCGGGCTGGTCGTGGCGGCGGCGTGGCGCGCGGATGCGGCTGAGATCGTGCGCGATGGCGTTGCCACGGGCGCGATCTGGCACAGGGGCGACCAGAAGGAGGCCGCTGCCGACCTGGCCGAGTTCGTGGAGAAGATGTCGGGCGCGAAGCTCGAGGCCAAGGCCGCCGCGGAGGGCGAGAGGCCGCCCGCCAACGCCCCGGCAGTCGTCCTCGGCGCGCTGGCGCTCGAGATGGGCCTTCCCAAGCCCCCCGCCACGCCCTCCCTCGACGGCTACTGCCTCAAGACCCAGGGCAACCACTTGCTCTTGGCCGGCGAGGCGCCCATGTCCACCCGCTTCGCCGTCACGCACTTTCTCGAACGCCTCGGCTGCCGATGGTTCATGGCCAACAGGCTGGGCGAGGTCATCCCGAAGCTCAAGTCCATCTCGCTCGACGGCTTCGACGTGAGCGAGAAGCCGGACTTCAAGTACCGCAACGTCTGGGGCTTCGTGCCCAACGCCCGCTCCCGCCTCGGCGGGATGGACCTCCCGAACCGCCACGACTGGGAGCACGTGCCGGCCGACAAGTTCTTCAAGGACCACCCCGAGTATTACGCCCTCCGCGGCGGCCAGCGGCGCCCCAGCGGCTGGCTGTGCACGAGCAACCCCGACATCCCCCGCATCTTCGCCGACGCCTACGTTGCGAAGGCCAAGAAGGGGGTGAAGGCCGACACGATCTCGCCCCCCGACGGCCGCGGCTTCTGCGAGTGCGACAAGTGCAAGGCACTCGACGTGCCCGACTACATCGAGCCCAGCTCGGGCACCATCTCGATGTCCGACCGCTACGTCCGCTTCTTCGACGCCGTGGGCCAGCTCGTCGCGCGGGAGGCCCCTGGCTTCATCCTGAGCTTCTACTGCTACTCCGACTACACGCTGCCGCCGAAGACCGTCAGCAAGGTCGCCGACAACCTCTGCGGCTGGGTCACGACCATCCGCTTCTGCCGAATCCACGGGGTTGACAACCCCCGCTGCGAATCGCGCCAGCGCTACAAGGCCGTCGTCGAAGCCTGGGCCAAGCTCATGCAGACCGCCTGCTACGACTACAACTACAACCTCGCCGAAGTCACGGTGCCCATCTCCAAGATCACCTACCTCAAGGAGAATGTGCCCTTCCTCAAGAAGACCGCCTGCTGGGGGATCAACTTCGAGTCAATGTCCGCCTGGAACCTCTACGGCCCCCACACCTATCTTGCGAGCCGCCTGATGTGGAAGGCCGACGCCGATGCCGACGCGATCCTGGACGACTACTACTCCAAGCTCTTCGGCAAGGCCGCGCCCCACGTGAAAGCCTACTGGGAGCGGATTGACAAGGCCGTCCGCGAGGCCGACGTCCACGTCGGCTGCTTCCACGGCGTCCACGCCATCTGGACCCCCGAGCTGGTCATGAGCTGCGCAGCCGACCTCGACGCCGCGTCCCAGGCCGCCGAGACCGACCCCGAGCGGGAGAGGGTCGCACTCTTCCGCTCCGGCCTTGAGAACGCCAGCTTCTACCTCGGCGTCCGCGACGCCATCAACCGCTGCGACTTCGCCGCGGCCAAGGCGTCCTACGACGCCTGGCTCAAGCACATGGACGACTCCTTCGCCAAGCAGTACAGCACGATGGGCGGCTACAAGCGCGGCTACGCCGAATGGTTCCTCAAGCCCATCATCGAGAGCGGCCTGGCCCGCACGACCGCCGAGCGCAAGCTCCTGGCCCAACTGCCCGACGAGTGGGACTTCCGCTACGACCCCGCCGACGCCGGCGAGAAGGAAGGCTGGTTCAAGCCCGATGCGCCCCCCGAAGGCTGGCGGAAGGTCAAGACCTACTCCGCCACCCTCAACGAGCAGAAGATACCCGAACAACTCACCTGGATGTGGTATCGCACGCGGCTCAAGGCGCCCGACGCCCTTCCCGCCGGGCCGCTCCACCTCTGGTTCGGCGAGGTAGACGGCAGCCCCACAAAGGTCTATCTGAATGGCGAGTTAGCCGGCGAGTTCACCGGCGCCCGCAAGCCCAGCGAGCTCGAGGTCACGGGCAAGCTGGCCGCGGGCAAGGAGAACCTGATCGTGGTGCGGACTGGCCACCTCAGCATCAGCGAGCTCATGCTCGGCGGCATCGTGCGCCCCGGCATGCTCTACTCCGGCCCCAAGCCCGAGCCGGCCGCGAAAGGCCCGAAGTAGTTCCTGTTGCGGAAAGTGGAAGGGGGCTGCTGCCCCAATCACAGGCCAGAGGCCTGTGCCACCAAGCCCCTTGTCTCAGCGGTGGCACAGGCGTCCCGCCTGTGATCGCACTTTCCGCAACAGGAACGAAGTAGTCTGCGCGCTCCGCTGTCGAGCCGAGGCCCGCTCGCGGTCCTTGACTTCCCCTTCGATTCGTGGTATCCATGAATTGGCCCCAGACGGCCGACCGGGAGACCACGGACCCTGCCCTCAGGATGAAGCTGCTCAGGCTTCTGGGGAAAGTCAGGCAGTTCCCGCTCACCGAAGCAATGAGGCAGGTTGCGGGTGAGTACCTGGCGGCAGGCATTTTCAGCCCTGCCCAGATCAACGACGCCCTTCACGTTGCCGCTGCCGTGCTCACCCGCCAAGATGTCCTGGTCTCATGGAACTTCAAGCACCTGGTCAACCGCCTGCGGCGGCTGAAGATCAATGAGCGAAACGTCTCGCTGGGCTTGCCGACAATCGAGATCCTCGCGCCCCCTGAGGTTTGAAGGAGTTCCGTCATGCGGTACTTCAATTTTAAGAAGGTCGCCCGCGAGGCCGGGATTCCCCCCGACGCGCTGGCCGACCTGTGCAAGAGCATTCGCGCAGAGTTTCCAACCGACGACATGATGTACGAGCTCCACGTCCTCCGCGCCTGCATGGGCGTCCGCGACGGCTACGCCAAGCTCGAAGACGTCCTCCCGCAAGAGCCCAGCGCCCTGGCCTCCCGGTGACCCGAGGCCGCTCCGGACATGGCTGGAATCACGTCAGCAGCTCACCTGGATGTGGTCACGGACAAGCTCCTTCCTGGCAAGGACAACCTCATCGCCCTCCGCACTGGCCACCTCAGCATCAGCGAGCTCATGCTCGGCGGCATCGTGCGTCCCGCCATGCTCTACTCCGGCCCCAGGCCCGAGCCGCCCCCAAAGGGCGTCAAGTAGCTCCTGCGCTCCCCTTCGGGCATCCCACGTGACACCCGAGCACTCGCACGCAGTTGTGCTCGCTCAGGGGCACGAACCCACGAAGTAGGGGTGCAGCGAATCTTGACAGAGGCGCGCATAGGGATATAATGAGCGTGGCTCCACGTAGCTGGTGTCACCTGGCGTCTTGTGGGGCAGTCCAAGCCGGTTCGCGGGTCTTGCGGATTGGTTCAGGGGTCGTGGGAAGAGGGTTCTGAAAGTGAAGAAGGAGATCGGGAAGACGGAGTTTCCTGCGGGCGTGCCCTGGGAGCAACTACTCCCTGCGCTCCAGAGCTTCGCGGAACAATTGAAGGCCAAGTTCAGCGCCCATGCCCCGGGCGACCCGGAAGAACAGCTCAGGGCGCCGGTCGAGCATTTCCTCCAGGCCTGCGGCCCACGATATGGCAAGGCGGTCCTGCTCAAAGGCGAATCCCGCTTGCGGGAGCGGTTGGGCAAGGTGGACTACGCGGTCCACGTTGGCAAGCTGCTGACGGGTCACGTGGAGTTGAAGGCCCCGGGCAAGGGGGCCAACCCCGACCACTTCAACCAGGATCACGACCGCGACCAATGGGGGCGCTTCAAGAGCCTGCCCAACCTCATCTATACAGACGGCAACGAGTGGGCGCTCTACCACTCCGGCAAGCTGGACGGCAGGCGGGTGCGCATGAAAGGCGACCTGCGCTCGGAAGGTGCAGAGGCCGTGACCCGGCAGAATGCGAAGGACCTCTTTCAGCTTCTTGCTGCGTTCTTCTCCTGGAGGCCAATAGTCCCGCACAAGCCCAGGGAACTGGCCGAGTTCCTGGCGGACTACTGCAAACTGATCCGGGAGGAGGTCCATGACGCTCTGATGGACGAGAATTCCTCCCTGCACAGCTTGAGGACGGAGGTCCAGGAGCTCCTCTTCCCGGAAGCCACACTGGCGCAGTTCGCCGACGCCTACGCTCAAACGGTCATCTTTGCGTTGCTCCTGGCCCACATGGAGGGCGCTGACGTCCGCGACTTGGGCAGTGCCTACGAGACTCTGGCTTCGGGACACCTACTCCTATCGCGGTCGCTGGAGTTCCTCACGCGCGACAAGCCCCAGGAGGAGTTGCGGCAATCCCTGTCGTTGGCCCAGCGGGTGATCCACGAAGTCGGGCTGAGTACGCTGACGAGTCGCCCGGACCGCCTGATCCACGATTCAACTGAGGAGATTCCGTGGCTGTTCTTCTATGAAGACTTCCTTGCGAAGTATGACCCCAAGATGCGCAAGCAATGGGGCGCCTACTACACTCCGGTCGAGGTTGCCCGCTGCCAGGTGCGGCTGATTGATGAGATTCTGGCAAGGCACCTCGGCCGGAGGATGGGGTTTGTTGAGCCGTTCGTATACACCCTCGATCCGGCAGTAGGGACAGGAACCTATCTTCTCACGGTCTTTGATGAGGCGCTGGAGCGCGTGAAGCGTGAAGAAGGCGAGGGCTCAGTTACGGGCGCCGCGCGCACCGTCGCAGGTAACCTGTACGGCTTCGAGTGGATGGTTGGGCCGTACGCCGTGGCGCAACTGCGGTTCGTTCGTGCCCTGGTCTCGCGCAAGGTGAGCTTGCCCGGCTCGGACCTTGGTATCTACCTTACGAACACCCTCGAGTCGCCTCACCGCAAGCCCCCCACGCCCCCTCTATTCACGGCACCGCTTGACCGGGAGCACAAGAGAGCGCTTCGGATCAAGGAGTTGCACCCAGTTCTCATCTGCCTCGGCAACCCGCCCTACGGCCGGCACGTGGCCGCAGAGGAGGGGAACAGGGCAGTGACCGGCGGATGGGTCCGCCACGGAGACAGCGGCCAGCGAGCCATATTGGAGGACTTCCTCGAACCTGCTCGCAAAGCTGGGCTAGGCCTCCATCTGAAGAACCTCTACAACCTCTATGTCTACTTCGTCCGCTGGGCGCTCTGGAAGGTCTTCGAAAACGAGTGGGCGCCGGGGCCAGGCATCGTCTCCTTCATCACCTGCTCAAGCTACCTCGATGGCGATGCGTTCGTCGGGCTCCGCGAGCACATGCGCAGGCTGTGCGACCATATTGACATTATTGACCTGGGCGGCGAGGGGCGCGGCACCCGCAGAGACCAGAACGTCTTCGCCATCCAGACGCCTGTCGCCATCTTCATCGCCTGGCGCAAGGCTAGGCGTAAAGGGGATACGCCCGCGAGGGTGCGCTACACACGCATCGAGGGGACACGCAAGGAGAAACTCGCGGCCATTGACCGCATCAGGTCGGACAAGGACAAGAACCTCAAGTGGCAGGAGTGCCCCAGCTATTGGCAAGCGCCCTTCAGGCCAGCCCCGAAGGGTGACTTCACCAGGTGGCCGCTTCTTGCGGACCTCTTTCCGTGGCAGCATTCGGGCGTCATGGCCGGCAGGACGTGGGTGATTGGTGAGTCTGGTGCTCTCCTCGGCGAGCGCTGGGAAGCCCTGGTTCAGGCATCCTCCATAGAGCAACGACGCAAGCTCTTCAAGGAATCCCCGACAGGTAGGAAGATTGGCGACAGACCAGCACAGTTGCCGCACCAGAGCGCGGTTGCGTGTAGTGTAGGCGAGCTCTCTCCGCCCACCCCTACCCCGGAGGTAGTCCAGTTTGGCTTCCGGTCCTTCGACAGGCAGTTCATACTTGCAGACAACCGGCTGTTGGACAGGCCGGGCCCGGACCTGTGGCACGCCCATGGTGATAGACAGATCTGTCTCAACACGCTTGTCAATCACCCACTAGGGACCGGCCCAGCATTGTCGGTCACGGGACATCTGCCCGACAAGCACTTCTTCCGTGGTTCCTTTGGGGGCAACGGTGTCATTCCCCTCTATCGCGACCCTGGGGCGATGCAGGCGAATGTCCAGCCTGGGTTGACCGGTCTGCTCTCCGGCGAGTACACGCGCGCCGTTGAGCCGGAGGACCTCGCGGGCTATGTGTATGCCATGCTGGCCCAGCCGGAGTACACCTCGCGCTTTGCCAGCGAGCTGAGCAGTTGCGAGGTGCGCGTGCCGCTGACGAAGAGCGGCAAGCTCTTCCTCCGGGCCGCGGAGTTCGGCAAGCGCCTCATCTGGCTGCACACCTACGGGGAGCGGATGACGTGCGCCGCCCGGCTCCTCCGTGGAATCCCCACCGGGCACGCCAAGTGCCAGGTGGACGTTCCCGGCACAGACGATCAATACCCCAGCGAGTTCAGGTATGTGGAGACAACGAAGACGCTCTTCGTCGGCGCGGGTCGCTTCGCCCCCGTCGAGCCGGCGGTCTTCGACTTTGAGGTGTCCGGGCTGAAGGTCGTCAAGTCCTGGCTCGGCTACCGCATGCGCGAGCGTCGCGGCAAGAAGTCGTCGCCTCTTGACGACATCCGCCCGCGCGTCTGGACCCACGAGTTCACGCGGGAACTGCTCGAGCTTCTCTGGGTTCTGGAGCAGACCGTTGAGGGCTACCCCGAGCAGAAGAAGCTCCTGCTAGAGGCGCTCGACGGGCCGCTCTTCACGGCCGACGAACTCCCTCCCGTCCCCAGCGAGTCCCGCCGAGCGCCCAAGGTGATGCGTTCCACAGGCCACCACCAGAACAATCTGTCGTTCGGCTGATGTCGGGTGTTTGGCTGTCACCTCTCCAATCCTCAAGCTACCCAGTGCCCGCCCACCCGCCTTGTTCGCGAGCGGGGTTCGCCAAGCGGCGGTGGCGGCTCAGGAGCCATTCTACGAAGTGCAGCCGCTGAGTCAAGGGCATCCGCCCCACCGGGGATGCGTCCGGATCGCCAAAGCG
>VGYW01000167.1 GCA_016872875.1 Planctomycetota bacterium | reverse complement strand
GCGCGGCCATTTTCCTGTTGGGGTGCCGGCGGCCCGAAAGCGGAAAATCCTGGGGGTTCGGGGGCAAAGCCCCCGACGCACCGGCCGCAGGCACACCCACGATCTCAAGGACTTGGGACGCTGTCAATCTTTTACAAATAAAAGGGGGGTATCCCCTTCACTCCAGTAGCCACAACAGGTTGTGGTGTACGTGCCAACGTGCAGAACAGCCCAACTGACCGCAACATCGCAGCCAAAGAGCCGATTTGGCGTTCAAGACGGCCTCCTTCCCCAGGGCCACCCATTGAGGTCACTGGAGTCAAGGAGATAGCCCCATTACAAATAATTCTTGGGCTTCATCCACTTCTACGTCCCAGGCCCGCCCTTTGGGGGGCCGCCGTAGCGTCGGCCCCCCACACCCCCTGTGGCCCGCTGCCCGCCCCCCCTCCCGCCCCCCCCGCCGCGAGCCGCGTCGGGCAGGCGGCGGGCAGCCCCGTCGCAGCACTGACGCTACAAGGTGGGCGACAGCAGGAAGCGGAGCGGCCAAGACAACCCCTGCGGCCTGCGCCCGGCCGGAGTGGGGCACCTCGCTGCCTTGCCGCGTCCACTTGCCTAGCGAGCCCCTGGCAGAAGGGGCGAGCGGGCTGAGGCCCCACCATCCCGAC
Source organism: Planctomycetota bacterium (assembly GCA_016872875.1). The sequence goes on along the minus strand of VGYW01000167.1, from coordinate 16,006 downwards.
CCGCCCCCGACCTTCATCCGTGGCAGAGCTTCAACCCGGCAGGCCATCGATGCACCAGACCTTGCGATGGCCCTGGCCTAGCGGAGCGGCAAGCGGAGCGGGCGGTCAGCCGTGGCGGCGTGAGTTGCACCTGGCTGAGGGCCGAAGCGAATCAGCCCCGACAGAGGGCGGGCTAGGGGGCTACAACAGAGGTGCACACACTGGCGACTCTGGTGACAGTAGAGGCCGAAAATGTTGCCGAATGGCAACAAAGCAAACAGCGTGCCACCTTGCGAGGCGGGAGGGGGCAAAAGTCACGCGACAGCGGATTGTCCAACTAATGAAACAAAACGGGGGCGGGCTAGGGCGGCGGCTTCGCCGCCCGCCCGACCCCGTTTTTGTTTCGTTTGTTTGGTAATTTACACCTGGCAGACACCGGTAGGGCGTGCGGACCCTTCGCGTCCGGGGTTTCCCGGGCGCCACGCGGCATGGGCAAGGGACCAAAGGGACATAAGGGACCCAAGGGACAGAAATCACGGGTCACGCGTCACGGGTCACGATCTCTCTGACGAGGTCGCAGTAGCGCCTGACGCGCGCGACGGGGGTGGCGGGGGTGACGGGGCTGCCGAGAGACATGATGAAGCGGCCTTGGTTGCGGCGGCCGGCGTCGAGCTGGCGGGCGAGCTCGGCTCGAAGCTCGTCCTCGGTTGCGTGAGGCAGCAGCCAGATGGCGTCGAGGTTCCCCAGCAGGGCGCAGCGGCCATCGGCGCGGGCCGCGGCCTCCTCGATGTCAATCTCGAAGCCCTTCTTGCTCTCCTCGAGGCTCAGGGCGTCGGCACCACTGGCGAGCAACAGGTCCCACCGGTCGGCGGGGTCGCCGCAGTAGTAGTAGATGCTCTTCATCCCTGCGTCGCGGATTGCTTGGACGAGTTGCTGGACGCAGGGGAGGTCCAGCTCCGCGAAGGCGGCCGGGCTGACCATGTCGGTGAAGGATTCCTCGAGCCAGATTCCCGCGGCGCCGAGGGCCTTTGCGACCTGGACTTCGCGGAGCGCGCGGGCGAGGAGGCGCTCGCAGGCGCGGCGCACCAGGTCGGGGCGCGTGGCCACCAGGAGCATCATCCCCTCGAAGCCCCAGAGGTAGTAGCAGGACCAGAGCGGGACGCCGATGGAGCGGAGGGGGAAGAGCTCGGCGGCGACGTCGCTGAGGAGCGCCCGCGCGAGGTCCCCCCGCCCCTCCTCAGCGAAGAGCTTGGCGTCAAAGGCCGGCGGGAGGGATACCGCGGCGTCCACCTCCTCGGGCGTCTCGGGCAGCCGCCCTGTCCGCACGGAGTGCAGGCCGCCCTCGGGCGCCCAGCCGCCGACCTGGGGCTGGGGCAACGGCTTCGCGCTGCCCGTGCGGCGGTCGAGCAGGAATGCCCCCTCGCGTGCCACCTCGATGTGCAGCGCCTCGCGCTCCTCGCGGCTGTGGCAGGACGGGAGGTCGAACCAGTCCTGGCCCGTCCGCTCGATGGCCTGTCGGCGCCAGAGGAGCTGGCGTTCGAGGTCGGGCTCGGAGGCGAACCACCAGGGATACTCGGTGAGCTGCGCCCAGTGGTCGCGGATGTAGATGCCCTCGTAGCAGATGACGGCGGGCGTCTGTGGTGTGCCTGCCTCGGACAGCGCGGCCTCAATCTTCTGCCTGCCCGTCATCTTGAGGCTCCGAATCGTCGTCGTCCTCGTCGTCGTCGTCGTCGAGTCCGGCGGCTCCCTCGCCCATCGAGGGATTCGAGGACGACGACGAGGACGAGTCGGGTGCTGAGAGCAAGCTCGCACGTGAGGGGCCAAACGCTGGGATCACTGTCCCCCGCCCGTGGAGCGTGCATCGGAAGTGGGGCTGGAGGTCAGGCGGCGGCTCCTCAGCCCAGGCGCCCTCCTCCGCCGCGAGCACCTGCGCGCGCCCGCCGCCGCTGGCAGCCGCGCGCAACCCTTCACCTGGCGCCGGACACTCTTCCATCTTCTCTTCTCACACGGCACGCGGCACGCGGGACGGAAGGGACAAAAGGGACCAAAGGGACCAAAGGGACCAAAGGGACCCAGATCACGCGTCACGCGTCACGCATCAATCTTCACGCCGCCCGCCTTCTGCGCGGCGGCCTGGAACTTCTTGGCCCCGTGTGCCTCCGCCCAGAGGTCGAGGAGGCGGTTGTGGATGCCCTGCGGGTCCGCCTCGTACCAGGCCATCGCCATGAGGTTGGTCCCGCGGTCAACCCCGCGGAAGAGCCGGGGCGGCTGCACGTAGGCGGGGTCGAGCAGGACGTGGCGGACGATGCTCCAGAGGACGCGGTCGATCTCGCCGTTGACGAAGACGCAGGCGTGGCCGCGTCCGGAGGGGCCGAGACGCGGGTGGTAGAGGGTGGTGGTCGCCCGGACCGCGATGTCGCCGAGGTTGCTGGGGTAGCTGCGCGGGATGTCCACGCGGAAGGTGTGGTCGCGGCTGAGGGCCACTTTGCCCCCGTCGTCAACGTTGCGAACCCCCGGCAGGTTCTTGGCCTTGAGCTCGATGGTTCGCGCCGCGCCGTCCTTGTGGCGTGCGGCGATGCGGACTGCGAAGTCTGGGTGTTGCCAGGCGGCAGGAGCTCGTAGTGCGGGCTTTAGCCCGTCATTGTACGGCCTTGAGGCCGCGCTACGAACCGGCTGCTCCCAGCCCCAGCCCTGGGCGCGGTAGAGCCGCGCGAGCTCCTCGTAGAAGCTGTCCACGAAGACGGCGATCCGCTCGTTGAAAACCCTCGTGGGGAAATGGAGCATGGGCCGAGCCTACGGTGAGTTCCGTCCCCCGTGCCGCGTCCCGCGTGCCAGGAAAGGAGAAGGCGCGCTCGCAGGTCTTGGCACGCGGGACGCGGCACGCGGCACGGTTCGTCATCCCACAATCGCGGTCGCGTCCAGGCTGAAGCGCTCGTCGGGCTGGACGACGGGCTCGATGCGTCCGAACTCGATGGTGGGCGGGAGCGCGGCGCTGCCCTGGGCTTTCCGCATGAGGACGAGCGAGACGTTCTCGCGCCCAACTCGGTCGCGCGCCCAGCGGCGCACGTTGATGCCGTCCGCCTCGCACCGCTCCAGCACCGCGTTCACCAGGTCGGCCACCGTCGTGGCGTTCTCCACCCGGATGCGGAAGGTCTTGTTGGCCGGTTCCACGTCCACCAGAATCTCGGCCTGGGTTGGGGAATCGCTCATCGTCTTTCTCCTTTGGCTTGGGCCGCGGAACGCGGGGATGCGGGACAGGTGATGCGTGATACGTGATACGTGAGAAGAGTAAGCCGAGCTCTCATCTTCCTCTCACGCATCACGGATCACGTATCACGCTTTCTTCTACACATCGCGTCCACGCACTGCGGGTTGGGCACGATGTCCTGAACGAGCAGCTCGTGCCGCCGCACGTCGTAGCGGAGCCGCTTGCCCGCGGCAACGGGGAGCTCCTGCGGGGAGCGGGCGAGCAGCTTCACTACCTCCGTTGATGATAGCGCGCCAACCAGGGAAGTCAAGACAGAAATCGCGGGAAATTTCACGCGTGCGGCCTGGAAGAAGGCGTCGCAGCGCCGCCGCACGTCCTCGCCGAGCACGCCTTGGAGGTAGTCCTGGCTCCAGAGGCACACCAGGCAGGCGGTCTGGCCAGGCACCAGGACGGTCGTCTCGGCCCAGGTGCGGCCCATCGCGCCGTTGACGACGGGGAACGGGCGCCTCTCGCCCAGGAGCCGGGCATTGGTGTAGTAGCGGGCCAGCTCGTCGTCCACGCAGAGCGCCACCACGTCGGCATCCCAGACATCCTCCGGCGCGTCCTGAATCGGGCGTGGCACGGCGATGACCTCGGTTCGCGGGGCGGCGGCGCGCAGGGCGCGGCGGGCCACGTGGACCTTCTTCCGCCCAACATCCCCCTCGCGAAAGAAGATGCAGCGATTGAGGTTCGACAGCTCAACAGTGTCGGGGTCCACCAGGGTGAGGCGTCGGACGCCCACGAGTGCGAGGTTCTTCGCCACCTCGTTGCCGACTGCGCCCGCGCCAATGACCAGGACTCTCGCCCGCTCGATGCGCGCGAGGGCGCGGCGGCCGAAGAACCGCCGCGTCCTGTCCTGCCGGTCATCGCTTGGAGCCATCGGGCGCCGTTGGGGCATACTCGACCCATTCCTGCTCGACAAGCGGGAAAAAGACTCCAGGAGTCTTTTCCCGGAACGGCCCTTCGGGTGCTTCGCAGAAAAGACTCCTGGAGTCTTTTTCCCGCTGAAAGACAAGGAAGTGGCCGGTGCGCGGGTTGACGAGGACGAACACGTTCCCCTCCGCGTCGTAGGGGAAGCCGCCGAAGGTGGCGAGGTCGCGCTCCGAGAGCGCCGGCTCGCCCCCGAAGGGGTGGGAGTGGAAGAGGCCGACGATCTGCGGCCTGCGGTCCGGTCCGTAGCGCTCATCGAGCTCCACGTGGCATTCCACGACCCCTTGGGGGGTGAGCTGGGCGTGGACGGGGCTGGCGTCCACGCCGCCCGTCGCCCAGTCAGTGACCCGCACGTAGCGGCGGCCCTGGTGCTGGCAGCGGCGGCCCGCCAGCACGCCGAGGGCTTCGTTCGGTTCCCGCCGGCGGCAGAATGCAAGCACCTCCCCGACAACACGGTGGAGGATGAAGACCCCGTGCCGCGTCCCGCGTGCCGCGTCCCAAGACATAAGATCGACTCCTCCTCTTCTTCACGCGGCACGCGGGACGCGGCACGACGCGCAAGCCCTCATCTCACCGGCCCCCAGGTGACATATCGCCCCCTCTTCCGCTTCACCATGACGACCCCGTAGCGCTTCCAATCTTCGCGGCGGAGAATGGCCAGGGGGTCGTCGGGCGGGGTGCGGCGCTCGGGCTGGGGGCGCACGGCCCCAAAGGGGTCGAGCTCGACCGCCCGCCCGCGGAAGAAGACCTCGTAGACGACCGGCCCAAGCCGCGGCGCCTCAACCGCGTGCTGGACAAAGAGGATGACCTCGTCGGTGGGTATCTCAGCGAGGTCCATCTTGTGCTCGCGGCGGGCCTGGGAGCCAGGGCAGGAGCCGCCCTTCTCGGCCTGGAACGCCTCGGCGCACGTGGGGCAGATGAAGAGGTGGCACTCGTTGCACATCTTCCACCCCTCGAGGATGGCCTCGCTGAGGAGCATGTCGCCGCCGTGGCCGAGGCAGCGGATCGAGATGAGCGAGATGTCGGTGGGCATGGGGGAACAGCACTTGATGCGTGCCGCGTGCCCCGTCCCGCGTGCTCAGAGGAAGCCAGCTCCTGTCTTGGCACGTGGCACGCGGGACGCGGTACGGGGCACGGAATGGTTCCTACAGAATCAGCAACCTGGCCTGCTCGGCAATCTCCTTCTGCGCCGCCTCGTCGAACTCGAGGGCGGTGCGGCAGTCGAGGCTCACGGCGCCGCGGCTGCGGTGGACGTAGCCGTGGTATTCGAGGCGGCGGAGGACCGACTGGAATTGGTTTTCGGTGAGGTATTCGCGGCCGACGAGTGTCTCGCGGAGCTCTTCGATGCCCGCGGCGCGGCGGCGGCCGCTCTTGAGGACGAGGTGGATGATGAGGCCGAGGACGCCCTGGTCGAGCTCGCTCAGCTCGATTGGTCCGCCGTGGGTGGCGGCGAGGCAGCACCAGGAGTCGCCCGCCCTGCGGTAGTCGCGGAACTCCAGGCCGAGGCCCTCCGCGCGCTCGGCCAGGCGGGCGAGAAGCGCGTCGAGGGCGGCGTCGTCCACGCGGAGGGCCTCGAGGAGGCGTTTCCTGGGCGCGCCGACCGCCAGCCGCCCGGTCTCGTCGCGCCAGCGCGCCGTGAGGACGGCCATGAGCTGGGGCAGAAGCGTCTCGTCGGCGGGGGCCTGCGGCTGCGGCTCGGCGGGCGTCTCGTCAGCCACCTCGCGTCCCCTTTCGGCTTGGGTAGAGGGCGACCACGGTGCTGGGCACGGAGCGGCTGGCCCCGCCCGCGCGTATCTCGATGCTGCCGTCGCGGTCGGCGAAGAGCGCGACCTCGCCGCGGCGGACCAGTTGGGAGAGCAGGTCGGCCTCGCCGCTCGTCAGGCTCTCCGCGAGCGCGGCGGGCCTGAGCCTCAGGCCGAGGAGCCGCTTCTTCACCGCGCCGCGAAGGGCCTCAAGCTCGGCGTCCTCCACGCCGCGCATGCGCACGCGGTATTGGCTCGCGTCGAGCTCGTCGCGGAGGGCCGCTGCGTCGTCGCCCGGCTCGAGGGCATCGGGCGTGAAGCCCACGGAGGCCAGGAGGCCATTCGTGGCGAGCCGCAGCGGCCCGTGGAGGAAGACGGCCGGCTTGGCTCGCAGGGCGACCTCGAAGCCGAGACGACGGAGGCGCAGGCGGCCCGGCACGTTGGAGAGGAGCCTGCGGCTGTCGCGCCGCACCTGCATCTCCGCGAGCGAGCGGTAGGCCAAGCCGTCGAGCGACCGCTCGCTGGGCGTGGAGAGCCGCCGCGCGAAGGGCGCCACGGCCCGCCGGTCGGCCTCCGACTCCCGAAGCGGCACCACCTCGCCCGTCGCCAGCCGCCGCTGGTACTTGTGCGCAACGTCCCAGAGGCGGGAGAGCACCGAATCGTCCGGCGGCCGGCCCCCGGGCTGTGGGGTTACGTGTGACATTGCCGTTGCCAAGTCCTGCAAGAGGATGAATGGATGGGTGGATGAATGGATGTCTGAAGGAACAGAGAGCCTGCGCTCTGGCAATCATCCAACCATCCATTCATCCATTCATCCTGCACTACCTTCACTTCCGCGCCTGTCCTCTGAGCTTCGCCTCCACGAGGACGATGTGTCGGATGAGCTCGTTCTCCTCGAGGCCGAAGGCCTCGGGGCAGAGGAGGACGAATTGCGGGACGAGCCGCGGCTGGCCCCGCGAGGTCATCTCGAAGGTCTTCCGCACGATGTCGAACGCCGCCGCCGCGTTCGAGCGGTCGAGCCGCTGGGTGAACTCGTCAATGGCGTGGACGGGGCTGTCGCTGAGGGTGTGGAGCGACATGATGAGGGCTTCGGTGCAGAGGACTTTTTCGCCGCCGGAGAGCTCGCGGTAGTCGAGCCACTGGGCGCCCTTGGTGCGGGCGCGGATGGCCAGCTCCGCCTTGTCGGGGTCTTCGACGTGAGCGACCTCGAGCCGCACGTCGCGGAACGCGCCGCCTCGGAGCAGCGTCTGCATCACGCGGGAGAGGTGCTCGACCATCGAGCGGACCTCGCGCTGCCAGATGTCGCGCCGCTCCGCTACGTCGCCCTGGAGCTTCTCCACGTGGCCCGTCCGCTCCGCCACATAGGTTTCGAGCTGCTCGAGCTCCTCCTCCTTGCGGCGGAGGTTGTCTTCGTCCACGGTCTGGCCCACGATGGCGTCGAGCTTGCCCTTGACCTCGGCCTTTTCCTGTGCGACGAGCGCGGTGAGGCGGACCTCGGGGGGGCGCTTGCCCAGCGGCTCGGCCTCCTTGATTGCGGCTTCGAGCTGAGTGGTGGCAGCCTCCGCCTCCTCGTGGAAGCGGGCGACCACCTTCTCCTCCTCGGCGATGAGGGTGGTGCAGCGGACCACCTCGGCCTGGGCGTCGCGCACGCGGGCCTGGAGGTCATCAATGTTCGTCGCCAGGGGCTGCTCGGCGCGGGCCATCTCATTGATGGCGTCCTGAAGCACCTTGATCTGCGAGGCCAGGCGGGCGTCGGCGGCGGCCATTTGCGCGGTGCGGGCGTCGAGGCCCTCGATGCGTTCGGCGACGGTTCGGAGGCGTTCGGCAACTTCGGGGCGGATGCCGAGCTTGCGGAGCTCGCCTTCGAGCTGCCGTGCTCGGGTGGCAAGCTCGGCGTGGCGGCGAAGGAGCCGATGAATGTGGGCGGGGCCTCCGTGCCCCGCGTGGGGCAGAGACGCCCCGCCTACATCCGGCGAGGCGATGGGCGTGCCGAGCGCGGTGGCGATGGGCGCGGGGGGCCGCGTGAAGCCGCCGAAGGGCGCGTAGAAGCTCCGGCAGTCGGCGGTCAGCACGGGGCAATTGTGGCCCTCGGCGAAGTCGGTCAACTCATTGGGGTCGCCGCCCGCCTCGGCCACGGCGCCATGCAGCACCCGCCGAAGGAACCCCAGGCAGTGCTCCTCGCCCTCGATGAGGTCGAAGGCGAAGCCGTGGACTCCCCTCGGCAGCTTCGGCCTGCGGAGCCGCGCCTCCTCATCGCTGCGCCTGACAATGGTGATCGGCGGCTTCCTGTGAGGGAAGAGCTCATCGAAGAGGGCTTTCGCCGCGGCGTAGGCATCGCGGTCGCGGGCCACGAACGCGAAGAGGTGGCGGCCCGCCAGGCAGCGGACCGCCCGCTCCCACGGCTCCTCGCCGGCCCTGATGCGGATGAGGGAGACGACTGGCCCGATGAGCTGCCCCTGCATGCGGCGCTCGACCAGCCCGCGCTGGAACGCCGCGCAGCCGTCGAGCATCTCCTGCTCGTAGTAGCCGCAACCGTCCCGGTTGCGGTCGGCAAGCGGGACGCTTGCCGCTACAGCCTCGCCCTCGGCGGAGCGCAGGTCGGCGTCGAGGCTCTCCACCTCGCGGTGCACCCGCGACATTTCGTTCTCGATGGCCACCAGCTCGCGCTGGCGCTCCTGGAACGCCTGGGCGTTCTCCTTGCCCTTCTCGGCGGCGAGGATGCGGGCGAGGTCGTCGCGTTCGGCCTGGAGGCGGGGGAGGTCCGCCCTGGCCTCGGCCAGGCTCTGCTGGAGGTGGAGGCGCTGGCCCACGAGGCGTTCGAGGGCGCCCTTTTCGCGGGTGATGGCGGCGCGGGCCTCGGTTGCGCGGCGGGCGTGGTCGGCCATGTCCGCCTCGGCGCGGCCGAGGGCGTCGTTCGCATCGGCCAGGGACGCCCTGACGCGTGCCAGGCGCGCCTCGGCGCGCTCCGTGCGCGCCACCACTGCGTCGCGGGCGGCCTCGGCGTCGCGCACGATGGCCCAGGCGTGCTCGATGCAGAGGGCGGCGTGCTGCTCGATGTACTTGCTCCGCTGGCGGATTATCTCGAGCCGCTCGCGGATGCTCGCCACGAGGTCGCTCTCCCACTTGAGCTTCTGGCGCAGCGGCTCGGTCTGGCGGTTCGCGTCCTCCAGGTGCACCAGTGCCTGGCGGAGGTCTTCGAGGTATTGGAGGCGGCCCGTGGCCTCGAGGAGGCTCTCGAGCTTCCTGCGGCCGCTCTCGCCCGCGAAGACGTCCACCACCCCCTCCTCGGTGAAGGCCAGGCGGTTGGCGGCCTGGATGTTGGCCGAGCGGAAGATGTCGCGGAGCTGTTGCCCCGACACCTGGCGGGTGGGCCACTCCTGCTCTGGCCCGCCGACGCGGTACTGGACGCTGCCCGAGGCGTTCACGCGGGCGGCGATGCGGACGACGTCGCGGTCGAGCTCGCGGGCGAGCTCCTCGTGGGGCGGCTTGAGGAGGCGGTGGGCGCCGTCGAGGGGCGGGTTCCGCACGTCGAGCACCAGGCGCGCCTCGTCGGCGGCCGGCCCGATCACCGAGGCCATCCCGCGGGCGCGGCTGGGCGACGGGTGGACGCCCAGGCAGAGGCGGAGCGCCTCCAGCACCTGGGTCTTGCCCGACCCGTTTGCGCCCGTGATGAGGAGGATTGGCCGCTCGCCGAGGTCAACCTCGGTGCTGGCGTGCAGCTTGTAGTTCTGAAGCCGCAGCTTCGAGAGGAGCAGGAAGCGGTCAGCCATTTACGCACCGTAACCGCGACCCGTGTCGCGGGCAGCAGATGTTCATCGCGGCAAGCCGTGTGGGGGTGCAAGCGCGCAGGCGGTCCCCACGTCCAAGTGCGCAATGTAGCGCCGCCGCACCAGGATGTCAACAGGAAAATCCGGCGGACAGCGATTCCGCTTTCGGCGGCGGGCCGGGCTCAGGGGACGTGATGAAGCTGAGTGCAGAGGGCAATGAAGTCTGGCGCTTCCCGTCGAGCAGCACTTCCCCTTACACGGGCGCTGCCACGTTGAGATTCGTCGTCAGCCGGCGCGTCGTCGCGGACCTGCTCCCGGAGCCAGGCAACGAGATTGCGGTTTCATCGTGTACTACACAGACCGTGACTACACCCTCCACCTCAGCGCCGATGGGCGTGTCCTCAGTCAGTTCCGTGGGGACAGGTACAAGGATCCGCCGCCGAACCTCGTTGACGTGCTCTCTGAGCTTAGAGAGCAACCACGCGAGTAAGGGCGCGGGCCGGCCCGCGCCCAGTCGTGCCCAAGATGTATGGAGCGCCCACCCAAAAGGTGCATGGAGTCCCGATTGTCTGATTCCCTGGAACTCCATAACTCCTGATGTTATGGATAGTTATGCAACGTGAACTCTGGCCGGCACCCCCGCGGGCTCACGGCATGCTTCTTGCTCGGAACAATAGTGAGAGTGGGAGACAAGATGGCTGCCCGCTCCGCCGCTAAGGGACCAGGTGTCCCGGATGGCAGCGGCTCGTGCGGCTCAGGGCGCCCGAAGGGCGGCCACTCTTCGCCGCCTCACCGGGCGCCCTGTTTGCTATACCCCCGGGAGCCGATCCAAATCGGGGTTGCCCATTGTCCCTTGAGGTCACTGACATCGCGTTCCAGCCGGCGCCGGAGACCGTGCCGCTGACCGAGTGGCGGGCGCTCTTCCACGACTCCCCGCTCGCCATCGCCTACGTGTCGCACGACCTGCGGCTCCTGCGCGTCAACGGCCCCTTCGCGGTCCTCTGCGGCCGCATGGCCGGCGAGCTCCTCGGCCGCCACTGCTACGAGGTCTTCGGCGAGCACGCCCTCGAGGGCGACACGCTCGAGCGTCCCAAGCCCTGCTCCTTCTGCCGCGCGCGCGAGACCCTGCGGACGGGGGAGGTGGCGGAGTTCGACCGCCCCTTCGGCCAGGCCACCCTCCGCGTCGTCGCCTCACCCGTCGGCGAGCACCGCGGCAAGATCACCGGCGCCGTGCTCATGATCGCAAACGTCACCGCCGAGCGCGAGCTCCGCCGCCAGCTCGTCGAGTGCCAGCGCCTCGCCTCCGTCGGCACCATGACCTCCAGCGTCGCTCACGAGCTCAAGAACCCGCTGACCTGCATCCTCGGCTTCGCACAACTGCTGCGCCAGGACGCCGCCCTGCCCGAGGCCGCGCGCGCACACCTCGGCCGCATCTGGAACGAGGCGCGCCGCTGCGACCACATCGTGGCCGGACTCCTCAAGTTCACCCGCCGCCGCGACAGCACGAAGGCCGTCCTGGACGTCAACCAGCTCATCGCCGAATCCCTCGGCCTCCTGCACCACCCCATCCAGACCAGCCGCGTCCGCCTCCACGAGAGCCTCCACCACGAGCCCCTGCCCGTCCTCGGCCACTTCTGCGAGCTCCAGCAAGTCGTCCAGAACATCGTCAACAACGCCCTCGACGCCCTGCGCGACGCCCGCCAGGGCGGCAACCTGACCCTCCGCACCTTCCCGCGCGACAGTTGGGCCGTGATGGAGTTCGAGAACGACGGCCCGCGCTTCGCCGAGCCCCACCGACTCTTCCAGCCCTTCTACACCACCAAGGGCGCGGGGCAGGGCACGGGCCTCGGCCTCTGCGTCAGCGACGCCATCGTCCGCGACCACGGCGGCCGCATCGAGGCCATCAACATGCCCCAGGGCGTCATGTTCCGCATCGCGCTCCCCAAAGCGCCGTAGACCTCTCGGTTGTGGGGGATGAATGGATGAATGGATGGGTGGATGGGTGTCAGACAGTCATCCATTCATCCACCCATCCAGTCATCCCCGTTCGTCGCGGCCGGCGGCCGCCTTGAGAAGTAGTGTCATCCGAGGCGGGAAAGCGGACTATCCGTCCTTCCCTCGCCAGGAAGCTGAATCCCCTTTCCCGTCCCATGCGGCGGCGCCGAGTGGCACCACGGCCTGCTCTCTCCGACTGAGGGCCGGGGGCCTGGCCGCCGGCGCCGCCGCCCCCTCTTCCTGCTTGCACCCCAATGCCCAATCGGGTAACATCCAGTGGCCCGCGTCTCCGACGCGGAAGGCTCTGCCCGACACCGTACACCGTTTAGTGTGACTCAGCGCGCTTTGCGCGCACGCTAGCGAGGATGAATGGATGGGTGGATGAATGTCAGACAATCATCCATTCATCCATCCATCCAATCATCCCCTTTGGTTGCGGCCACAAGCCGCATTGAGAAGGAGGCCTGATGATGAACGCGGCGACTGGTGCGGTCCTTGCGGCGGCCCTTGCCTGCTGCGCCCTGCCCCTCGCGGGGCTCGCGGAGGAGGCCAAGACCCCCGCTCTCCCCAACCCCTTCTACGCGATGGACACGGCGTTCATGCGCGGCAGCGGCAGGAAGACGATCGAGCTGTTCGACCTCGTGTCCAAGCTCGGCTACGCCGGCTTCGCCTGGCACGAGTGCCCGCCCGACCAGGCCAAGGCCATCCTCGCCGAGGCCGAGCAGGCAAAGCTCAAAATGTTCGCCATCTACTGCTCCGCCCAGGTCACGCCCAAGGGAGAGCTGGCCGTACACGCCAAGCTCCCCGACCTCATTGCCGCGCTCAAGGGCAGCGGCACAATCATCTGGCTCCACGTCGGCGGCAACGGGCCGGCCTTCGCCTCCCTCAAGGGCGACGAGCCGCTCGTCAAGACGCTCCGCGGGCTCTCCGACACCGCCGCCGCAAACGGCCTCCGCATCGCCATCTACCCACACGTCGGCGAGTGGACCGCCAGGTTCGCCGACGCCACCCGCCTCGCCCAGGTCGTCAAGCACCCCCAGTTCGGCGTCACCTTCAACCTCTGCCACGCCATGGCAATGGGCGAAGAGCAGGCCATCCCCAAGCTCCTCGACGACGCCAAAGCCGTCCTCTTCATCGTCAGCATCTGCGGCGCCGACACCGGCGTGACGGGCGGCAACTGGGGCAAGCTCATCCAGACCCTCGACAAGGGCACCTTCAACCAGCTCGCCCTCCTCAAGAAGCTCCGGGCCATCGGCTTCGCCGGCCCCATCGGCTTCCAGGGCTACGGCATCAAGGGCTCCGCCGAAGGAATCCTCACCCCCACCATCGCCGCCTGGCGCAAGCTCTCCGCCGCCGCCGCCGCACAGGAATAAGTCCCAAAATCCGAAATCCCAAATCCGAAGGAATGACAAAACCCAAAGCACTGTACTGGTTCAGCGTTAACTGGACAAACGGGCCTCGGAGATAAGAGACTCGGACAGACGACTGGCCTTCGGCCAGTCGGAGTTTTCAGAGGCATTGGGGGATAGGCCGAATGGCTTCAGAGGGGGGCAGGGATAGCCCCGAAGGGCCATCCCCGCTCCAGCCTTTCGGCCACACTCCAGCCGGCTATCCCTGGCGGGTTGCTCCCCGGCAGAGCCTGCGTCCGTTTCACCGGCCGGGTGCATCATAGGCAACTCCTTACTTGGTGTCAAGAGTTCTCCGTTTTCGGTGCCGAGCGTGGCCTGGGCGCGGCGGGCCGCCCGGGCTCCGCGGGCCGCGGCGAGCTTGCGGTCGCGCTCGGCCCAGATGGCCTCCGCCCGGCCCTCGAACTTGTCGTGGGGCGCGATGTAGCCGATGGCGCTGTGGAGGCGCTTGGCGTTGTAGTGGGCCACGAAGTCGGCCACGAGGCGGCGGGCGTCCTCCAGGCTCAGGGGCGTGCCGGGACGGATGCACTCGCTCTTGAGGGTCTGGTAGAAGCGCTCCTTTTTCCCGTTCTCCGAGGGCAGCGAGGCCCCTGGCGGAATGGCCGGCAAGCCAAGCCGTAAGTCACGCCCTAGCAAGAGCCTATGGGATACGTGGCATGGCGGCACGTCACGCCCACGGGTTCTGGGCCTCGATCTTGCGCCCCTTCGCAACGCGCCGGGGCGCAAGATCGAGGCCCGGAAGCCGCCATCGCGCGAGCAACTTGCGCCCCCGGGGGGCGCAAGTTGGCGACCGCTACCCACGGGGCAAGGGCGATCGAATCGGACAGAACCGCGACTTGACTTCTGCACTTCCGTGCTGTTCACTGAGGGTCTGCGGGCGCGGAGGCGGCCGCGGGGGCCTTCGCACTGCCCGCGTGTCGAGTCCTCACCAGGAGAAGGGACCCAGCCTATGGGCGATCTCAAGCGTTCGAGCCGACGCGTAATGGCGGCCTACCGCGGGGGCGAGGCGGACCGGATACCGATTGCTGCGCCGATCTCGTGGAGCCCGCTGGGCGACATCGAGAAGGAGCGCCCCGGCGGCTGGCGGGGCCGACCTGAGTTCGTCCAGGTCGCCAGGATGGTCCAGGAGCATTGCGACCCCACGCCGCCCTGCAACCCGGCGCGCTGCCCGAACGTCTTCGGCGGCATCGGCTACTGGCGGTTCCTCCAGGCCCCCGAGGAGTTCATCGAGAGGCGACCGCCGGAGCAACTGAGCGCGGCCAGATGGCGGCGCACCACTGTGCTCCACACGCCCAAGGGCGACCTGTTCTGGTCCTACGACAAGGACGACGGGATCGAGACGGAGTGGGACAGGGTGAAGCCGGTCCGCTCGCCCGCGGACGTTGAGCGGATGCTGAGCGTGCCCTACCGCTTCGAGCCGCCGGCGCCCGAGGAGTTCGAGCCCTTCCGCAAGCACCGGGCCGAGGCGGGCGCCTGCTGCCTCGCGGGCGCAGGCATCACCTCGATGGTGGCCATGCTCGTGGCGATGATGCCCTACGAGCAAGTGCTGGAGTGGGTGCTGGCCGAGCCTGGGCTGATCAAGGCCCTGGCCGACGCCTGGCTGGAGAGGACCCGCCCCAAGGTGGAGTTCCTCCTCAGCCAGGGCGTGGGGCCTTTCTGGCACTTCAACGGCGTCGAGCGCGCCTGCCCCCCGATGATGGGACCCAAGCAGTGGGACGAACTGGTGCTCCCCTACGACGGCGAGTTGATGCGGCTGGTCAAGGAGCGTGACCCCGGCGCCCTCATCCACGTCCACTGCCACGGGAAGGTCGGGCGCCTGCTCCCCCTCTTCCTCAAGATGGGCGTGGACTCCACCGACCCCGTGGAGCCGCCGCCGCAGGGCGACATCGCGTTCGGGGACGCGCGGCGCCTCGTGGGCGACCGCATGACCCTCTACGGGAACATCGAGTTCCTGGACATGGAGCGCTGCACGCCCGACCAGATCGAGGAGAAGGTCCGCGCGGCGATCGAGGAGGGCGGTCGAGAGCGGATGGTTCTATACCCCTCCGCCGGGCCACACGAGCAGCACTCCGCCCGCTTCACGGCCAACGCCATCAGGTACATCGAGGCCGGGCTGAGGTACGGCGCACGGTGATGCCGGACAGGGATCACTTGAGGGGCAGCGCGTCGAGCTTGCGCAACTGCTGCGTGCGGGGGTCCACCACGATGCCGACATCCTCGAGAGCCAGGACCCCGAGCAGGGGCTCGATACCCGGAGGGCCGAAGGCGACACGCGAAACGGCCTGCATCCCCATGAAGGTAAAGCGGGCGTAACCGTACTCCAACTCCACAGGTTGGCCCGTGGCGAGTGTGTACACATCCTTCCCTTCAGGCTCCACACCCGCTTGGAGGAGGCGGTCGCGCGGGGCAACGCAATGGATGGTCCCCGTGTCCACCAGGAAGTCGGCCTCGTACGGCGCCCCCTGCTTGGCGAGGCTTACCACCCTCACGGTCACGTGGGTCATGCCCATGCTATACTCCTGGCCGCCGACCTACGCTCCGCGCAAGGTTTGCCCATCCTCAATCTGTCATGATTCTACGAGGACGTGGCGGGTGAGTCAAGAACGGTGTTGGCCACGAGCATGGCCCCCAGTTCAGGTGAACTGCTCCGCAGCCCCGACAGGGGCGTACTATAACAGCCCAGGGCGAAGCCCTGGGAATAGAGGCGAAGGGCAGGTCAGCCCTGAAGGGGCGTACTATGCGGTTCCGGGCACCACATCCTGCCCAGGGCGGGTAGTACGCCCCTACAGGGCTGGATCTGGCCGCCTGCCCCTCCCAGGGCTTCGCCCTGATCTTTGCCCACATCTTCTGGGGGCTGGGGTTTAGCCCCCGAATGGGGGCGTTTGAGCCGTAGCCCAGGGCGACCGAAGGGAGCCCTGGGAAAAGGCCCCGCCAGCGTAG
>VGYW01000166.1 GCA_016872875.1 Planctomycetota bacterium | reverse complement strand
CTCGCGCGGCCAGGCGGGCAGGCGGGCCGCAGCCACCCCGTGGAGCTGCTGCGGGATGAGGCCGAAGGTGCCTGGGACAAGGTTCGGGTTGACCACGGGGCGCTTGCCGGCGGCGAGGGCGAAGGCCAGGTCGGCCTCCTCCACGCTCTGGCCGCTGACCTCCAGGACGTCGAGGATTTCGGCAAGTGCCAGGGGGTCAGCGCCGCTGAGCGCGAAGCTGCCGGCGAAGGCGTAGCGAAGCGGCGGGAGGCCGAGGGGGAGGCCAGGGGCGGCGGCCCGGACGCTTCCCGCCGCCCAGCGCACGTGGGCGGTCAGCCGCGCGTGGTTGAAGTCGGCGAAGTCGCACCAGCGGGACGCGCTGGCCGCCGCCTGGTCGGGCGTGGGGAGGAGGCCGCGCTGGAAATCCGCGAGCTCAGTGCCCCACACGAGGTTAAGGGTGCGAACAGTCTTGTAACGCTCCTTGAGCCAAGCCGCGAAACGGTCGCGGGCCAGGTCGGAGAAGTCGGCGTAGAACGGCTCGGAGCCGAGGGAGACGTAGAGGGGCTTGGAGTCCTTCGGCCAGGCGGCGATGGCTTGGGCCGAGGCCTCGGCAATGGCCTGGCGGACCCCCTGGTGGTCGAGGCAGATGAGCGCGTCGCCGCGGACGAAGCCGCCGGCGGGGCGGTCCCAGCCCACGCGGCGGCTGGCCGGGTCGTCGTTGTAGAGGCGAGCGACGGCCGATTGCTCGAATGCCTCTGGCGTGGTCCCGGCGAGGGCGGGGACGAGGCGGCGCAGCTCCCCCTTGGCGAAGAAGGGCTGGATGGCCCTTGGGCAACTGTCGGCCACGACGGGGAAGGCCACGGCATCGCCTGCCACGCAGAAGCCGTCCTTGAAGCTCACCGCCGCGAGCTCTGGCGGAGGTGGGACGGGTGGGCGGCGGGCGTCGGCGCCCTCCAACACCTCAGCCCGCGCGCGCAGGCAGCTCTCATAGATGTGGTCCAGGATGCGGTCGCGGTCCTTGTTGTCGGCGTCCAGCTCCACGAGGACATGCCGCTCGACGATGAGTGGGATTCGATGGTAGAGGACTTGAGCGCCGCGCTTCTCCGCCTCCTGGCACACGCGGTCCAGCTCGTCGAGGGCGGCGAGCGTGCGCGCGATGCGTGCCGGAGCCGCTGCTGAAGCCAGCCCGCTCGCTCCCAGGATGGCAGCTAAACACAGCACCGCACAGACAAGGGGACGGAATCGGAGGCGTTTCGGTATCTTGCTCCCAAAGGGAGCGTAGTGGGTTGCCGGCGGCTTCAGCCGCCGGACCCGGGCGCCAGAGCCAGCAAAGTCCCGAAGGGACGGCAGAGAGCGGGAGAGGACGCCTGGCCACGGGGCTCTGCCGTCCCTTCGGGACTGACCCGTGGGCGCGCCCCCGATCCGGCGGCTGAAGCCGCCGGCAACCCACTGCTGTCCCTTCGGGACTGGCCAGGGCGCGTGCGCGAAACCCCTTGTCTCCTTCTTTGCGGGGCGTTGTTCCAGGGAGAAGGTGGAACACGGAAACGCGCGCATGGCGGACCTTTCGATTCCTTGACGGGGATTGCGCTGCGCGGGCGGCCCGCGGGACGGGGATGCGCGGGCGATTGCCACGACGGGGCGATTCTGAGTATAATCCCCCTGACCGCGAGAGTCAAGGTCTGTTCAGGAGAGGTCCGGCCGGTCTTTCAATCGTCCTCGTCCCTCGTCCTCGTCCTTCGTCCTCGATCCTCTTGCTTCCGGTGGGGGAGAGGAGTCGAGGACGAGGACGAGGACGAGGACGAGGGACGAGGACGATTGGAGAGGAGGCGACTCATGGCTTCATCGGGGCGCGACGGGCTGCCGATTGGGGACTCGTATCAGCAGGCGACGAAGTATCATCGGGGCCGCGGGGCGCGGGCGGAGGCGGGCAAGGCGCGGCCGGCAGAGGGCACGGAGGCGCTGCCGCCGCCGCAGACGCAGGGCGGGGCGGGGCTTTGGAGCGTGGTCCAGGCCAGGCGGTCCGTGCGGGACTTCCGCCGCGCCCCGCTCTCGCGCCAGCAACTCTCACAGCTCCTCTGGGCGACGCAGGGGATCACCGCCAGCGCCCACGGCCAGGCGTTCCGGGCCGCGCCGTCGGCGGGCGCCTGCTACCCGCTCGACACCTACCTGGTCGCCAACCGCGTGGAGGGGCTTGAGGCGGGCCTCTACCGCTACGACGCCGAGAGCGTGGCACTCGCGCGGCTGCGGCTGGGCGACCTCTCGGGGGCCATCGCGGCGGCCTGCCTCGACCAGGAGATGGCGGCGGAGGCCGCCGTGGTCTTCGCCTGGGTCGCCGTGCCGGCACGCTCCAAGCAGCGCTACCGCGAGCGGGCCTACCGCTACGTCTACCTGGACGGCGGCCACATCGGGGAGAACCTGCACCTCGCGGCCACCGCCCTGGGGCTCGGCTGCTGCGCCATCGGGGCCTTCTTCGACGACGAGGTGAACGCGCTCCTCGGCGTGGATGGCCTGGATGAGACCGCGGTGTATCTTTCGGTGGTGGGCGTGCCCGCGTGAGCAGGGAGGCCGATTTTCCCCATGGCGGCGTTGACTCGCAGGGGAAGTGCGCGCTATACTGCTTGCCGTGCGGGGAAGGAGGTGAAGAGAGCGCGGATGGCCAAGCCGGCGAAAGCAACCTACGTTGATGCCCAGCTCTACGCGATGGTCCAGGCGATCCAGAAGCGCGTGTCGAAGGACCCTGGCTGGCGGGTGGTGGCGCGCGCGCGCGACTGGCTCTGCCCGTACTGCGGACAGGTGGGCTTCAGCGGCTTCGACCCGCACAGGGCGCCGCGCGACATCCTGAAGCACCTGGTGACCCGGTGCCCGGACTGGGGCGAGGACGTGGGCACGCGGTTCAGCACCCGGCAGCTCGAGGCCCACGCCCGCAAGATCGAGACCGAGGAGCTCCTCCGCACCAGCCACGGCTGGCGCATGTCCGACGCCACGGGGCACTGGTACTGCCCCTACTGCGCGCAGGCCACCGCCATCGTGTGGCGCAGCGACAGCAAGGAGGACTCGCCGTCGCCCCAAGAGGTCCACGCCCACCTGGAGAAGTGCCCCGGCAACCGCGACGGGCGGAAGCCCTACCCGCCCGAAGTCCTCGACATCGTCATCCAGGACGCCGACAAGGCCCGGGACTACACGGTCGCCGTGCGGTGCAAGTTCGAGCAGGACCCCGCGTGGCGGCAGAGGAGCCAGGACGGGAAGTGGGTCTGCCCGAAGTGCCGACAAGCCGTGCCCGAGGTGGAGGTTTCCGCTGACATCCACAGCGTTGCGTTGGCCCCCGGCCGCATCGCCCGGCACCTGATGGAGCGGTGCAAGCCGCGGAAGACCACAGCCGCAAAGGCGCCGGCGGCGGCGCCTCAGGCGGCCCCCATCGCGGGCGATGGGCAGCCGCCGGGCGCCGGGCCGCGGGTGCGCGCCGACTCGGAGATGCTGGTCCTCGAGTCCACCGCGATGTTCCAGGTCGTCCCCCCCGCCGGGCCGCAGGGCGCGCCGGCGAAGCCCGCGCCCGCCCCGGCTCAGCCGCCGCCCGACGCGGAGAACGAGCGCGCCCGCGAGATGGTGGCGAAGCTGCTGCCGGGCGAGCCCCCGCAGCTCGAGGGCTACGACATCTACTGCCTCTACCGCCCGGCCCGCGAGGCGGGCGGCAGCTTCTACGACTACTTCTACCTCTCGCCCGAAGACGTGTCGCTGCTCATCTGCGCCCTGCCCGGCCGCGGGATGGAGGCCGCCGCCACCATCGCCACCGTCAGCAGGGCCGTGCGACGCTACGCCCAGCACCACAGGTCCCCTGCCGAGGTGCTCAAGCGCGTCAACGAAGACGTCGCGGCCGAGTTCCAGTCCCGCTCCATCGTCACCGCGCTCTACGGCGTCCTCAACGAGCGGAACGGCGTGCTCGCCTACGCCCGTGCGGGACACAACACTCCCCTCCTCTTCAACCGCCAGGACGACCCGCCGGTGCGCGAGCTCGCCAGCAGAGGGGTGGCTCTGGGCCTTCAGCGGGGCGCTGCCTTCGACCAGGCCCTCGAAGAGGCCGCCATTCGGTTCCGCCCGGGCGACTCCCTGGTCCTCCACGCGGGCGGCGTCGCCGAGGCGGTCTCTCCGAGCGGCGAGGCATACGGCGTCGCGCGGCTGGCCGCCGCGCTGGCCGCCGCGCCGGCTGACCCGTCTGGCCGCGCCCTGGCAGCCTCCATCGCCGACGACCTGCACCGCTTCATGGGCGACGCCCCCCAGAAGGACGACATCACGCTCCTGTGCCTCCGCTGCGCGCGGGTGGGCGGATAGGTGCGTCGGCACGGCCCGCAGTTGCGGCGGCACCTCTGGCCTCCTCCGATCGTCCTCGTCCTCGTCCATCGTCCTCGTCCTCGACTCCTCTCCTCACGCCAGGGGAATCGAGGACGAAGGACGAGGACGAGGGACGAGGACGATGCAGGAAGCGGCTGGTCACTGTAGCGGGGGCCACGCGCCAAGAGTACGGGTGGACTGATGAATGGGCGGGTGCTCTGAGATTCTCGCGGGCAACCTCCGAGCCGTGCGGGGGCGCATGGCCGCCGCATGCCGGCGGGCCGGGCGCGCAGCTTCAGAAGTCCTCCTGGTCGCCGCCACCAAGTCCGTCGGCCCAGCCGCCATCCGCGCCCTCCCGGCGCTCGGCGTCACCGACCTCGGCGAGAACCGCGTGCAGGACGCCCTCGCCAAGCAGGACGCCCTCGGCGGCACCCTCGGCCTCCGCTGGCACATGATCGGCCACCTCCAGACAAACAAGGTGAGGCACGCGCTCCGCCTCTTCGAGCGGATAGAGACCGTGGACAGCCTCCACCTCGCGGAGGAGCTCGAGCGGCGCGCGGCCCTCGACCAGCGGAAAGTGCCCCTCCTCATCGAGTGCAACGTCAGCGGCGAGGAGGCGAAGTTCGGCCTCAGGCCCGGCGAGCTCCCGGCGCTCCTGGACGCGCTCGCGCCCCTTCCGCTCTTGCGGGTGGAGGGCCTGATGACGATGGCGCCCTTTGCGGAGGACCCTGAAGCCAGCCGCCCGGTCTTCGTTGCCTTGCGCGAGCTGGCCGCGAAGGCCCGCGCCGCCACCGGCCTCGCCCTGCCTCACCTCTCGATGGGCATGACCCAGGACTTCGAGGTGGCCATCGAGGAGGGCGCCACGATGGTCCGAATCGGCACGGCGCTCTTCAGGGGAGTGGATGATTGGATGGGTGGATGATTGGATGAATGCAAGAGGAACCAGTCGCCGGCTTCTCTTTCACCCATCCATTCATCCACTCATCCATTCATCCACTTCTCCCGCTCATCTCACGCATACCGTCACAGTCGCTGCGTTCCCCGCATCGTCGGCGCAGGTGATGCGGTGGGTGCCGCGCGCGAGGGGCCAGAAGGCGGGGTCGAGGGGGCCGGCCGTGGCGAAGAGCGCGCCGCCCACGAACCAATAGAGCCTGGGCGCACGGCTCGCCGCCCGCAACTGTAGCCGCTGCTCGGCGGCATCGGGCAGCAGCAGGTAGGTCTGCCCGTTCGCTGGCGAGAGAATGTGAGGGGCATCGGAAATCTCGGATTTCGGATTTCGGATTTCGGATTTCAGTCCGCAATCCGCAATCGCCAATCCGCAATGGGCGGTGCACTGGGGGTTGTGCTCGGGCAGGAGGTCGCGGCCCTGGCCGTGGCGCCGCAGCCAGGCCGCCAGCTCGGGCGGCCAGGCCTCCGCCACGCGCGTAACCTGCTCCTTGCCGCCGGCGCAGCGCGGGCAGAGCCGCGCGCCTGTCGCCGCATCCACCTTCACAGACACGTGGGCGGGGCATTTTCGATTTCCGATTTCCGATTTCCGATTTCCGATTTCCGATCTCAATCCCGATCCCGATCTTCTCTGCTGCCTCTGCTCCTCTGCTGCCTCTGCGTGAGACTCTTCGGATTTCGGATTTCGGATTTCGGATTCCAATCCGCAATCCGCAATCGCCAATCCGCAATTGAGCCAGAGACCGGGGCGGGTGGCGGGGCAGTGTGGCCCGGGCGGCAAGCCGCTCGCGGCGCAAAGCGGGCGCAACTCGACCGAATCGGGCTTGGGGAACCAGGCGGCCGGCTGCCCCGCCTCGACCTGGTCGAGAATCCGCGCGGCGATGGGCGCCGCGGCCTGGATGCCCACCAGCCCCCGCGCCGGGCGGCCGCTGAAGTTCCCAAGCCACACCCCGACCGTGTGCCGCGGCGTGTAGGCGATGGTCCAGGCGTCCCGATGGCCGTGCGAGGTGCCGGTCTTCCACGCCATGCGGAGCTGCCCCTGCGCGGACCTCCAGAGCGGCTTGCCGCCGAGACGCGTCGTGTCCGACAGGATGTCGGCCACAAGGTAGGCGGCACCCTCCGAGAGGACCCGCTGCCCCTCGGCCACTGGCTCGTCTTCCAGGAATCGCAGCGGGCGGGAGAGCCCGAGGCGGGCCAGCGTGGCGTAGGCCTGGGTCAGCTCCAGCAGCGTGACCTCCACCGAGCCGAGGGTGAGGGCCAGGCCATAGTGGTCAGGGTCGCGCGTGAGGGTGGAGATGCCCAGCTCCTTGAGGAAGGCGTGGAGGTTCCTGTGGCCGGCCTCGCGGAGGAGGCGCACGGCGGGCAGGTTGAGCGAGGCGGCGAGTGCCTCGCGCGCGCTCACCGCCCCGCGGAAGTCGCGGTCGTAGTTCGCAGGCTCGTAGCCCGTGTAGCTCGCGGGAACGTCGGGCAGCACCGTGTCGGGCAGGCACAGGCCGCGCTCGAAGGCGAGGGCGTAGGTGAAGGGCTTGAGGGCCGAGCCGGGCGAGCGGGGCGCCGTCGCCCCGTTCACCTGCCCGTCGTCCTCCTCCGAGAAGAAGTCGCAGGAGCCGACCATCGCCCGCAGGGCGGAGCACTCGTTCTCGATGACCACTGCCGCGCCGTTCGACACTCCTGCCTCGCGGAGCGCGGCCACGCCCTCTCTAAGCGCGGTCTCCGCCGCATGCTGCACCGATGGGTCGAGGGTCGTCCTAAGGCAAGGCTTGTCAGGATGCCTGCGGCGGACGAGAAGAGCGAATTGAGGATTTCGGATTTCCGATTTCGGATTTCGGATTTCAATCCGCAATCCGCAATCCGCAATCCGCAATTGGCGTAGCACCTGGTCACGTCGTGCCATTGCCCTCTCGGGAAAGCGGTCGGGCCGCAGCCTCGAGGGAGCCTGGGGCAGGCCGGCCAGGAGTGCGGCCTCGGCGATGGTGAGGTCGCGCGCCCGCTTGCCGAACCAGGCGAGCGACGCCGCCTCGGCCCCCACCAGGTTCCCGCCGTAGGGGGCGAGGTTCAGGTAGCCGGCGAGGATTTCGTCCTTTGAGCGCCGCCCTTCGAGCTGGCGCGCGCGGAATGCCTCGACGAGTTTGGCCCACAGGGTTCGGCGGCGCGGCTCGAGGAGCCGAATCGTCTGCATCGTGAGCGTGGATGCCCCTGAGACCGTTCGCCCGCGCCAGAGGTTCGACCACGCGGCGCGCGCGACGGCGGGATAGTCAACCCCGTCGTGCGAGTAGAAGCGCTTGTCCTCCGCCGCAATCGTCGCCTTGATCAGGCTGGGGCTGATTTCGGAGAGCGGGACGGGGAAGGACCAGCAGTCGTCGGCTGCCACGAACGCGCCGAGCGTGTTCCCCTTGCGGTCGAGCACCCGCGGCGCGGCCGCCGGGTTCGCAAGGCGCTCCAGGTGCCGCTGCGGGAACGGGAAGAGCACGCAGAGCGCCAGGTACGCCAGCTTGGGCAGGAGGAGCGCAGCGAATGCCGCGGCGCACAGCCTCCGCCGCCAGCGGTGGTGGCACAGGCCTTGCAATCCGTCTAGCCTCGGGTTCGATGGCCTCCACCTCTCCCTTGGGGAGAGGTCGCCCGCCCCCGGCGGGCGGGTGAGGGTGCCTTCCGTGCGGCTCGCGGGAGAGCCAGCACCCTCACCCCAGCCCTCTCCCCGAGGGAGAGGGAGGAGGGTTCTCTCCTTGCTGAGCGCCCGCAGACATTCTGCGTGCGCCGGATTATTGGCGGCCGGTGATCTCAACAGTGCCGGCTCCGTGAGTGCTGCATATCTCGGGGTTGTACATGCAGAAGGCGTTGAGCGCGGGCAACCTGAAGCGCCCGCAGGTGACGGCTCGGACGACGTAGCGGTGCCGCCAGACGCCCGAAACGTCCAGATCGGCGAACAGGATCAGCCGGTCGTCCCGCATCTCAACTCGGTCGGTGTTCAGCGGCCGGATGGCGTTTCGCGTTCCGTGTTTCGCGTTTCGCGTTTCGCGTTCCGAATCGGGCGACTCGAAACCCGAAACTGGAAACCCGAAACTCGGCCCGGGGCTGAGGCGCGGATTCTCAATCTCGAAGCCGGCGGGCAGCAGGTCGTTCACCACCAGGTTCTTCACCGCCACGCCGTTGTCGAGGGTGAGCTCGACGATGGCGATCTCGCCCTGCTTGATGCTCCGCAGGTCGAGCTCGGCGCCGTCGCGCGAGAGGAAGCGACGGCGGGCCTTCAGGCTCGTGTCGCGCTCGGCCGCGGCCTCCTTCGTCGGGATGCCCTCGGCGCCCCAGTAGTAGTAGAGGGTGCCTGTGCCCTGGACTGCGATCTGCACCTCCTTGCCCCCGAGGTCCTTAGGCTTCAGGAGCAGGTTGTCCTTGCTTGTGAGGGTGGCGAGCGTTTTCCCAGCCAGAGTCACGTCGGCCTTGAAGTCCGACTTCTCGGTTCCGAGTCGGCGGGCGTACTTGCCCATCGCAAGGAGCGCGAAGGCGTTCTCCTGGGTGGTCATCCAGCGGCCATCCTTCATCCCGTCGGCCAGGCGCCCGACGAGGAGCGGGACGTTCGGATGGCCGCTCCTGAGGTCGAGGTAGACCGAGAGGAGTATCGCGGCCTCGCGCGCCGAGGAGTGGAGGAGGTCGCCGGTGTCCCGCGCCTTGGCGACGGGCGGGAGCGCGGCCGCGGCGATCAGCGTGTCCGCCAGCTTGGTCTCCTTCATCGCGGCGAGCGCCCCGGCCACGTGGAACCGCGAGTAGGCCGGCAACTCCTCCTTCGCCTCCAGGAGGCGAAGCGTCCAGGAGCGGTTGGGCTTGCCCGCGGCGGCGAGGACGAAGCAGGCGTATGCCTTCACAGGCAAGATGCCTGTGCCACCCTCGCCCCTGTCCTCGCTGAGCAGCCCCTCCAGGTAGCCGAGGGCGGCGTCGAGGTTGTCCTTCGGTACGTCGTAGCCGGCCTTCCTGGCTTCGACGAGGAAGTGCGTGGCGTAGACGCTGCCCCAGGCGTAGACCTCGCCGTAGCCTGGCCAGAAGCCGAAGCCGCCGCAATACGTCTGCATCGAGAACACGCGGTCAATGCCCGCCTGCACGACGGGCTCGATCTCCTTGCCCTCAAGCTCTGGCTCCGCGGCCTTCGCCACGTCGCCCAGGTAGAGGAGCGGGAAGGCGGTCGAGGTCGTCTGCTCGATGCAGCCGTAGGGATAGTGGATGAGGTATCGAAGGCTCGCCCCCAGGTTGAGCGTCGGCAGGGGCGAGAGCGAGAGCCAGTAGCGCTCAGTCCCCTTCACCCAGTCGCCCGGCACGGCGAAGGCGGCGGTTTGCCCTGCCCTCACGGAGCCATTGCCGGTGGCGAACTGTAGGGTCGTCGGGGGGCGCACGGGCAGCTCCACCCGCTCGACGGCCGTCTCGTCGCCCAGGCGCGCCTCCACCGAGACTGTGGCCGCTCCCGGCACGACGGGCGCCCGCGCGGCAATCTGAACGGTCGCCTCGCGTCCGCTCTCGACTGCGACCTGCCGCGGCGCGTCGGAGAGAATGACGACCCCCGCGGTGCTCTCGACCTTGACAGCCACCTGGCCGCTCTTGCCCGTGTTGTTGAAGATTGTGACGGGGATGGTGAACTCGTCGCCCGGGGCCAGGAAGCGCGGGAAGGATGTCTGCACCATGAGGGGCTGCTTGACGCGGGCCGGCCTGTCGGACGCCCCGAAGTCGCTCCCGGAGGCGGCCACGGCCATGAGGCGCAACTGGCCCGTGAACTCCGGCACGTCCACCACCACCTCGGCATTGCCGTCATCGCCGGTTTCGATGCCCGCCTTCCAGAAGGCGACCTGTTTGACCCTCTGGACTCCCACGGGGTTGAGCATCCTTGGGTCGTAGCCGTCGGCATCGCCGCCGTCGCCGCCGGGGGCGCTGTCGGCGCCCACCTTGCGCTTCTCTGGCTCCGGCATCAGGTGGGCGAAGACGTCGCTCGTGGCGACGCCCAGCGCCCGCTTGGCGAAGAAGAAGCCCCACGGGTCAGGCGTCTCGTAGCGGGTCAGTTGGCAGATGCCCTCGTCCACCGCGGCGAACGTGACCTCGGCCTTGCGCCCGGCTCCCGCGGCGTCGCGCACGCGGAGCGCCACGCGCAGCGGCCTGCCGGGGCGGGTCTCCTCGGGGCTTTCCACCTCCACCTTGAGCTGGCGCGGCTTGTTGTCGAGCCGCACGGGCACCGTGCCGTAGGCCCGCTGGAGCGCCCACTGGCTGCCGGGCGCCGTCCTGCGGACGACTGTGGCCGAGCAGTAGGCGTTGGGGCCGAGGGCCGCGCTCACGGGGAACGTGAACTCCGCCGTGTTCTTCTCAAGGGAGACGACCTGTGCGAGATGAATGCGGTCGGTCTCGATGGTCATGAGCGCCCTGCCCGCGAAGGGGGCCTTGACGAGGACGCGCGCGGTCTCGCCTGGGGCGTAGGCCGGCTTGTCGGCCACGAGCTCCACGCGGGCCGGCTTGTCGAGGGTCCAGGGCACGTCGCCCTCGCCCGCGCAGTAGAAGCTGAGGTCGGCGGAGGCCCCGCTCGCCTTGTCCCGCAGCCGCACGATGTACTCCCCGAGGTCCTTCGGGGTGAACGCTGCCTCGCCCCGCCCGTCGGCGATCGTGCAAGCGAGCGGTTCCACCGCCCGCTCCTCCCGTTCGGAGACGAAGCGGTAGGAGCCCTCCTGGAGCTTCAGCACGGTGTTCCAGATGACGCGATAGACAGTGCCTTCGAGGGGAAGTGGCCCCGCCACAGGCTGGAAGCCTGTGCCACCATTTGCTGGCTTCAGGGCGACCACCAGGAGCTTCTCGGGCGTCTGGACGCGGGCATATTCCTTGCTCGCCCGCGCCAGCCCGATGTAGTGGGGGTAGCAGTCAACGTCGAGGGCCACCGCCGCGCTCACTGCCCGCCCGCCAAGCTCCTTGACGCTGGCCGTGACGACGGCCTGGACCGCTGAGGGGGGCGCCATCTCCTTCGGGAGCTTCACCGTGAGCACGCGCTCGCCATTCCTGTCGAGGACCATTGGCATGGCCACTTGGTTGCCGGCACCGGCATCCTCTGGTGGCACAGGCATCTTGCCTGTGGCCACAGGCGGGACGCCTGTGCCACCGGGGCAAAGGCGGACCGGCTGCGCCACCAGCTTCTTCGCGCCGTCGCTGAAGCGGTAGCCGGGGAACTTGTCCGAAGCGAAGTCACGGGCCACGAACCGGCACTCGGCCTCCACCTCGCGGTCGGCGGCGGGGGCGCCGAACAGATGCGTGGCCTTCACCGTCACCGCCACCTCA
Source organism: Planctomycetota bacterium (assembly GCA_016872875.1). Next base: position 5,206 of record VGYW01000166.1, on the reverse strand, counting down.
TCGCCCGCGCGGTAGCGCTTCTCATCCGCCTTTAGGGCCACTTTCATCCGGTCGGGCATGAACTCCTCGACCTGGAAGGTGCGGTGGCCGATGGCGGTCTCGCTGCCGGGCAACCGCACCTCCACGCTGTAGCGGCCCGTGAGGGCGTGGGACGGCACCTCCACTGCCGCCCCCGCGCTGCCCCACTGGTTGAGCTTCGCGTTTAGTGTTCTGAACACCCGCCCGTCGGGCCGCACGATGCGGAACTGGATGGGGAAGGGCTTGGGCACCTCCATGTCCTTCCCGCGCACCAGGGCGTGGAGCGCCACCTGGCTCCCTGGGCGGTAGATGCCGCGGTCGGCGTAGACGAACGCCTCGTAGCCCTTCGCCAGATAGGGGCGGCCGCCTGTGTCGAGCTCCGAGTCGTCCAACTGCGTGTCGTCAAGCTCGATCACGCCCGTGTCGTTGCCCTTCGTGGCCGCCACGAGGAAGGGCGCGCGCTCGCCCGTCCAGTCCACCCCCTTCAGGTGGGCGATGCCGCTGGCGTCGGTCGTCCCGCTGTGGACCTGCTGGTTGGCCTTCGAGAAGACGGCCACGGTTGCCCCCTCGACGGGCTGAACCGCCGAGAGCGATGTCACCCACACCAGCATGTCGCTCTCCGAGCGCTTCACCGTGAGGGCGAGGTCGGTGATGAGGACGAGTTTCTCTGCCCCACCGGACCAGCGGACATCGTCCTTGTGCGCGGTGGCGAGGAAGAGGCCGCGGGCGTCGGCGCCCAGGAGCTTGCGGAGGTCGAGCTCCTTCACCTGCCGCTCGTTGGGCCTCTGGGGCAGGACGAGCTTCTCCTGGTGCACCCTGCGGCTGAGGTCGGAGTCCGCCGACCTGTGCCGCGCGTCGCGGAGGTAGTGCACGACGTTGTTCGGGTACACCTGGTCAATGGCAAGCTGCGCCTCTCGGACGTTCACGCACTCCAGGGGCAGGAGCATGCTCCCCTGCGCGCCGAGGTAGATGCCCGTCGTGCGGAAGTGCAGCGAAGGCTCGATGTCGGGTATCAGGACCGAGCGCACCTCATCCTTTCCCAGCACCGAGCCGTTCCTGGCAGCCAGGTCCTTCCCAAAGGTGATCTTGTAGCGGCGCCCCGAGGCGAACGCCCCGCGCAACTGGAAGCCATCATAGTTGGGAACCAGCTTGAACTCCGTCTTCGGCTCCACCTGGATGTGCCTGGGGGCGGAGTCGAGGTCGGCCTGCTGATTGCACGTCACGACGATAGCCACGTCGTCAGGTGTCCGCGCCCTTGCCGCCACGCCCTGAATCCGCAGCCTGGCCTCGATGCGGAGGTCCTGAGCCCAGTCGGCCTCCAGCCCCAGCGGCCCGTCGAGTCCCCGCAGGCCCTTGCGCACGGTCACGCGGAGCTTGTCCTCGGGGAACCATTGCGTCGTGAGCGTGACCGCCTGGCTCGGGGTGTAGCCTCCGAGCGAGAAGCCGATGCTGCGGCCGCCCTCCCCGGCGAGCGCGATGTGCGGCCTCGCCGCGTCGGGCGCCACCTTCGCGTTGAACTCCACGGCCAGCCGAAGCCCCCTGTGGGGGCTGCCCTCAAGCTGCCGCACCGCCTCCACCCGCAGCGGCGCCGTGTGGAAGCTGAACGTGGCGTCGGCTCCCAGCGAATGCCCCAGCAGGCTCGTGCACTTCCGCGACACCGTGGCCACGAATGGCGTCGCCATCGGCAGCTTCGCGGCGGGACGGAACGCCAGCGTCATCCTGTCGGCCCACACAAGCTGGCCGGTGGTGGCGGGGGTGAGCTTGAGGAGCTCCGCGCCCGCCTCCTTGCCGGCCTCTTCCTGAGCGGCCATGAGCTGGCTGAAGCGCACCTGGAGCTCGGCATCGGGGCCGGCTTCGCCCTGCGGCTCGAACGCCTCGACCCGCAGCGCCGCGGCCCGCCCCCGCAACTGCGAGGCGATCACCGCGAGGCCAGCAATGTTGATGGCTGCGAACAGACCAGTGACCCACACCCAACGCTTGGCGAGGATGGCGCGCATCGGCGTCCTCCCTTTCGGCAGGAGAGCGGGACGGGTGGGCGATACTACGGGGGTATATCGCGCGGATTCAGGGGAAGCGCCCACATTCTACCAGCGCCGATCGCGGGATGTCAAGCGCGAATTCCGCCGCGTGTCTGGCCCCTGGTCCTGGGGTTCCGAATCGTCGTCGTCCTCGTCGTCGAATCCGCACGTGGATTGATCGGGAATCGTGGCGAGTCATATAGTGTCAGCAAGCGCTCAGTGCTTGATGTTGCGAAGGGCGGCGCGGAACTCGTCGGCGGCCTGGAAGCGGCGGGCGGGGTCTGGGGACATTGCGCGTGCGATGATGGCGTCGAGCTCGGCCGGGCAGTCGCCGCGGAAGGAGCGGATGGGCTTGGTCTTCTGGGTGTGGAAGAGGCGGATGAGCTCGGTGATGGAGGTGGCCTGGTGTGGGAACTCGCCGGTGAGGAGGCGGTAGGCGGTCATGCCGAGGGAGTAGATGTCGGCCCGGGCGTCTGCGGCGCGGGGGTCGTTTACCTGCTCTGGGGGGACGTAGAGGACCGAGCTGAGCGTGGTGCCCGTGGAGTCGAGGGTGCCGAGGCCGGCGACGTCGAGGCTCTTTGCGAGGCCAAGGTCGGCGAGCTTGAGGATGCCGTCGCGGGTGAGGAGGAGGTTGCTGGGCTTGATGTTGCGGTGGATGACGCCGGCGGCGTGGGCGTGGGCGAGGCCGGCGCAGGCGGCGGCCATAAACTCGACGACCTGCCTGACGGGGAGCGGCCCCTGGCGGTGGAGGAGCGAGCCGAGGTCGCCGCCCTGGGCGTACTCCATCGAGATGAAGTAGCGGCCCTCGGCCTGGCTCATGTCGTAGATGCGGATGATGTTGGGGTGGGAGAGCTGGCCGCTCGTGCGGGCGTCCTTGAGGAAGCTGTTGATGGCCTCGGTGTTGGCGGTCAGCTCCTCGTAGAGGAGCTTGAGGGCGACGAGGCGCCCCATCGAGAGCTGGTCGGCCTTGAAGACGGCGCCGATGGAGCCCTTGCCGAGGGACTTGACGATTTCGTAGCGCCCGATGACGACGCCGAGGAGCGCGCACTCGGAGACGCAGGCGGCGCAGTAGACGCGGCTCTGGGTGTGGCGCGCGGAGCCGAGGGCGTCGAGCGGAATGGTCTTGCCGCACGACGCGCACAGGTGTGGCGGGGCGACCTGGGTCTCCTCGGCCTCAGGCGTCTCGCAGCGGAAGAGGAGCTGCGCGAGGCCCACCTGGACGCGGTCGCCGTTGCGCAGGCGCGCCTCGCTGATGCGGGCGCCGTTGACGAACGTGCCGTTCTTCGAGCCGAGGTCGCGCAGGAAATAGCCGTCGGGCGTGGCGCGCACCTCGCAATGGTGGCGCGAGATCTTGCCGTCGTGAATCTGCACCACGCTGTCGGAGCCGCGCCCGATAGTGACCGGCTGGTCGCCGTCGGCGGCGAACTGGCTCACCGGCTTGTCGTCTTTGAGGAGTATGACGGTTGCTCGCACGGGGGACGGGGTCCTGGTCGCGGGGCAAGGTGGGTCATGTCGCGGAAGACACGGACAAACGAGTTTGTCCGTGGCACCCCCTCGTGCCCTTTTGGGGAAGACACGGGCGAACAAGTTTGCCCGTGGCACCCCCGGATTATCGTGAGTGAGCCCTGGGTGCCACGCCCAAACTTGTTTGGGCGTGCGGGACAGCGCAGTTGCCAAAGCGAAGTAGCCCGTAACTCCGTCGCGGGGGCCGACCCGCGGAGCGGCGGGCTACCTGCCTTGGGCCTGCTGTTGGTTCATCGCCCGCGTGGCTACCTGGCGACGGTGAGGGCGAAGATGTGGATGAGCGAGCAGAAGGGGAGCTTGACCGACTTCAGCTCGCGGTTGGCATCGAGGGGGATGGTGACCACCCAGATGCGGCACTTCTTGTCCTCTTTGGAGAACTCGCCCTTGCCGCCGGCGTCCACGGCGATGCGCTGGGCGCTCTCGACGCCGGTCTTCTCGCCGAACTGGGCGTCCTTGCACCAGTCCGTCACCTTCAGGTCGGCCTGCACGGTGCCGTCGGCGTAGTTGATCGTCAGCTTCTCCTGCTGGTCGGCGTCGGTGGCCGTGGCGAGGATTTGGAGCTCCTTGGCCTTGCCCTCGAGGGGGATGGTTTGGCCGGCGCAGGCGACGTTGTTCTTCTTCTCCTTCTCGGTGGAGGGGAAGTCGAAGGCGGCCTTGACGTCCTTGGGCTCGAAGAGGCCGGCCTTGGGCATGTTCTCGGCGGGGAACGACTGCTTGTACTGGTCGAGGTCGGAGTCCTTGCGGTCGGTGTCGTCGGAGAAGCCGTCGTTGTTGACGAGCTTGGAGAGGTCTACGGCAAGGAGGCCGGGCTTGAGCTCCTTGAGGGCGGGCTTCGCTTCGTCCGGCTTGGCCTCTGGGGCGCCGGCGGGCTTGGTTTCGGGCTTCTCGGCCGGCTCGGCGGCCGGCTTCTTCTCGGCCACGGGCACGCGGATTTCGACGGTGCCTGGGGCCTTCTTCGGCTCGGCCTTGGCGGGGCCTCCGGTGCAGCCGACCAGCACGATGGCCATTGCCAGCACACTCACCAGCCATGCTCGCAACATCCCGCGCTCCTTTCCCAAAACGGCGGTTGTCGAAACGCCACCTGTGGCGCCCTCGCCGGCCACGGCTTCGGCGCGCGCGAATATTATACCAATCGCCCGGCCTTTGTCCAGTGACAACTAGCGGGTCGTCTCGCCGAGCAGCCGGCGGATCTCGGCCTTCTCATCTTCGCTTGCGCGCTCGAGGGCGGCGTTGAATGCCTCGCGGGCCTTCTGGGCGGCGCCGGTGACGCCGCGGCGCGCGGCGCCCAGGTGGAAGCGGCCGAGGGCTACGAGCGGCTTGGAGCTCCGCGGGAGGGCCTTGCAGGCCGCCTGGAGGAGCGCCTCGGCTTGCGCATGGTCGCCGGCGAGGATGAGGAAGCCCACGGCGGCCGCCGTGTGCGCGAGCTCGGCGGGCGCCGCCTTTGCCCTCGCAGCGTAGGCCGCCGCCTTGGCCTGCACGGAGGTCCCCGCGCGCTTGTAGAGGGCCTGCGCCGCCGACAGGATGAACGTGTTGTCGGGGGACTTTCCGGCCAGCTCCGCCAGCATCAGGTCAATGTGGCCCTGGAGCTTCTCCACGAAGGCCGCGTCGCCGTAGGTGAAGTGGTCGTTGCAGTAGATCTTCGCCAT
>VGYW01000165.1 GCA_016872875.1 Planctomycetota bacterium | reverse complement strand
ATGAGCGCGAGATGCCTGCGGTGCATGGGCGGCTTCCCGTTTGCTGCCCGCCCATCATGCCAGGCCCTCCCGTGCCCCGCAAGGCGCTCTTGCAGCGCAGACAGGTTGCGCTATACTACAAGGGCGAGGGTTAGACTGTGGAGATGGCTATGGCAGCGCCCAGGATCAACCTGCCGACGGACAAGATTGAGGCATTCTGCCGCAAGTGGCGGATTGCGGAGGTATCGCTCTTCGGCTCCGTCCTGCGCGACGACTTCCGCCCCGACAGCGACGTTGATGTCCTCGTGGCCTTCGAGCCCGACGTGCCGTGGAGCCTCTATGATTGGATCGACATGATGGACGAGTTGGGCGCCATCGTCGGGCGGCAGGTGGACCTCGTGTGCCGCGAGGGTCTCCACAACCCCTTCCGCCGCCACGAAATCCTCACCACGCGCGAAGTCGTGTATGCCCGTTGAGATCAGGGTGGTCCTGGAGTCAAGCCGATGCTTGTCAGATGTCAGGAGTGTGGAGGCGAAGTCAGTAGTGAGGCAGATCGTTGTCCCCATTGCGGGTGCCGGTATCCCCATTTCCTTAGCGGCTCGGACCTCGCCGATTTGGTGCATGGAACCACCGAGGAGCGGCGCGAGGAGGCGGCCAAGGAGGCGGCCAAGGAGGCGGCCGAAAAGGCGCGCCGCCTCGATGCCATCAAGGCCATGGAGGGGCGTGTAGTCCGAGGTATCTCCTGTGACTGTCAAGGCCCATTGCTTTCATTGCTTAGTCGCGTCTTCGGAGGCGGGTTGCGACACCAGATCGTTAGTGTAGTGGACCAGGGTGTGCTTCTAGAAGTGGTGGTTAGGTGTTGTAGATGCCGGCGTAAGCAGAAGGTGTCGTGGACCAATGTGGACGAGCACCTTGCCTAGCCGTCTTCGCGATATGACGCCGGCCTTGGAAGAGGCCTGCCTCGCGCGGGGCTAGACAGGCAACTTGTCACACTCGGCCAGCGGGAAGGCCACGGTGCGGGTGATGCGATCGCTGTGGCGGGCGATGTCCTCCATGTGCTTATATACGGGAGCGTCGAAGTATTGCTCGCCACAACGGGTGCAGACCCAGGCAGGGACGCCGTCTATGTAGATAGTCTGGCCCCTATAGTGGAATCTCGCACGAACAGTGCGCTGCTGGACTTGGCCATCGCAGAACTCGCACGGATCCGGGGGAGTTCGCTTCATACGTCATTCCTCGGCCTGGGTCGCGGCGATGCCCGCCAGTGAATCGTAGCGGGACGTGCCCGCCATGTCAAATCACAGAAGGGACCACAGGGACCCAAGGGACCAAAGGGAATCAAGAGAGAAGAGCAGCCCAGGTGCGGCTTATGTCCCTGTGGTCCCTGTGGTCCCTTCCGCCTGACCTACCTCATCTCAGCAATGTCGGCGGCCTTGGGGTCGAGGCGCAGGGCGTAGGGCTGGCAGTGGTAGGTGTCAACGCCCCAGATGAGCTTGCGCCTGGCGTCGTACATGACGCCGCAGGAGTGGCCGGGGCCGCGGGGGGTGAGGGGGGTCGGCTTCCTGTCGCCGCGCTTCTCGACCTCGTAGGCGATCTTGAGCGAGACCCAGCGGTTGGCCGCGCAGTCGTAGGCGGGGGTGCGTTGGAAGCCATCGGCGTCGGCCGGCATCAGGGCGGCGAAGAGCACGAGGTCGCTCGCCGGCTCGTAGACTGCGCGGTCAATGAGGAAGCCCTGCGCCGCCCCCGCGTTGGGCGGCGACAGGGCGCTGGGGCGGAAAAAGACACCAGGAGTCTTTTGTGCGAAGCACCCGTAGGGCCTTTCAGGCAAAAGACTCCTGGTGTCTTTTTCCGCCTCGAGGGCGTGGACCTGGCCGTCGTATCTCTGGCCGTAGCCGGTGCGGAAGAAGACGAGTCGGTCGCGCCTGGAATCGTAGACCACGGTCGAGTAGTCCACGGCGGAGCCGGGGAGCTTGCCGTTCACCTTGAGTTCCTCCCACGCCTTGGCCTCCGGGTCGAAGCGGAAGATCGCGCCGCTCTGGTTCCAGCACAGCAGCGCCTTCGGCGTGGGCACGAGGGTGAGCGTGTAGAAGCAGTCGTTGTAGACCATGCCTTTCGGCTTCGGGCCGCGGCCCACCCAGTCGGCCGCGTCGGGGTTGTAGGTGAAATAGTGCTTGGTCTGGCCCGTGAAGAGCATGAGCTTGCTCACGGGGTCAACGCCGTAGCTCTGGTAGGTGTGGCCCGTGACCCAGGGGCGGAGGTTGAAGTTGAAGCCCGCGGGGTAGGAGGTGTTGGAGTAGGTCTGGCCGAGGGGGAACTCGACGGGGTATGGCAGCTCCCAGCGGTTGGTGGCGAGGTGGTAGTGGAGCACGTCGGTGCCGCAGTGGGAGGAGTGGCCGCCGCTCCAGACCAGGATCAGGTCGCGGTCGGGGTCGAGGACGGCGGTGCCCCAGCAGCGGTCGAGGCGGGGGAGGTGGGGCGGCTTGAGGGGCACCCAGGTGTTCGCCGGCATGTCCTTGAGCCGCGCGGCCACCTCGGCGGCGTCGGGCTTCGGGTCGCGCAGGAAGAAGTCGGGGTGATAGGGGCCGGTGCGATAGGTGCGAGAGGTCGGAGGCTCGGCTTTGCCCGCGCCAGTCCAGGCGTTGGCCGCGATGTCGTAGACCCATTCGCCGTCGCCCACGTCCATGTACTGCCCGCCGCAGTAGCTTGTGCTCGAGGAGTAGGTGTAGCCCCCCGTCAGGGTCACTTTCCCATCGCCTGTTGCCTTGAGTTGGTGGTTGGCTCGCGGGGCCGGGGCCGATGCTGGATGGCGCTGCATCCACTTGCGCTTCGCGGGGTCGAAGACCCAGGTGTCGTTGGTCAGGTAATCGAGGTGATCGCCCCCGAACAGCACGAAAAGCCCCGTCTTGGCGTCGTAGGCGATGGGGCTGAGAGCGCGGGGCGAAGGCTCGGCGTCCAGGGCCTCGGCCCCTTTCTCAAGGTGAACCTGCGCGGCAAATGTGTCCTTGATGAAGTCAACGCCAACGCTGCCGATGGGGTTGAGCCTCGCCCTTGCGGAACGAAGCAGGGCAATAGCGGCATTGGCCTGGCTCGACTCGTAGCTGCCCGGGGCCAGCAGTTTGTCCCTCGCCGCCTCCATGTCAGCGATGTTCGCGTAGATCCGTTGGTCAGTCCCTTCCCGTTCGTCCCTCAGATCCTCAGCAAGCTCCGCCTCGAAGTGGAGTTGCCGGGCGCGGGCCGCAAGGTTCTTGAGTTGGTTCCGGATGGCCCAGACGCGGTCGCGGAGTTTCTGGAGGGGGTTCTTGGCGCGCAACTCCTCGTGGATGGCCTTCCACTGGCCGTCGGCCCTGATGCGGGTGTGGGGGTGGCCGTCGTCGGCCTCCTGGTCCTGTCCGCCGAAGGCGAGGGCGGTGCCGTTCGGCCCCTCGCACTCGGCGCCCCAGATGACCTGCTGCTTGAGATCAACGCCCTTCAGGCGATAGTGCCTCTCGCCTGCGGCGGCGAGGCCGAAGGCAATTGCCAGGACAAGAACAGCTCGGGCCATGCGCCATCTCCTTCACTTGAGGGTGTCCGTAGTTATACCAATCTCCGGCCTTGTTGCCAAGAGCATGAGCCCGCGCTTGACCGTTTCCGGCCACGCGCTATCATCGGGGCATGCGAAACGGGCTTCTCGTGGGAATCGCTGCCTCGGCAGTTGTGGCTGCGGCCGCCGAGGTCGTCGAGGTGGCCGCCGAACGCGCCCAGGTCTCGCTCGATGGCGGCGGGAGCGCCGTCGCCCAGAAGGGGCGCTGGTTCGGCGTCGGCGAGCGCAAGGGCGAGCTGCTGTCCATCCTGTTCTTCGACGGCGAAAAGCTGCGGCAGGGCACCATCCGCTCCCGTGACGTGAAGGTGCTCAACGAAGACGATATTGACCTGGCTGCCGAGGCGCTCCGGGCAGCGAAGGAGTTGCGGCCGGGCCTGGACGTGGGGGCTTACAGGGCGCGGCTCGATGCACTCGTGCAAAGGCTCACAGTGACGGGCGAGACGCCGCGGGAGCGGGTGGCGTCGCTGGCCTCGTTGCTCTTCGAGCGCGAGGGCTTCGCGCCCGGCGAGCCGCACACCCTCGATACCGTACTCGACGGGAAGAAAGGCAACTGCCTGGGCCTGTCGCTCCTCTACCTGTGCGCGGCGCGGAGGGCGAAGGTGCCCGTCCAACTGGTCACTGCGCCGAAGCACGTCTTCCTGCGGTGCGACGACGCGAAGCGGCCATTCTTCATCGAGGCCACCAAGGGTGGGGCGATCCACGATTCCACCGACTACCTGGTCGGGCACCTGGGGAAGCAGCAACTGGGCGAACTGGGCGGGATTCACCTGGAACCCCTCTCGGCGGCCCAGGTGGTCGGCGTGCTCGCCGAGGAGGTGGGCAGGGCGTTCCGCGACGCCGAGAAGTATCCAGAGGCGGTGCGCCACTACGCCCGGGCCATCGAGATCAATCCGCGCCACGCCGAGGCATACGTGGGGCTTGGCGCCGTGCTGACCGGCCTGGGCAAGCTGGAGGCGGGCGCGGAGCTCTGCGCGAAGGCCGCCGAGCTGAACCCCCGAGACGCGGAGGCCTACTGCTACTGGGGTGTGGCTCTCCGCCGCCTCGGGCGCCACGGCGAAGCCTGCACGAGATACGCCAGAGCCGTCGAGCTGCGGCCCCGCTTCGACAAGGCCCTCTGCAACTGGGGCGTCGCCCTGGAACGCATGGGGAACAACAAAGAGGCGTGCGAGAAGTATGCGAAGGCGGCGGAGATCAACCCGCGGAATGCCGACACGTGGTTCAACTGGGGCGTTGCGCTTGCAAACCTCGCGCGGTTCGCCGATGCGTGCGAGAAGTTCGCTCGCGCCGACGCCCTCAAGCCGCGAGACCCGATGACCTCTTTCTACTGGGGCGTCGCCCTCCTCAAGCTCGGCAAGCGCGACGAAGGTGTGGAGAAGCTCAAGGCGGCCTCGGCGTTGTCACCGGGCATCAAGCCCCAGGTGGATGAACTCCTCGCCAAGCTCCGGGCCGCGCCTTCCAAGTGAAAACCTCCCGCAGGTTCCGAAACCTGCGGGAGGTCATGAGCGAGGGCTCTGGGGCCTCACGCTTCCTCGACGATCTTCATGCCCGTGGCCTGGGCGAAGGCTTCCACCTGTGGGCGGAGGTCGCCGTAGAAGGTCACGCGGTGCCAGCCCCAGCCCCAGTTGGTGGTGAGCTTCACGAGGTCGCCCTTGAGGTCGCCCGCGAGCTTCGTGCGGCAGGCCTTGTCCTCGTCTATGTTGTCTACGCTCTTGGACTGGTGGAAGAGGATTTGCTTCGAGCCGCAGTTGACCTCGAGTGTGGTGGTCATGTAGCCGAGGGGGAGGAGCGAGCGGTAGACGGCGCCCTTGCGGTCCTCGGAGTGGGAGCGGATGTCGGCAGGGTTCGAGGGGCCATTGGGGCCGAAGACCTTTCGCGGCGCTACGCAGTGGGCGTAGATGATCTGGTTCTTCGAGGTGTCAACCACGGGGTCGGAGATGAAGCCTGGCCGCCCCGTGAGGGTGCCGAAGATCATCATGGTGATGGTGGACATGATGTCGGCTTCGCAGGCGCCGACGAGGCCGTCGTCGTTCAGTTGGGTGAAGCCGAGGCAGGGATAAGCCTTGATGTGGCCGCCGTAGAAGCCGCCGAGGCAGTTGATGGTGATGGCCTGGGCGTTGCGCTTCTTCAGCACGTCGAGCATGGCAAGGTGCATGGCGCCCGAGCGCTGGACCTCGTCGGGCTTGGGCTCGATGAGCTTCGTGTCGGGGGCCTTCAGCCACTTGTCGGCCCACTTGGCCGCCTCGTCCTTGTCGGCGGCCTGGTAGGCGGCGTGGAGCTCCTTGAAGTCCACGGGGACGACTTTGACGCCGACGGCGTCCTCGATCTGCTTGGCGATGCCGGGCATGCCCCAGCCGCCGCCAACGGTGAGCATGGTCTTCTCTTTGAGGCGCTTGAGGCACTCGGCCACGTCAATGGCCTGCACCTTGTCTTCCTTGCAGGTCATGTCGCCCATCGGCGCCGAGTTCTTCAGGCGGGCGGCCTTGGCGGCGGCCACGAAGTCATCGGCGGTCTTCCCCTGCTTGAGGAGCGCGAAGCAGTTGGCCGAGGCGACCACATCGTCGAGGCGAGAGGACGAGACCCACTCGACCGGCTTCTTGGAGCGGAGGACGCCGGGCAGTTGAGTGAGGAACTCGCCCGAGCCGCCGTAGAGGTCGTCCACGAAGAGGGTGGGCTTGCCGGTGGTGGCCAGCGCGCCCGAGGCGCCGGTCCAGAGCCCGAGGAGGAGAACCAGATTGCCGTCGAAACCGGCGTCCTTGTCCTTCTCGATCAGTTCCTTGGCCTGGTCGCGGTTCAGGACATCGGCGGGGACGAACTCGACGTTGGGGCAGCCTGGCACCAACTTGTCGAGGATTTCCTTCTTCCGCTTCTCGAAGTCATAGCCGATGTTCGGCCAGATGGGGCCTGTGGACGGCACGTAGGTGAAGGCCAGCCTCACCTTCGCCTTCGCGGCTGGCGCGGGCGCTTCGCCACCTTGCGCTCCGAGCGCCACCATCCCCGCCGCCCCCGCCGCGCAGCCCCCGAGGAACTTCCTGCGGCTGAGCGGACAGCCGCAACAATGCCCCTTGGGCAAGGGAGATGTCTCGTTCATCTCAGAGGCCCCTTTACGACTGCAGGTACAGAAAGGACAGAGCAGTGACAATACCTCCCGCGCAACTCCCGTCAAGCGTTCAACCTCGACGGGTGGCCGATACGGGAGGCAGCGGTTCTTTGACGAACGGTTCCCGCGCTCTGGGCGGTGTCGGGTGCATCTTGGGCTTGGCCGACTCGCTCTGAGCGAGTAGCACTTCGACGACCCTCTTCATCTCATGCGAGGACAGAATCTCTTTCAGGATGGCCCTAAACTGGTCTTCTGTGCTTGCTTTCAGGAGATTGTCGTTGCGCAGGTGGTCAATGATCCGCATCGGATAGAGCGAGATGGGATGCTGCACGGTGAGAGCCAGGTACGTGTAGTGGCCAAGCGCCGGTGCAACGAGTTGAAGGTCATGAGCTAGGACTTTCCCTTCCTGGTAGCTGACGACCTTCGCGGTAACCACGTTTCTCGTCTTGCGCCCCAGCAAAGACGCCTGCTCTCTGAGAATGCCCACGGGCATTCTGTGCTTGGAAAGACGGATGTTGGGCCAGAAGTCTTCGGGCATTGGCTCGCCTCCTTTCAGATGTCGAGCTGGAAAATGATCGGAAGATGGTCGGAAAACCGTCCTGAATCGGGTACGCCACGTCTGTCGAGCAGCCGGACCCGTCCGGCACTGCTCAGTATTCTGACGCTTTCGCTCCTGAAACGCCTGAGGAGAGCCGGGCGGACCAGCACCTGGTCGAACATGCTCCAGAAAGTTGTCACGTGCTCGGCTGCTTCGCGGTAGTAGGTTCCCGGCGGACCGGCTGTCCCGTCACCAAAGAACCTCCACATGGGGTTGAACAAGCATGGATAAGACTCCCCCTGTACCGTTCTTGCGCCTCTCGAAGCGATCTCACGGGTCATCATGGCGTTGAAGCTCGGTGCGGCCAACAATCCCTCCTCGAACGGGTGCATGTTGAAGTCTCCAAGCACAACCGTCCTTCTGTGTCCGATGACGTCCTCCGCTTCCCTGATCATGCGAGCGTACCTTTCACACTCGAAAGCCTGGCTTCGGTCGCTCCAGAACAGTTTGCCAGGCAGGTGGGCAGCGGCCATGAGAATCTCGGGGCTTGCGGGCAATCGCAGCCGTCGAACCGTGAACCTGTTGGTCTCTGAGATTGGCAGAACGAACTCGCTGGAGAAACGCGTGTAAACGGCCACCTTCTCGCAGCTACTGAACGTGAACTCGAAGTCTCTCTCCGCGCGCCGGTTCAGATACCTGAGTAGCTCGGAGCTTGCTGCTTCACACTCGGCCAGGACAATCACGTCCACGTTGTTAGTGCGAGCCAAGCTGGCCACGACGGCCTCAAGCGGCCTAGCGTTCAGGTTCCAGAAAAGGAAGGTCAGCATTCTGGGTCCGCCGAAACAGGTTTACTGTCGTCAGTCCCCGGTCCATACCGATCGCTCGGCCGGTCGCCAAGGCGACCCCGATGCCAAGGGTACGATCCCGGCCCCCTGTTGTCAAGCGGCCCAAGCGCTGGAACGGCATCTCCGAGCGATTGCCGAGCTATGCTTCCTCGACGACCTTGAAACTCATGAGTGCGCCGAGGTGCCTGATGTCCTGCATCCGGTCACCGTAGAAGACGGCGCGGTGGAGGAGGGTCATCACGCCGCCCTTGAGGACGCCCCCGCCCCAGTTGTGGAACATCGAGCGGGCGTCCTTGACCTCGGTGGTGAACTGGGTGCGGCAGCCAAGCTTGTCGTGCGTGACCTCGATGATCTTGCCCGTGGAGATGAGCATCTTGTCGAGGTCAATGAGCTTGGCGCAGGTGACCATCTGGCCGATGCGGTTCTCGACTTCGAGTGCGACGCCGCCCTGGCTGTCGGTCTGGTTGCGGATGTTGAAGGGCATCCGCTTCCCCTGCGGGCCGTCGAGCTTCGTGGCCGACGTGCAGTGGAAGTGGATGAGGGCGTTCTTCGCCACGTCGAACACCGGGTCGGTGATGAAGCCGGGCACGCCGAAGGCGTAGCCGAAGATGAGCATGGTGAGGGTGGAGTCCATGTCGCCCTCGCAGGCGCCGACGAGCCCCTCGTCGTTGAGCTTGCTGAAGGTGAAGCAGCCGCGCGGGTTCCCCATGCAGTGGGAGCTGGTGATGGCGCGGACCCGCTCCTTGGCCATCAGGGCCTTGGTCGCCAGGTACATGCGTGCCGAGGCGATGATCTCGTCGCGCTTCGGCTCGACGACTTTCTGGGCGACCTTGAGCCAGTATTCCTCGGCCTCGGCCTCGGCGGCCTTGGCGTCAACGGCCTTCATCGCCTCCACCATCTGCTCCCACTTCATCGGAATGGCTTCGGCGCCGAGGCGGTCCTTCACCTGCTTGGGGTCGCAGGCTGGGCCGGTGCCCTGAGGGGCGCCGAGCATGAAGATGCGGGTCTGCCGCATCCAGGCGGGGACGCGCATGAGGCCGACCATGTGGTCGAGCTCGCCCCAGTCGCTCGTGGGGAGGATGGCCACCTTGCGGCCCGCCTTGGCGAGGGCGGGGAAGTACATCCAGCCGTGGCCGCTGAAGGGCTGGGAGAAGACGGCTGCGGGAACGCCCGTGTCAATCAGCTTGCTGAGGACCGGCGCGTCGCCGCCGTGGCCCGAAAGGTGGAAGAGGAGCGCGCCGTCGGCGCCCTTCATCTTCTCCGCGACCGCCTCGACCTTGACGTCGGGGATGAGGTCGCCGCCGACGAACTCGACTCCGCCCAGCTTCTTCGCCACGCCGTCGAGGTAGGCGTTGAACCTGTCAATCTCGTCCTTCGGGCGCGACAGGTAGTGGCCGCCTGTGCGCCCTGCGAAGACCTTGTAGATTCTGACGGTGGGGAGCTTCGGCGGCCACTCCTCGGGGGCGGCGGCCAGCCCGACCCGCCGCCAGAGGCCGCCGAGGAGCGCCCCTGCCCCGGCGGACGCAGCAAGAAACCCACGACGGTCCACTACCTTGCGCATGGCTCCTTCCTTTCGACCAAAGGGTGGCGAATGGACCCGGCTCGAAGCCACTGCTGATGCGCTCGACTATAGCCCGTCGCCGCCCCGTTGTCAACTGGCCGGTGCGCTTGCCTCGGAACATGAGCCATGCTGGAATCCGCGCTCCTGCGAGCCAATGCTGGAGAGGACGAAAGCGTGGACCTGCCAGTCATAGACCCCCCGGTCTTCCCGCGATGGATATGGATCGAGGAGATCACGTACTCGCACATCACGCTGGCGACGTACATCACGGCGTGCATGGTGCTGGCGCCGGTCTTCGAGTACATCGGCTGGCGGCGGCGCGACGCCCGCTACGACCGCCTGGCGGTCGGCCTGATATGGTTCTCGCTCACGCTCTTCTCGCCGGGCGCCGCGCTCGGCACAGGTATCCCCATGTGGCTCATGGGCACCTACCCTGAGTTCTGGTCGCGCTGGTCCAACCTCTTCTTCTGGCCGCTGATGGCGCAGTTCGTCTTCTTCATCTTCGAGGTGATCTTCCTCTTCCTGCTCTATTACCTGCTGTGGAACTGGAGCGTGAACCACAAGCGGTTCCACATCCTCCTGGGCGCGGTGGCCGCCTTCTGGGGGTTGGCGGTGCAGGTGGTGTGGGACTCGGTGGGGGGCTACATGACGACGCCGAACGTGCGGCTGCCCGGTGTGGACGAGCCTGTGGCCTGGTCGCTCAAGGCCTGCCTGAACCCCAGCTTCCCGTTCCTGTTCTCGCACAGGTTCGTGGGGAACATCAGTTGGGCGATGCTGATGACGGGCGGCGCGCTGGCTCTGCGGTCGGTGGGCCGAAAGCCGGCGGAGGACCGTGCCTACTACAACTGGGCGGCGCACCTCTGCTTCACGGTCGGCTTCGTGGCCTTCTTCGGGATGCCGGTCATCGGCTGGTTCTACGCCCAGGTGATGGGGCGGCACGCGCCCGTGGCCTTCCACGCGATCATGGGCGGCCACCAGGGCTGGATGTTCATCGTCAAGATGGCCCTCATCGCGCTCTTCGTGCTCATCGGCGGCGCCTACGTCTTCCTCAGATACCAGAGCCGGCTGCTTCTGTGGGGCATGACGGCGGGGCTGGCGCTCCTGTGGGTGGTCCTGACCGTTCACCCGCCGCTGAAGTGGCTGGGGGATTCCGCCCTGGTCTGGCGCGCGGCGTACACCGTGGCGCTCGCCGCCTTCGCCGCGCTCCTCTGGGCCATACGCGGCCGGTGGAGCGTGGAGACGCGCGGCTGGAAGTGGGCCATGTTCGTCGCGGGCCTCGCCGCCTTCCTCGCATTCTGCATCGGCGGCATGGTGCGCGAGGGAGCGAGGCAGCCGCAGACCGTCTACGGCCAGCTCGAAAAGCCAGAGACCCTCCCCCGCGAACGCGACCGCTTCCTGCTCTACGAGCGCTGCGTCCAGTGCCACCACAGGACGGTCAACGAGTTCAACCGCTACGACCACCGCCGGTCCTGGGCGGACATCCTGAGCGACAAGGACCACCGCGGCGTGTGGAAGGCGCCCGACGAGCAGGCCCGCCTCCTCCGCTACCTGGAGGAGTACTACCGATGAGCGCCACCACGATCGACGTCCCCCTGCTCGGCGCGAAGTGGACCATCGGTTTCTTCGGCCTCTTCCACACCGCCGTCGCGTCCCTCTCCATCGGACTCGCCGCAATCGTCACCGTCCTTCAGATTGTCGGCTACCGCAGGCGCGACCGCCGCTACGACATGCTCGCCCGCCGAATGCAGCTCCTCCACGTCTGCATCTACAACATCGGCACCATCGTGGCCATCGGCCTCATCTTCTCCCTCAGCGGGCTCTATCCCCAGTTCTGGAGCCAGCTCTTCGTCCACTTCTTCTGGACCCTCATCGTCGAGGAGTTCATCTTCTTCCTCCTCGCGGCGACGCTGACCCTTCACTACTTCTTCTGGCAGAAGATGTGGGGCCACAAGAAGCTCCACATTCTCCTGGGCGCGCTCCTCAACCCCCTGTTCCTCCTCCAGTTCTACCTCATCAACGGCATCGGCGGCTACATGCTCACGCCGGGCTACGAGGCGGGGCAGGCCGACGTGGCCGGGACGATCATGGGCTGGGACAAGTTGGGCTTCTACAATCCGTCATTCCTCATGCTCACGGCGCACCGGGCGTTTGCGAACATCGCCTACGGCGGCTTCAGCGTGGCCGCAATCTGCGGCGCACTCCACCTCGTCAGCCGACGCGAAAAGGTCAGGCAATACTACGAGGACGGCGGCCGCTGCGCCTTCTACACGGGCTTCCTGTGCTTCATCAGCCTGCCCATCGTCGGCTACTTCTACGCCCACGTGCTGAAGTACGACGCCAACGAGGCCTACGTGAACCTGATGTGGGGCCAGGGCGACGTGGTGGCGCTGGGGATTGACTGGTGGTGGCTCAAGCACGTCTTCGTCGCGGCCATGTTCGGCCTCAGCCTGGGCTACTTCCGCGACTCGGCCAAGCGCCAGGGCGCCACCTTCGCTCTCCCCGCCGTCCTCATCTGGAGCCTGGCCACCTTTTACCTCATGTACTACATGGCGATGGGCATGATCATGACGTGGAGCTTCTTCTTCTGGGAGCTCGCCATCGCCCTGGCCTCAGCCTGGCTGGGCGGACACCTCGTCCGCTACCACCAGGGCTCAGCGCGCATGCTCTTCATCCTCATGGGAATCCTCTCATTCCTCACCGTCATGCTCGGCGGCTACGTGCGCGAGGCCGCGCGCCCGCGCTTCGTCAACCGCTTCTCACACTACGACTACGTCTATCCCCCTGAGCAGCGCCAGCCCGTGCTCATGGTGGACAAGCGTCCAGAGGACGTCTTCACCCCCGAGGAGATCGCCGCCGCCAAGGCCCTGCCCAAGGGCAAGCTCATCCTCAGGTCCGGGGCCGAGCAGAAGTTCCTCGACCCCGTGGCACTCATCCGCGTGAACTGCTCGGGCTGCCACACCCTCGAGAGGGTGAAGAACTACAAGCTCACGCAGCACTGGAGCCTCATCGTGAGCCAGATGCGCGCCTACGGCCTCAAGCTCACGGACGACGAGGCCCGCCAGATCGTGGAGCACCTCGAAGCCGCCAAACCCTACTAGGCAGGAACCGCCATGCCCGACGAGCAGCCCGAAGCCAAGCCGCCCGAGCCGCCGCCCGACGACGCCAAGCTCGCCGCCTACAAGGACGGCGTGCGCGGCCTCAACTGGTTCGTCACTCCCGTCCCCATCTTCAAGGAGGAGGAGCTCGAGGCCATGTTCGAGCCCTACCCCCTCGCCAAGCCCTCCGAGGACCAACGGTGGGCCATCTGGACAGTCTGGATCTGGGTCGGCTTCACCGTGTTCTCCATCGCCTTCATTCTCTGGCTGATAGTGATGGGCTTCTACTACGGCGGGCACCGATGAGGACCCTCGGGCGCATCATCCTCACCTGCCTGAAGGCCCTCTGCCTCGGCTTCGTCGGCTGGCTACTCCTGGTCCAGATTCCCGAGCTCTGCTACGACTTCGGCCCGAAGACCCCCGTGATGATCGAATCGCCCGCCGACCTCGCGCCCGAGCGCCTGCGCTCCACCACCTTAGTCTCCATCGCCGCCACGCCGAACTTCGACAAGGCCTTCATCTACCGCCGCTACGGCCTGAGCCACACCTACTTCACCCTCGACCCCTACGGCCTGCGGATCGTGGTCCGCACCTACGACAAAGTGACTGACGAGTGGCGGGGCCTCACGCGCTTTGTCGGCAAGCTCCGCCCCTTCGCACGCCAGCCCTTCTCGTACCACGTCCGCAAGATTCTCAAGGACCGGCACGCCGTGGAGGTCCCCCCTGACGCCTTCTTCCTGGCCCTCTACGACATCCCGAAACCGAGCGGCTGGCAGATCGGGGCCGTCATCTTCGCCAGCGTCCTCTGGCTCGTCATGCTCTACCTCTTCTTCATACGTCCCTGGCGGCGAAGGGCCAGGGCTAAAGCGGCGGCCACGGCGGGAGGCCCGCCGCGCTGACGGTCTTCGTCCCCCCCATGATCGCCAGGAACATCCAGCCGGCGATGAACCAGATGACCAGGGCGACTGCGGACATGATGATTCCGAGCAGCGGCGCGTAGGAGCGGTAGGCGCGGTAGAGGCGCACGAAGGCGATCTTCAGCAGCAACACGGCGATGAGCGACAGGGCGAGAAAGGCGTGGGTGAACACCCGCGCGTCGAACCTCGCGGCGTAGCTGCCCCCCGCGAAATAGCGGCCCATCATGTCGTAGCCGATCCAGGCCAGGAACAGGGCATAGCAGAGAAACACGTAGCCCCCCACGCGGTGCAACTGCATCAGGAGGCGCGCGTGGCGCGTCGGCTCCCCCTTCACGCCGAAGACCCGCATCGCGGTGAGGAACTCGAAGAGGGCGAGCGCCACGAAGCCCAGGGCCACATACGTTTTCTCGAACTGGTTCATGTCACTCCTCGCTTCCAGTTTCCGCCGCGTGCGGCGAGCCAGCCGGCCAGGCTGAGCAGCGCGGCGGCACTCGCGGGAAGGGGCCAGGCCGTGCCGCCGGGCGGATCGGTTGCCAGGGAGCCCAGCGCGCCCGCCAGCCAGGCGACCGGGCTGAACCGCGCGGCCGCCCGCACCGCGCCCAACAGCGGGCCTGCCGCCGGCACCAGGCCCGACAGCAGCACGATGGCCGCCACGCCGAGGGCCGCGGCCAGGTGGACCTCGGCATTCGACCGCGCCGCCCCCGCGAGCAGCATGCCCAGCGCGTTGAGCAGCAGCACGGCGAAGGCGAGCGCCGCGGCCACGCCCAGCACTGCTCCCACCGCCGGCCCGCGGCCGTTCACTGCCCCAAACAGCGCCACCACTGGCCCCACCTGAACGAGGTCAACCACCGACCCCGCGAGCAAGAGGTCTGAGGCCACCACGGCGCGCGGGATGGGCAGCAGGGCCAGACGCATCGTCTGCCCGTCCGCCCTGCGGCGCACCGCGCCCACCGCCGCGCCGAAGAACGACACGAACACGGTGAGGACCGTCAGCCCGGCCACCCGCGCGCGCAGCGGCATCTCGGCCACTGCGAACGGCAGCCCGAGCAGCAACGCCACGCCGACCCGCAGGGCCAGCGCCCGCCGGCTCGCAAACGCCGCCGCCAGCTCCAGTTGCAGCACGTTGGATGGCGTCACTGCCCCAGCTCCTTGCCCGTCTTGAGCAGGAAGGCGTCGCGGAGCGTGCTGCGCGACACCTCCACCCGCGCCACCTCCCCGCCCGCCGCGGCCACGTGTTCGAGCAGCCGCGGGAGCAGTGCGGGGCCGTCCACGAGCGCGCGGACCGAGCTGCCCTCCTGAACGAAGACGCGCAGGCCGTCGAACGCGGGCGGCGGCACGGCCACGCAGCCGGCCAGGGTCAGGCAGACCTCGCGGAGCGGCGAGACCTCGCGCGCAAGCTCGTCGGGCGTGCCCTCGGCCACGATGCGCCCGGCCTCCATGAAGGCCACGCGCGACGCCACGCCCGCCGCCCAGTCAACGTCGTTCGCCGCGAGCCAGGTCGTCGCTCCGCGGTCCCGGCGCGTGCGGAGCAGGCCGGCCAGGGCCACGCGGAACTGCTCGTCCACGCCCGCCGTCGGCTCGTCGAGCACCACCAGGTCGGGCTCGTGGCAGAGGGCCTCGATGAGCGCCAGCTTGCGCCGCATCCCGAAGGAGTAGGTGGCCACCGGCTCGTCGCGGTGCGGCGCCAGGCCAGCCAGGCCGAAGAGCCCGGCAAGCCGGCGCTCCAGCTCTCCGTCCCTCAAGCCATACGCGCTGGCCACGAACGCCGCGTTCTGCCAGCCTGTGAGCGCGTCCCAGTGCGGGGTCGCGTCGAGTGCCACGCCCAGGCGCCGGAGGTGTCCGCGCGAGCCGAGCGTCACTGGGCAGCCGAGGACGGCGAGGCGTCCGCCCCCGACCGGCTCGAGGCCCAGCAGGAGGCGCGTGAGGGTGCTCTTGCCCGAGCCGTTGCGGCCCAGCACCGCGTAGCACTCGCCGGCCCTCACCCCCAGCGACACGCCGCACACCCCCCGCCCAGGGGCATGCTCGCGCACGAGTTCGTGGGCCTCAACTGCCAACAACTCTGGCGTCCCTCGCCCCTCTCGCTACACGAAGCGCAGGACCGTGCTCTCAGTGACGCGCACGGAGCCTTCGGGGACGGTGGCAGTGACCTCGTAGACGACCACGCGGTCGCCGACTCGGCACTCCTGTCCGATGAGCTTGCCCCTGGCGATGTGGCGGTGGAACGGGGGCGCGAGGGGGCGCGTGTTCCGAAGCGTGACCTCTCTGGCGTCGGGCGACTCAGCCATGGGAGCGCGTGTCCTCGCTGTCAATGCTCCGAGGGAATGGGATGGTTGGATGCGTGGATGGATGGATGATTGTCTGACACCCATCCACCCATCCATTCATCCATTCATCCTCTATCCCGCTTCCGTCCTTGCCGCGGGCGCCGTGACAAGCACGCTGCACGGGGCGAGCTGGGCCACGGCCTCCGCGTTCGAGCCGATGTCGGCGGTCCCCCGATGGTGGCCGAACCTGCCGACCACGGCCACCCGCGCGGCGCACCGTTGGGCGTGGTCAACCAGCGCGCGGTACGGCTTCCCGCGAAGAAGCGTCGGCCTGGCCTCCACGCCCAGCGCCCTTGCGCCGGCCACCGCCCGGTCCAGGAAGCCGCCGTAGAGCTTCGCCAGGCCGTCGTCAATGAAGGTCTTGTGGAGCGTCTCCTGCTTGCTCAGGCCGACCGCGGCCTGGCGCTCGGGCGAGAGCGACCGGGCCATCGTGCTGAAGACGGCCTTGTGGAGGTCGGGGTCGTAGGCGGCGGCGACCTCCAGCGGGCACTGGAGCGCGCCGACCAGCGCCGTGGCACGCCCGAGGGCAGCCAGGGCCTCCTCGCTGCCGTCCACCCCCACGAGGACTGGTCCGCCTTCGGCGCCGCCGGCCCTGGCGATGAGGACGTCGGCGGCCGCGGCGCGCAGGACGCGCAGGGCGGTGCTGCCGAGCCGCCCGTCGCCCGCGGCGCCAAGCCCTTGCGCGCCCACGACCACCAGGTCCGCGCGGCGCTCGCGCGCGATGTCGAGCAGCACCGCGTAGTTCCGGCCGGCGGCCACTTGCCCCTCCGCGGCGATGCCCTGCTGGCGTGCGTTGGCAAGGTAGGCTTCGGTATAGCCCGC
>VGYW01000164.1 GCA_016872875.1 Planctomycetota bacterium | reverse complement strand
TGGCGATCCAGCGCCGGCACAGGTGTATTTCGGCGTAAGTCCTTGCCATGCCTATGCTGAGGGAGGTAGAAGGGTTCCTCGGCTTGGCGCCCCCCTTGTGGGCACCCACAAGAAAGCCCGGAGAGCCTACTTTATTGTTCACCTTGCCGCAGTGATAACGTAAGTAACTGCGATACCTGATGATAGATAGACCACCAACACCGCGCCCGAAAAAAGTAGAATGTCCCCTTTTCCTGCGACGGGAAGGCAGGTGGGGTTGGGGGGGTGAGGCCCGGGGGCTGCCCTCCCAGGAGGGATGGGCGAGAAGGGAGGCGGCGCTCACGCCGCAGCCGATGCCCGCTGGCCTGGCACGAAGTCAGCACTGGGGTGGGTGAAGGGACTCGAACCCTCGGCCTACAGAGCCACAGTCTGTCGCTCTAACCAACTGAGCTACACCCACCGCGGGCAGAGGCGTGGTCGGGGTGAGCGGACTTGAACCGCTGACCTCGTGCTCCCAAGGCACGCGCGCTAGCCAAACTGCGCCACACCCCGTCTGCGTCCACTGCCTCAATTATAGCCCCTTCGCCCCGAAAGTCAACCCGGCCCCTCGGCCCGAGTCTGGCCCCTGTTCCGGGGGGCTACCAGGCCTTGTCCTCTGTAGCGTCCTTGGGCTGGTGGGCGACGGGGGTGAGCTTGCCCTTGACCTTCTTGATGACGATGAGGAGGCGGCACTGGTGGCACTCGAGTTCCTGGCCCTCCTTGACGGGCTCGGGGACGTGGAGGTGGGCGTAGCATTCGGGGCAGATGACGGTCTTGCCGCCGTCGAGGATCATCTCCATTGGCAAGGGCTCCTGGGCCAGGAACGGGGGATGAATGGATGATTGGATGGGTGGATGGGTGTCAGACATTCATCCATTCATCCACCCGTCCATTCATCCAACTGCTTCGCTCACAGTTCGTCCTGTTCGCTCGTGGCTCGGCGGTATTTGAAGGCGAGGACTTCGCCAGTGGAGGTGCCGAGGATGATGCGCTCGCCATCGGGTGAGAAGGCGAAGGCGCGGATGATGCCCTGGACGGGCTGGGTCTCGGCGACGGGTTGGCCGGCCTTGTTGAGGAGCAGGGCGCGGCCTGTGAGCTCGGCGGCGGCAATGAGCGTGCCGTCGAGGGAGGAGGCGACGTGGGCGAAGCCGACGGGCGACCGCCGGGTCCAGAGGGCCTTGCCGTTCTTGTCGTAGCAGGTGAGCGTGCCGTCGAGGCTCGCGGCCACAATCTCCTGGGTCTGGCCGCGGAAGCAGACGGCGGTGACGTAGCTGTCGGCCTGGTTGCGCCAGAGGACAGTGCCGCCGGTGACGCAGGCGACGAGGCCGGTGCGGGTGCCGATGGCAACCGTTTGCTCCTCGCCGTAGCTGGGGGCGATGGAGGTGACGCGGTTGAGGTCGGCGGAGGCCCAGACCTCCTGGCCCTTGGGGTCGAGGGCGAGGGTGCCCAGTTCGGCGCCGATGAGGATAGTGCTGTCCTTTGGTGCGATGGCGATGGCGTTGACACAGCCGAGGCCCGAGGGCTTGCGGGGCTCGGGCGCCTTCTCCTCCTTGGGCTTCTCCGGCTCCTTCGTGCTTTCCTTTGCGGCCTCCTTGGGCTTCTCCGGCTCCTTCGCGCCTTCCTTCGTGGCCTCCTTGGGCGCCTCGGCCGGCGTTCCGCCCAGGGTGAAGACCTTGTTGCCCTGGAGGTCGTAGGCGATTACCTCGCCCGCGCGCGTGCCGCCGAGGGTGAGCGTGCCGTCGGGCGTGAGGGCCGTGGCCGTGAAGTCGGCCCGCAGGGCGGGTTGTTCGAGGGGGACGCCGAACTGTAGGCGGCCCTGGGCCGAGAGGAGCATCAGCTCGGGGAACGAGGCGATGGCGGCCCAGACGCCGTCGAGGCTGCGCGCGACGGCGCGCGTGCGGGTGGTGCAGCGGCGGCGCCAGGTCTCCTTGCCCGTGCTGTTGAAGGAGAAGACCGTGCCGTCGAAGAAGCCGACCGTGACGTCGGTGCCCTGGAGTGGGACTGCGGCGCAGGTGGGGAGGTCGGAGCCTTTGAAGGTCCAGGCTGGGGCGAGCTGCTGGGGTGAGGCGGGCGCGCGCGGCGGCTTAGCCGCCGAAGCGACGGCGCGCGAGGCGGGGAGGGAGCGCCAGGCCAGTTGCGGCACGGTGCCGCGGGCCGCGGCCGCGAGGGCCTCGATGGCGCGGTCCACCCCCGCCGCGTCGGCGGCCGCGGCGACGACGGCCGGCACGCCCGGCTCAAAGGCGGAGACGACACAGCAGAGCAGCGCGCCGCCCGGGCCGGGGTAGTCGGGGGTGACGGTTCGGGGCAGGACGCCGGCGTTGTGGACGCGCTGGATGAGGGGATGGGTGGCAGCCTCGCCGAGGAGGATGGCGGGCTGGCGGATGTTGGGCAGGGGCGCGTTGTTGGGCTCGGCGCTGACGTAGGCGACCGCCTCATCCTTGGAGAGGGGCCGCGGCTTGGCGAGCTCGGCGGCGAGCCGCACCTCGACCTCGCGCTGGTTGAGGCGCAGGGCGGCGGCCAGGGTCTCGGCCTTCGCGGCCTCCTCGTCGGTGCCGACGATGATCGTGAGCGGCTGCGTCGAGCGGAGGAGAGCGGTCACCCGCTCGCCGTCGAAGGCGGCGAGTGGCCCGCGGCGGCTGGCCCAGGCCTGGGAGCCGCCGCTGACGCGGAACGTGGCGGTGGCCATCTGGCCGCTGAGCAGCTCGCGGACGGTGAGGGTCCACGAGCCACTCTGCGCGGCGCACTGGAACGGCAGGGTCTCCTTGTAGCCGTCGGGGGTGTGGGCGCGGCAGACTCGCAGGCGCTCGCGGCCGGCGGGGTCCTTGACGACCAGCTCGATGGGCACGGCGGCGTTGATGGGCTTGACCGCGCCCAGGAATGAGCGCGCTTCGCCGTGGACGCAGGCGGCAATGCTCAGGCCGTCGCGGCCCAGGCTGGCGCGGCTGATGCGCACGCCGCGGATGGCCTCGGGCAGGAGAGCGTAGACGCGCAGGGCGCCGGGGGGCAGGATGAGGGCGAGGCTGGGGTGGCCCTTGTCGCGGATGGGGAAGACGCGCTTGCCCTCGACGGCCTCGTAGACGGCGTAGTTGCCCTCGCGGAAGGTCACGCGGCTCTGGCCCGCGGCCAGCTCCCACTTCAGCCCGCGCGTGAAGCCCACCTGCTGCGTGTTGTTCACCAGGAAGATGTAGCGTCCGGCGCCGCAGCGCTGGTCGCAGGCGACGACGTCGGGGTCGGCGGTCGTGTAGTCGCGCTCGATGTGCTGCCGCAGCTCGGTGCGGAGCGGGCCGAGGAGTGGGTAGAGGAGGCGGATTTGGATGGCAACGTCGCGCCGTTCGAGTTCGGGGGTCGTCTTCTGCTCGCCCTCGCCCAGGGGCGGGTTCTGGAAGTGGCGGTAGATGTCGGGGAACTCGACGCCAAGGGGCCTGGCCCCCTCGATCTCGGCCTTGGTCGTGGTGTCGGTGAGGACCACGCCGCCGGCGGCGATGTGGCGTTCGAGGGCGGCCTTGACCTCGGGGCGCACGCGATTGAGGCCGATGGCGAGGATGACCTTGCTCTTGAGCTTGGCGGCGCCGAGCAGTTCCTCCTCGGTGAGGAACGTGGCTGGGAAGTGGGCAAAGAGGCAGGCATTGTAGGCCCCGATGAGGGTCCAGGGGTACGAGGGCGCATCGGGGTCCTTCAGTGGGTCGCGGCCCATGCGCTCGATGTGCTCGGTGGCCGAGTAGAGAATCGCCACGTCGTCCGCGGGCCGCTCGAGGGCGAGGAAGAAGTCGCCCAGGCGGGTCAGCAGGTCGTTGATGCCGCCGATGCTGGCCTGGACATCGGTCGCGCCGGCGCCGATGGCCGGGCGGTCGAGATGATAGTCCACGTTCTTGGGATAGACCACGCCGTCAATCTTGCGTGCGAGGGCGAGGAAGATGGCGGCGCGGATTTCGTCCAGGTCCGCCTCGTTCGACACTTCGGGCATGAACCAGAGCGGCCTGCCCCGGTTGCCCGCGCGCTGGAGGTCGGCCACGACGGCGGGCATCATCATCCCGGCCGGGCCGTTGAGGGGCGCCGTCGTGGTGATGATAGGCAGGCCCTCCGCCGCCAGCGGCGGATAGGCCCCGTCGGCCAGGAGCGTGGGGGAGTGGAGGAGCGATGTGACCACGGCGTCGGAGCGCACCGCTCGAGCGGCGGCGGCCCACTCGCCCAGGGCCTCGCCCAGGATGCCCGCGCGGAAGAGGACATAGGGATACCACTGGTCCCAGCTCTCGGAGCCTTTCTGCCACGGGACCTGTTCCTTGGCCTCGGAACGCTTCTGGTAGGCGGCGAGGTGGCCGGCCAGGCCGAAGGGGGTCGTGGCGTCGCCGACGTGGGCGCGGGGCAGGAGCGCCTCGTCGGTGAGGAGCAGGCCAGCGAAGCGGCGGAAGCGGCGCTCGGCCTGGAGCGTCTGGTGGATGCGGTGCAGCGCGCCGCGGACCGTCAAGGGGTTCGCCAGGTCACGCTCGGGCATCAAGGGGTTCTGGTCCTCGCTGCTCACGGCGTTGGCATCCAGCCAGTTCAGCCCGGCCGCGGTCAGGCGGTCGGCGACCTGGATGAAGGGGGGGATGGCCAGGCCGACCTCCATCGGCCTGGAGTCGGGCGCGGCGCGCATGCCGCGGCTGGTCGCCGAGAAGGCCTCGTCCATCACCAGCGTGCTCTCGGCGCCGCGCGGCGAGCGGCCCTCGAGGAGCACCGTATTCAGCCCGAGGAACCTGGCCCAGCGCTGCGCGTCCAGATCCCACTTCGGCGCCTTCCCCACCCATCCGGCGAGCGGGAAATGGGTCCGCGGCGCCTGTGCGGCGACCACGAGGTCCAACGGCGGCGCCGCCTGCTCTCCGAAGCGGGCGCTCACCTTGTACGCCCCCTCGGGGAAGCACGACACGTCCACCCCATACGCCATCGAGTATCGCCCCGCGGGCAGCAGGCCCAGCGAGTCGGTCGTCGTCCACGTTTCCCCTGCCTCGTTCGCCACGGAGAGCGTGACGGCGGCGTTCGGGATGTCGGCCTCGCTGACGAGGACGACCGTGTACTCCGCCGTCTCGCCCGCCGCGAAGCACGTGCGCTGCACCGGGGAGAACAGGAACGGCCCGGCGGCCCGCTGGGGCTTGGGCGGAACGGGTTCCTTCGGTGGCTCAGGCTTGGGGACAACGGGTTCCTTCGGCGGCTCGGGCTTGGGAGCGACCGGCTCCTTCGGGGGTTCCGGCTTGGGCGGCTCGGGCTTCGGTGGGACGGGTTCCTTCGGTGGCTCCGGCTTCGGCGGCTCCGGCTTGGGGACAACGGGCTCCTTCGGCGGCTCGGGCTTGGGAGCGACCGGCTCCTTCGGGGGTTCCGGCTTGGGCGGCTCGGGCTTCGGCGGGACGGGTTCCTTGGGCGGCACCGGCTTCGGCGGCGTGGGCTCCTTGGGCGGTTCGGGCTTCGGAGGAGTTGGCTCCTTCGGGGGTTCGGGCTTCGGGGGAGTTGGCTCTTTTGGCGGCTCCGGCTTTGGCGGCTTTGGCTCCTTTGGGGGCTCCGGCTTTGGCGGGACGGGTTCCTTCGGGGGCTCGGGCTTCGGAGGAGTTGGCTCCTTCGGGGGTTCCGGCTTCGGCGGGGTCGGCTCTTTGGGGGGCTCTGGCCTCGGCGGGATGGGTTCCTTGGGGGGTTCGGGCTTGGGCGCGACGGGCTCCTTCGGCGGCGTGGGCTTCGGCGCGGCCGGCTCCTTGGGCGGCTCGGCCATGGCAATCACCGGCTCCTTCTCTGGCTCGACCTTGGCGAGGTCGCCCCCCTTGGCCTTGATGATCTCGGCCTCGACCAGGGCGGGGTCGAGGGCCTCCGGCATCTGGCGGGGCTGGATGCAGGTGGAAAGGCAGATGGCCAGGGGCGCCAGCCAGGCAACGAGGCACAGCGCTCTCTTCACGGTGGGTCTCCCATGTCTAGAGATGACGCACACTTGCGCGAGGGGAACCGGCACGTGGAAACTCCCCACAAGTCTAGCGCACGCCCAGCGCGCCGTCAAGTCGCTTGACTCCGCCGCCGCTCTATGGTGTTCTACTCCCCGGCCGCAACTGGTCGCCATAGTGTGGAGGCGCCCATAGTGCGTATGTGCGCACCTCCACACTATGGGGTCGCTCTCTTCGGAAAAGGGCTTGCCTATGCGTCGGACCCACCTCCTGTGCTGTGTCCTCTTCTGCCTCCTCTGGCCCCTGGCGCGGGGCGGGGAGACGCGCACCTTCACCATCCGCGAGCCGTTCGGCCTCGCCTGGGGGCCGGACCGGGTGAGCTACAAGGTGGAGTTCCCGAAGGATGGTTTCAATCACCTTGCGCTCGTGGCGGATACGCCCGAAGTCTGGGGCAACGAAGTCGCGTTTCAACTGTCCGACGTCGCCTTGTGGCCCGACACGCGTACCATCCGGCGCGCCACGCTTTCCTTCATGGCCCGCCTGAAGCCGAACGGAGTGGCGCGGTGGGAGCTGCAGAATATGGGAGGACCTTTGAATCCCGTTATTCCCGACCTCGCGGTCAGGGAACGTGACGGCGTAATCGAGCTAGCGACCAGCAAGTTCGGCATTCGTCTCGTGGGTGGCGCGAAGACGTTCTCCGCGCCCGTTGCCGCCGACCAACTGCCGGCGCCGATTCAGGCTGTGCGCCTGGCCGACGGGAAGTGGATTGGCCGCGGCTGGTGGCAGACCGATCGCCCGTGCCTCGGCTACAAAGCCGTCCTCGTCGAGAAGGGGCCGGTCTTCGCCCGCGTCGCCCTCCAATACGACTTCGCCGACAACACGTCCTACAAGGCCACGGTCGAGCTGTCCGCCGGGCAGGACATGGCGGTCATCTCCGAGGAGTTCGACCTCTCGAAGGGCCGCCGCTACGAGATGCCCGAGCTGGGCGGCGTGAGGCCGGGCGACACCTTCCAGTACGTCCTCCCCACCTTCGCCGGCTCTGTGGGCGGGGCCTCCGCGCCCCGCGAGAAGGAGAAGGAAGACGCGGGGCAGGGACGCCCCGCCCACAGGCAGAAGCCACTCATGTGGGACTGGTGGTGCCAGACCCACGGGCGAGTGCCCTCCCCTAACGCCTACTGCTTCTCGTTCTACGACGGCCTGGAGCCAGATAGTTGCGAGTGGCACGGCCGCATGTACCACGAGGCGGCCAAGCCGGGCGACGGCGGCCTGAAGTGCGATAGGGATGGCCGCGTGATCAGCCTCAACGCCTATCTCCAGTGGGGCGAGGACGAATCGCTCACCTTCGCCGCCTACAACTCGAAGGCCCCAAAAGATGCTCTGGCCATCGTCGCCCTGCGGCCCAGCCAATGGCTCCACCCCGACATCGAGCCGCACCCGATCAAGACCCTCGTGCAGTACGTGCAGACGAACAACCTGTGGATCGAGCGGAGGGCCAAGCCCGACCTGTTCCTGCGTGCGCCCACGTGCCTCGGCAAGCGGGTCTACGGCATCGGCGTCGTCCCCCGCACCGAGACCCAGCATGAGAAGGGGAACAAGAAGACAATGTCCGAGGCCATGCTCCGCCACGTCCGCCTCGGGCGCCTGGAACTCGACCGGGTGAAGGACTGGGTGCTCGACTACGAGGAGGCGTCGAAGTTCCCGCGCCTGTTCGTGGACGCAGGCGACATCGAGCGCTTCCGCACCCGCGTGCAGAAACACCTGACCGGCCTCCAGCACATCCGCTGGGTGAGCTACCTGAGCAAGGATGATCCCAAGACCGGCGACCAGCTCATCGCCGAGACCCTCGCCGCCCTGGAGAAGTTCGTCCGCACATTCGCCACGGAAGACTACGGGCACATGATGTACGCGATCAACGCGGGAGTGCTGGCCCACGCGGCTGACGTGGCGCTGGCCGTGCCCCACCTGGCCCCCGAGCAGCGGGCCACCATGCTCCGCTACCTGGCCGCAATGGCCTACAACAGCCTGTCGCCCGACTATGTGCCGCCCCGCGAGGCCGGCTTCGCCTGGGGCTCGGCAAACATGATGTCCCAGCTCCGCGCGCGCGGCGCCCTCCTCGCCTCCCTCCTGCCCAACCACCCCGAGGGGAAGGGGTGGCGGGGCTACCTCACCGACTGGATGACCGCCTACGTGGAGAGCCAGGTGAACCCCCACGGCGCCACGCTCGAGTGCCCCCACTACAGCGGCATGGTCTTCGAGCTGGGCATCGTGCCCCTCCTCGCCATGTCCCGCTGCGGCGACAGGATCGACATGTCCGCCGCCACCGCCCGCTTCGCCAAGGCCGCCCGCGTGAGGATGGGCACGCTGCTGCCCTGGGACCTCCGCGGCGGCTACCGGTCGTGTCCGCCCATCGGCGACGGCTACTACGCGCCCGACGGCACGTTCCCCATCATGGCCGCCCTTTTTGAGAAGAACGAACCCTCTCTAGCCAAGAACCTGATGTGGGCGACCAGCGAGACCGGCCGCGCCCTCGGCGGCCACCCCACCCAGACCGGCCTGCTCATTGACCCCGGCAGGGAGGCCAACCGCCCCGACCTCGCCTCGGAGCACTACCAGGGCATGGGCTTCGTCATGCGCAACGGCTTCCCACGCCAGGACGAGACCTTCTTCCTCGGCCTCGCCGGCGGCTTCGCCGTCGGCCACGGCCACGCCGACCGCGGCTCGTTCATCTACTACGCCAAGGGCGCCCCCCTGATGATTGACTTCGCGGCCATGTACACCCCCAGCATCGGCGAGGCTTGGCTCCACCCTGGCGGCCTCAGCTTCAACCACGACGAAACCGTCCGCCCCTGCCCAGGCCGCGACCGGAAGGGCTGCTACTACACCGGCAAGGTGTGGCAGGACCACAAGGTCGAGCCCTTCACCTGCCTGGAGCCCGGCTGGGACCCGCAGGCGAAGGACCTCGACGAGGCGCACGGCAAGGTCACGCGCTTCGTCACCCTGCCCGCCGCCGACTACGCCGAGATGGTCCGCCCCATCCGCTACCTCAACCGCGTGCCCTACGCCCTGCCCGAGACACACAACCAGCTCGTCACCCGCGGCGCATCCGAGGACGTGTGGGCCAAGCAGCCCTTCACCTGGACCCGCCGCTACATCATGGTCAAGGACCCCGACCCGCTGGGCCACAACTACGTCGTCTTCCGCGACGACCTTGGCGGCAACGCCGAGCTGACGCCCGCCCTCAACCTCTGGTGCCTGGCCGACAAGCTCAGCGTGAAGGGCCAGAGCGCCTTCTACGTCGGCCAGCACGGCGTCAACCTCCACTGCTTCATCGCCGAGCCGAAGACGTTTGCCCACCGCACCCACCGCGTGAGCCACCCGTGCGGCTTCGGCTTTGCAGCCCACTACGAGAAGACCTTCGGCAAGAAGTTCGAGGAGGCCCAGCTCCTCTGCCAGGTGCCCCAGGCGCCGGGCAAGGGCGGCTACTTCGTCGCCCTGATCCCCCAGAAGAGCACCGAGCCGCCGCCCATCATCAACGCCGCCCTCGACCACAAGGGGGTGGATGACGGGGACGCCATCCTCCTCGTGTGGCCCGACCGCCGTGACACCGTGGTGCTCGTGAACCAGCCGAAGAAGGTCGTGGCCGAGGACCTGGTGGTTGAGGGCACGGCCTTCGTCGTCACCAGGGCGGGGGCCAAGCTCACCGCCACCATGCTCGCCCCCGGCCGCGTCACGCGCCAGGGCAAGGAACTCCTCAGCGGCGAGGGGCCGAAGACGATAGAAGTCGGCCAATGAGAAGATGGGTGGGTCGCCGCTCAGCCGGCCAGCACGGCGATAGCCTCGATCTCCACCCGCGCGCCTTTGGGCAGGGCCGAGACCTCGACGGTGGCACGGGCGGGCGGGTTCTCCTTGAAGAACGCGGCGTAGACCTGGTTCATCGCCACGAATTCGCCCATGTCCTTCAGGTACACCGTGGTCTTCACCACGTCGGCGAGCGACGCGCCCGCCGCCTCGAGCACGGCCGCCAGGTTGCCCAGCACCACCCGCGTCTGGTCCCCGATCCCCTGCGGCATCGTGTCCGTGGCGGGATCGACGGGGATCTGCCCCGACACGAACAGCAGGTTCCCCGCGCGAATCGCCTGCGAGTAGGGGCCGACGGGGGCGGGGGCGTTGGGGGTGAGGATGACGTTCCTGCTCATTGGGTCATCTCCTGAGTCGCGCCTGACGCGTGACGCGTGATAAGAAAGCTGCGAGCTTCGAGCTACGAGCCGCGAGCCTACACGGGCAACTGCTTGGTCCCTTGTTTCAGGCTCGTGGCTCGTGGCTCGCGGCTCGCGGCTCTCTTCTCACGCATCACGCATCACGTTTCACGTTTCACGCATCACGCCTTCAGCTTCTCCTCCTCCACCGCTCTTGCCCGGTCCCCCACGCGGATGGGGCCGACCTCAGGCATGCCCGAGAGCTGGGTGCGGTCCACGCTCAGGCGCGCCTTGGGCTGGGTGCCGCCACGGAGCATCGAGACCTCGACCATTTCGGCGCTGAGCACATGGGTGCCCCGCTCCTTGGGGTCGGTCGCCTCGGCCTGCCGCGGCGCGTAGGCCCGGCACACGGTCAGCCGCTCCTGCGGATGGCTCGCCTGCACGTAGCCCTTCACCGCCTCCCACGCGCCAAGCGATTGCCCAGTGTCGGGGTCCTTCACCTCCTCGACAGGGGCGAAGACGCTGAACACCATGCCCTGCTTGACCCCTGCCGCCGTCCCGACGTTCAGGACCAGCGTCTGGTCGTCCAGAACCTTCGCCACCTTGCCTTCCACGGGTGCCGCCATCTTGGTCTCTCCTGTGC
This sequence comes from Planctomycetota bacterium, assembly GCA_016872875.1. The sequence goes on along the minus strand of VGYW01000164.1, from coordinate 6,078 downwards.
GGGCTGTTCCTGCGCCCACATTATACCACCGCGTGGGCAGGAGCAAAAGGCTCAACCCACAAGCCGTGCCCCGCTCGACATCCGCCTCTGCCTTCAGGCGCGCCCCTCGTGTTGCGCACAGGGGCGCGCCTGAGCATGTGAAGAAGCGCCGGCAGGCATCCGCGAGCCGTAACTATTTGCTATTTGGACACTTGCGGAGAAGCGCGGGTCCGGCCCTCCTCCCTTCTTCAGATGCGCCCCCCATAGTCGCGCCCCCCCGTGTTGCGCGCCGGCGCGACTACGGCAGAAGGGCGATTCTCCCCAGCATGATGCGGAGAACCGCAGACTCGCGCCCCGGCAAGGGGCGCGACTATGGGGGAGAGGGGCCTCCGGTCCTTGACAGCGCGCGGGGAATCGGGGAGAATGTCCGGGGCCTCAGGAGCGCCGCGGGTGGATGAATGCCTTGTCGGGATCACCACGACTGTCCCGGTCGAGGTCCTGTTTGCGGCGGGATATAGGCCGCTGGACCTGAATAACGTGTTCATCACGTCGCCCGACGCGGCGGGGATGGTGGAGGCGGCGGAGCGGGCGGGCTTCCCCCGCTCGATGTGCGCCTGGGTGAAGGGCATCTACACAGCGGCACGCCGCCGAGGGGTGGGCGCCGTGGTCGCGGTCGTCCAGGGCGATTGCTCGAACACCCACGCGCTGATGGAGATTCTGGAGTCGGAAGGCGTGCGGGTGGTGGACTTTGCGTTTCCCTACAAGCGGGAGTTGCCGCTTCTGGCGGCACAACTCGGGCGGCTGGCCGAGCGGTTCGGGACGACGCTCGACGCGGCGGAGGGGCAGAAGCAGCGGCTCGACGCCATTCGCTCGACGGTGCACGAGATTGACCGCCTGGCCTGGGAGAGCGGGCAAGTGACCGCGGCTGAGGCGTTCTACTGGCAGGTGAACTGCTCGGACTTCCTGGGGGAGCCGGAGCGGTTCGGGGGCGAGGCCCATGCGTTTCTTGCCGCGGCTAGGGCACGGCCAGGATACGGGCTGAAGCCCGCACTCCAAACGGTGCGGCTGGGGTTCCTCGGCGTCCCGCCCATCTGTTCCGACCTATTCGACCGCTTGGGCGAGATGGGAGCGGGGGTGGTGTTCCACGAGGTCGCCCGCCAGTTCGCCATGCCGACGCCCTCGGCCAACCTGCTGGAGCAATATGCGGCCTACACGTATCCCTACGACGTGTTCTATCGCATCGAGGACATCGTGCGGGAGTGCCGCCGCCGCGGGGTGCAGGGCGTGATCCACTACGTCCAGAGCTTCTGCTTCCGCCAGCTTCAGGACCGCCTGGTGCGCGAGCGGGTGGGGCTGCCGGTGCTGACGCTCGAGTGCGACCGCCCCGGTCCGCTGGACGGAGCGTCGCGCACGCGGCTCGAGGCCTTCGTGGAGATGCTGCGGGGCTAGCAAGGAGCGAGGATGGCTCTCGGCGCGAAGGTGAAGCAGGCGGTCATTCTTGCCCTGAAGATCGGCATCGCCGCCGGCCTCATCGCCTGGCTCGTGCGGTCGGGCAAGCTGAAGCCCGCGGAAATCTGGGACGCGGTGCGCCGCAACCCGCTCTGGCTCGCCGTGGCGTTTCTCATCTACAACGGGTGCATCCTGCTCACTGCGAACCGCTGGCGGATGCTGGTCGTCTCGCAGGGCATCGCGGCGCGGCGGCGCGAGTGCGTGGGGATGACCTACATCGGCTGCTTCTTCAGTTGCTTCCTGCCCGGCGGCACGGGGGGCGACCTGGCCAAGGCCTACTATGTGGCCCGCGACACCCACAAGAAGGCCGAGGCGGTGACCACGGTGTTCCTCGACCGCGTGCTGGGCCTCTACTGCATGGTCGGCTTCGCCTCCGCAGCCATGCTGTTCCACCTCAAGGACTTATGGCGGCACCACTCGCCCCCGAGCGCCTTCGGCCTCACGCAGACGCAGTTCCTCGTCGTCGGCGTCCTCGGGGCCTTCGCCGTCGCAACCGTGGGGCTGCTGGTGTTCCTGTCGTCCCACTGCCGGCGCCTGGTGCACTTCCTGCTCGACAGGCTTCCGCACAGGGTAGGCTCCGTGCTCAAGCGGGTCTACGAGGCCGTCTACCTGTATCGGGGGCACAAGCTCCTGCTGGTGAAGTTCGTGCTCTACTCGGCGAGTGCGCACGGGGGCGCGGCGGTGGCCTTCTGGCTCATCGGGCGCTCGCTGGGCGACCCGCTCGCGTTGGACATGGGCCGCGCCGCCAACTACCTGTTCCTTATCCCGCTTGGCCTCGTGCTCAACGGGCTGCCCGTGGCGCCGGCGGGGGTGGGCGTGTTCGAGTGGGCGCTGGGCTTCCTCTTTGCCACGTTGCTTCTGCCGGGCGAGCAGAACCTGGGCGCCAACGTGGCCGCCCTGAGCCACGTGGTCATCATCCTCACGAACCAGACCGGCCTGTTCTTCTACCTCGCCGGCAAGCGCAAAGTGGCCGAGGCCCTGCGCGAGGCCCAGGCCGACGCCCCCGAACCCAATGCATGACTACAAGGGCTGCATCCACGTCCACTCCACCTACTCGGACGGCCATGTCCCCGTGCCCGACATCCTCGCCGCCGCCCGCGACGTGGGGCTCGACTTCGTCGTCCTGACCGACCACGACAGCCTCGGCGCCCGCGCCGACGGCTTCGAGGGTTGGCACGACGGCGTGCTCCTCGACGTGGGCGTGGAACTCGACGCCGGCCCGCACCACTGCATCGCCCTGGGCATCGAGTCGCTAGATGGCCTGCTCGACCTCCCGACCACCGAGGCCACGCTCGACGCCATCCGCTCCCGCGGCGGCCTCACCTTCGTCGTCCACCCCCACCCCATCCATAAGCCGCTCTTCAAGCTCTGGGTGCCGGGGTGGACGGATTGGCACCTCGATTCCTTCACAGGCATCGAGGTGTGGCCCTACATGCACGACTGGATTCGCCGCCTGCACCCCTGGAACCTCTTGTCGCATTGCCGCCACCCCGAGCGCTGGGTGAGGGGGCCGGAGCGGGACATTCTGGCCCGCTGGGACGCGGCGGGCCGGCGGCGCCGCGTGGTCGGAATCGGCTCGCTCGACAACCACGCGAAGCGTGTCCCCTTCCGCCGTCTGGGTCTCGCCTTCCTCGAAATCCTGCCCCACCGCTACGCCTTCGGCACAGTGCGGACGCATGTCGTGTCGCCCCAGGCCTTTACAGGCGAAGCGGCAGCCGACCTGCGGCTGCTTCACGGCCTGCTCGCACGGGGCCAGTGCTACATGAGCTACGACCTGCTGGCCGACGCCACGGGCTTCTGCTTCGAGGGCCTGCGGGATGGCGAGGCCCTCCAGATGGGCGCCGAGGCCCCCGCCGGCCAGCCCGTCGAGTTCCGCGTCGTGTGCCCCGCCGAGGCCGGCCTCCGCCTCCTGTGCGACGGCGCCCACATCGCCCAGGCTCGCGGGCACGAGCTGGCGGCCACGGCCTCCGCGCCTGGCGTCTACCGCGTCGAAGCCGTCCTCAATGGCCGCCCCTGGGTCCTCTCCAATCCCATCTACCTCCGTTGAAGGGAAACCGTCTTGGCGAAGCTCTCGGATCGGCAGATCGCCCACCTCATCCGCAAGTATCTCGACCTCGAGCGCCTCCTGGCCGAGCACCCGGAGGTCACTCAGGCCGAACTGGCGGCGTTCTGGGTCCGCCACGCCCTGAACGACCTGAACCCGCGCCTGCCTGATTGCACGGGCGACCTCTTTGCGGGGGCCGCCCCGACACCGGGCCGCTCCCTCGTCGCCCGCTGCGATGGTGCCTCGCGGGGAAACCCCGGGCCAGCCGCCGTCGGAATCCTGCTTCTGAACCCCGACGGCACACCCGTCCGCCGAATCGGCGAGCGAATAGGGAGGACGACCAACAACGTGGCCGAGTATCAGGCCGTCATCCGAGCAGCGCAGGAGGCCATTCGCCTGGGGGCGGACCGCCTGACCCTACTGCTGGACAGTGAACTGCTAGTCCTCCAGCTCCGGGGCATCTACCGGGTGAAGGCCCCCCATCTCAAGCCCTACCACGAGCGCGCGCTCGGACTCCTGGGGCAGCTTGGCCGATGGGAGGTGCGCCACGTGCCGCGCGAGCAGAACGCCGCCGCAGATGCCCTGGCGAATCAGGCATTGGACTCGGGCGGCTTTGCGGGCGGTACATAGGAAGAGGGCAGTTTGGACCCTAAGGTGGGGAGGGGGCACCTGCGTGGGTCGCGGAACTGCCCTCTAGGGTTAGCTTCTCATCATCTTGCGGGCTCGCTTCCAGCCCGATTTCTCATGCAGCAAACGGCGGGCCGATCCCTTCTTTGGTCAGCGACTCCTTGTAACTCGTTCAACACCAATCACTTCCGCCGGGCACCAGCCGGCCCTTCGGTCGGGTCGGCACCCGAATTGGTTCAGGGCCGCACCAAGAGGTGCTACCCTGGGGATTCTAAGAGGGCAGCCCAGACCTTTAGGTGGGGAGGGGGCACCTGTCGCGGTCGTAAGCTGCCCTCGGCCTCGGTGTTTAGAGGGCACGGGTTGCAGTGTCGCACCGAGGGGCTCGAGAAGCCTTCTCAACCGAAGACATATTCGTTAGTGATCAGCGTTTACACCCCCAGCAAAAAGCGGGCCAGATGCCCAGCAGCTTCATGTCAGACGTAAGCCACTGGAAGGTGGGAAGTAACGAACACAGGAGGCGCTGTGCGGGCCGAGGTGCGGAGCGGAAGCTAACTTCCTATTATCCCTGTTCTGTGCCAATATGCACAGATGACGGGGCGGCCATCAGGTGCGAAGCGTCAAGATCGCCACGTCGGCCGGCGCATCAGGGGGGCCGAGCTGGCCCCGCAAGGTGGCCTCGACGCTATAGCCCGCCCCCGAAAGGGCCGCGGCCCGCGAGGCTGAGGGCAGGTCGAGATAGGCCTGGACCTTCGCTCGCTCCGGCAGCCGGAGCGCTCGGACGAGGCGGCCCTCCTCGCCGTTGAAGTTGGGGTGCACGAAGAGGTCGAGGAGGTGAACGGGTGCCGGCCAGCGGGGGTCGCGCTGGAGAATGGCTGCCCCGGCGACGGCGCCCGAACGGGCCAGGAGGACCTTCATCTGGCCGGCCAGCCGCTCGCGCTGGCTCTGGGACAGCAGGAAACCCTCCTCGAAGCCGACCGACCCAATCACCTTGCAGGCGAGCGAGCGAATGCGGTCCCCGGCCGGCTGCATGAAGAGGAGCGAGAGGCCCGGCCAGTGTTCCCAGGACGCGTCGGCCACGCGGACGCGGGCCGGGGCGAAGTAGCGGGCGACGGCATCCTGGCGCGTCTGGAAGACCATGTAGCCGCTGTCGGGCTGGACGCCGCGGAAGCCGAAGCCGTGGTAGATCCAGTAGGCGGGCGAGTTGTAGCCCGTGCCCAGTGTGAGGATGTCGCCGCCGGCGGCCTGGAAGCCCTTCATCGCGGCGGCCATCAGGTGCTGGCAGATGCCCTTGCGCCGCTGGTCGGGGCGGGTGAACACGTGGCCGAGGATGCCCACCCGCCCGTCGTCCACGATCATCACGTTGCCGACGATCTCCCCGCCGATCATGCCCACGTAGTAAGTGGTCCGCAAGGCGTCGGTCCGGCCCTCGTTCGCGAGGTCCACGTGCATCATCCAGGGCTGGCCCTTGTGGCTCAGGAATTGGCGAATGGGGCCTGCGTAGCGGCCGGCAGGGGCGGTGAGGGCGGCGATGCGCAGGCGCTCGCCGCTCTTCAGCCGGGCATGTCCCAGCGTTCGGATCATCGCGAGCGCTCTTCCTTCTGCTCTTCCTTGAGGAGCTCCTCTGCGTCGGGCGCGCGGTAGAGGACCAGGAGAAGCTCCGTCAGGCGGTCGAGGTCAATCAGGGGGCGCACCCGCACGTTGTAGAAGAGGTGTTCCTTGGTTTCGGGTGCCTGGACCACGCGGCCTGCGACGAGGCCGGGGGGGATGGCGGGGTCGAGGCCCGCCGTCACCACCAGGTCGCCCACCACCGCGGGGCGCAGGTGGAGCCACTTGAGCTGGAGCGAGCCGTCGCGGTCGGATGTGCCGCGCAGCACGCTCACGTCGCCCGTGCGGGCGACGCGCACCTTCAGCCCGGCCCG
>VGYW01000163.1 GCA_016872875.1 Planctomycetota bacterium | reverse complement strand
TAGCCCACGCTGGCATCGTCCCAGTAGACGCCGTCAATCACGCCTCGTTTCAGGAACTCGTTCACGGCCCAGACCATGTAGTCCTCCATCTCCGGGAACAGCGCGAGCCGCCCCGTCCCCGCATGCGTGTCGTGGTTCCAGTCGCGGAACGAGGGTCCGAAGCCCGGCCAGCTCATGTCGGAGTAGAGGATGCAGAGGCCCTGGTTGTACTTCTCGCGGCACCCCTTGGCCTGCGCCGCGGCATACTCCCAGGAGTGGGGCTCGAGCCGGAATGCGTCCCCCGAGGTCGGGTCGGCGGGATTCGTCTTGAGGTTGAACCCGCCGAAAGAGTCCACGGAAGCGAAGTTGACCCCGCCGAGCATTCGCCTTCGCCAGTCGGGCGGCTCGGGCTTGGCGGGCGTCGGCAGCAGCACGAAGTGGAAGCGTCGGCCCGAGGCCGGGATCACGGCCGGCTCGCGGATGATGTTCATGCGGAGGGTCACGGCCTTCTCCCCCCGCAGGACCTCCTGCGCGGGCAGGGGGCCGTCCACGGTCCAGCCTTTGTCGTTCTCGGCGCCGAAGTAGAGCCCGGCGTCGTCGGTGCCGAGCCAGATGTGGGGCATGAAGTTCGTGATCCCGTCGGCTCGGCAGAACGCGGGATAGGGCTTGTCCGAGCTCCGCCAGACGCTGCCCTTGCCATCGGGGAGCAAGGTGGCGATCCAGGAGGCGCGGAAGTCGTTGCCGCCGCCGTTGGCCAGCAGTTGCGTGGCGCGGTCGGCCGCCATCGGGAAATCAACGTCCAGATCCTCCACCGTCGCTTCCGCGCCGGCGGCCGGCTTGAGGGCGATGGCGCAGTAGAGCAGGCCGTCGAACTCCATCCAGGCGTCCAGGTCGGCGGTCAGTCCGGCCCCGCCAAGAGCGGTCTTCCAGGCCACCCGGTCGGGCGCGGTCTCGGTGAAGATCGGACCCTGGCCGGTCAGTTCCGCGTTGCCGGCCCGCACCGTCACGGGCGCGGCGAGCACCGGCTGCTTGAGCGTCTCGATGCGGCTGGGCAGGCCGTTGGCGCCGAGTTCGATCTCGCGGTCGACCATGCGCAACTTGCGCCCGTCCACGGCGATCGGCGTCCACGGCGGCGGCACGGTCCGGTCCTTGCCCAGCGTATTGCCGAGCCAGGCCGGTTTCTCGCGAACGTATTCCTGCTTCTCCTCCTTGAGCACGGCGCCGTCGGCGCCGCGCGAGCGCACCACTACCGGGTAGCGGCCGAACGACAGCGCCTTCCGCAGCGTGCAAGCGACGCAACCGCCCGCGTCCAGGGGCTGTTTCTGGATGGAGAGCAGGGTCTCGCCCTTCTCATCGCGCACTTCCAGGTCCGCGCTCGCGGGCCTTGAGTTGCCGACTGGAAGACAGGCCAGGCGGATCACCAGCCTCTCCTGGCGATCCCAGGAATGGGCGAAGTAGTCGAAGTCCACCCGGAACGCGGGCAGCGGCTTCATCTGCGCGGCGGCATCCGGGAGCCAGCGTGCGTAGGCGTTCCACGCTTCCTCCTGGCTCATGGCCGACGCATAGACGGTGAACTCGTCGAGGAGCGTATGCGAAGGAACGAAGGCCAGGGTCCAGGTGTCGTCGCCGTCCTTGCCGCCGGTGCGCTCGCGCCACTTCTTGAGTGGCTCGGTGGAATGCGGGTGCCCGCGGAGGACCAGGCCGGCCTGCCAGAGCTTCTGGGGCTGGCCGTTGACGTAGACGGTAGGGCCGCCGTCCTTGACCGAAACAAGCACGTGCGTCCAGACGCCGGGGTGGATTGGCTGCCAGCGCAGCTTCATGTCACGGCACGCCCGACCGCGCATCACCTCGATATTCTTGGACGGCGTGGCGTAGAGCGCATCCTTGGCGGTCAGCGTCATCAGCCATTGGGCCTGCACGTCGCGGCCGTCGTACTCGCCCACGTAGAAGTTGTTCCAGTCCAGCGGACGGAACCAGAACTCGACGGTGCCTTCCTTCTCAGGGAGGATATAGAAGCCCTTCATGGCGAAGCCGGTCCGGTCCACGCCGCTGAGATCGAGCGCCTGCCCCTGAATGCCCGGCCGGGAACGGGCGGCATCCGTCCGGCCCGTCCAGGACAGTCCTGCGAAGGCATCCGGTTTGAGATCCCCGTCGAACCGGAAGCGCGTCAGCACCTGGCAGCTCCTGAAGAACGGCGGGCGCAGTTCGATCTCCTCCCGCCGTCGCGTTCGTTCCTGCGCGCCCGGGTTCCAGGGGTACATGTGCTTGACGCCCTTGGTCAGCCGAATCTCGTCCACCACGCCCTGCAAACCCGGCTGGCCAGGCGCGCCGCCGATGAAGAGCTTAGGCCCCAGCCGCGCCGGAACGCCCCTGAACCACGGGATGGGGTGAAAGGGGTCGGGGCGGTCGGCCTTGGCCGTCACACCGTCCACCGTCAGGGAAAGCGTCGCGGAATCCGGCTGCCCGCGTGGAGCGTCCACGATCAGCGCGAGGTGATGCCACCCGTCGGCCGTCTCGCGCACAGGCACACGGAGACGTTCCACGCCCGCCACGGCCAGCACAGCCGACGCCGCGCCGCTCCAAGCCACGCTCACCAGCGGCTTGCCCGAACTGTCTGGGAGGGCCAGCAGAATCCGTCCGTCGGCCGGCACGGACGGCCGCTCCGCCTTCGAGCCCCTGAACCAGAAGTCCAGTGTGAACCCGCCGTCGCTCCCGAGCAGGGCCGAGAACGTGCCGACGCCTTCCGCGTAGCCTGCGCCACCCAACACGAGTCCGCCGCCGAACCGGCCCAGGCTGGCGGCCCGTTTCGCGTCCCCGTTCAGCTTGGGCTCGATCTTGTCCCTGGTCTCGACCAGGCCGCCGCTGGAGGTGCCCTTCTCGTGCAGGAGATCCTCCAGGTCGCCCTTGTCCAGGATTGCCCCGACCTCCGCGTCGCGGTCCTTGCCGGAACTGAACTTCCAGAGGAACAGTGTGTGGATATCCGGCTGATTCATCTCGACCCACGGGCACGAGTGCTCGGGGACCGGCGCCTTCGGCCCCGGCGACTCGTAGGCGAGTGCGGCCCCGCCCAGTGCGGCCGCCAGGCCTAGGAGCAATAAGAATCGTGGCATCTTCATCCTCCATCCCCAGAGCCGCCGATTTCCCGGCAGCAGTCCACGACGAACTTCGTCTGTTCCATGTTGCGGTTCGGGTAGGCGGCCAGGCCAAGAATGAAGTGATCGCCGTCGCCCGCTTCCCGGATCATCTGGTGGATGTCGGCGCGCACCGCGGCGCGGTCGTCCATGCGCCCGGCGAGCTGATTCACTCCCGCCATGATCGTGGTGCGGTCACCGAGCGCCTTGCGTCCCTGGGCCACGGTCACGTTGCCGATCGGCGGGATGGTGAAGGCATGGACGGCATCCATCCGCGTCCGGCGGTACAGAGGCAACAGGTCGCGAATCAACCCGCAGGAGTGGTGAAGGTAGAACTTCCCGGCGGCGTGCGCCGCATCGGCGCGGGCGTCAGTGAGGTCAAGGCCGCAGGCCTCGAACATCGCCGGCGAAATGGCCGTCGTCGAAGTATCGTCTACGCTGACGACCACGTCGATATCGGAGTTGACTCCGATCTTCAGCCGCTTGAGGTAGTTGGCCTCCATCACGGCAAAGCAGTCGCGCAGCGCGGCGGGCGCATCGGCCCAGAGGTAGGCCAGCGCGGCGACACCGGAATAGACGCGATACATCATCCCGAGCGGCGTGCCATCCATGGGGCCCAGCAGAAGACCGTCGTCGCCGATGAGCTTCCGCCGCTCGCGGGTGCGCTCAATGCCGGCCGGATCGGGCTCGATGACCTCGTCCTCGAAGATTGCGGCGAGCGCGGGCAGGTCCTTCGGCTCCTTCACCAGATGCTCGGTCCAGTTGCTGGACACGGCGCCGCTCTCGTCGCGGCAGATCCGGGTCACTTCGCGCAGGTCGCCCCTCGGCGTATGCCACACATTGGTCGTCACGTCGCCATCGGTCCGGCTCTCGACGGTTACGTTCCGTCGCGAGATGCGGACCGCCGGCATGCCGAACCAGTCCATGATATCGAGCCCGAGATAGCGCGAAAACACGACCGTGGAGGTACCGCCCCAGCGCACCTCGCCCAGCGCCTCGGCCAGCGCCGGGTCCATACCCTCGCGGCTCGGCTGATTGTAGGGATCGCAGTGTCCCGTCAGCGGGATCCAGTCCGGCCGCCTGTGGCGCAGTACTTTCAGCAGGTTTTCACGGGGGGTGGCTATGGTTGTGCTCTCCTTGAGGTCGAGATAGGGTTCAGTGTTGATGGTTGACAAGCGCGGTGGCGGTCTGCACGATCCGCTCCAGCGCCTCGACAGGGAGTTTCGAACCCGCGCCGGTACGGGTCTCATACCCGCCGCCCGCAAAGGCGCGCCGGGTGGGCACGTAGCCGGCGTAACCGTTACCATGGTCATCCCTTGGGGAACAGCCATTTTGTCATTTTCCCTTTGCCGCCAGCGGCTCGAGGATATAGATCGCGCTCTCCTGCGGCTCCAGCGTGATCCGAAACTGTACCGCGGCCCCGGTGACCTCCATCGGGCCCAGATCCTTCTCCTCCCCCTGCGTGATGGCCTTGAGCCGGTATCTGCCCGGCTTCAGCCCGGCCGCCTTGCAGTCGAGCTCGAAGGTTTCGTCCAGCGTCAGGGGCGGCTTCGCAGTGGGATGCTTCGGATTCGTCGCGATCACGACCGCCTCGCCGCTATCCCCCTTTCGCAGCGACGTCCAGAAGGGGTCGGTCTGCGTGCCCGTGAGGGGCCTCACCATTGGCAGCAGAAGGTACGGAAGGGCCTTGGGCCGGAAGGGAACGAGTTTCTTCTGGTATGCCTGTGGATTACTGTCCCCCGTACCACCAACTAACCACCCAAACTGAGCGCCGGAGATGAACATGTCCGCCACCATCGCACAGTCCATTCTGCTGTAATTCTCATCGATGGGCGCGCTTCTGGCATGTCCATGCAAAATGGCATACTCGCCGTACACGTACGAGAGGGTCGAAAGATCCGAGTAAGCATAGGTAAGGAACCCTTCGCACAGCCCCACGAGCGGCTCGGCGAAGAACTCCGTGGTGAAGAACGCGTCGGGGTTGATCGGCTTCGCCGCGGCGCGAATCTTCCGCAGCATGGTCTGCTGACCGCGGACCCAGCTTGCGGGGTCGCCGGGCTTGTGGCCATGGTCGGTTTTCATGCAGCGGATGGGAGTATAGCCTAGCTGGTCAATATACAGGCCGTCAGCTTTTGCCTCCGTAAAAATCCGACGGGCCACGTCGGTCAAGGTATTCTGCCAGAACTCCGTATGCGGGCACATTTGTGAGAAATCGGAACTGTGCCAACGCTCCGAGCCGCCTGTCGACCACTTGTCCACCACCGCCTTGTTCTTCGTCCACAGTTCGGAATGCTCGGCGGCGCAGCGGCCGTTGATGTACGGCATGTGGACAAAATAACCCGGGTGAGCCTTCTCGAGCTGCGCGCGCAACTCCAACCAGCCGGGCCTCAGCGGGAAGTAGTCGGGATAGGCGTAGTCGAACGGCTGGCTGTGCCAACGATACCATTGGATGCAATAGTGGGGCGTATTGGGGTCCGCAAACACATTGATGCTGTTCTCTATGCGTTCCATAGTGGCCGGAACCATCGTTGCCAACTCCTCGTCGGTGAATTCCTCGATGTGAAGAGTCTCAAAACTGATGACTCCTTCCATCATGCCGACTCTCTCGGACTTGGGCTTCTTGGGGTCGCCTTTCAGGGCCTCGGTTGTGAGCCGACCCAGCTCTTTGAACCTCTTCAGAACCTTATCCGCCGGATCGAAGCCCCAGGGGTGATTGATGTGGCTATTCAACAGCTTCTTGGGAAAGTTCGCCCGCTTGCGGATCGGGCCGGCCGCGCACCATGCCTGGCCGCGCGCCCAGTCGCGATACAGGTCCAGCCCTCCCCAGTAGCCGCCGTCGAACACCCCCATCGCGCAGGGGAAACCGAGCCCCGGCTTGCCGTCCTTATCCGTCACCAGACCCTCCGCGAAATGACCGATCGCCAGGCTCGTCCCCTTGCCCTCGCCAAGCCCCTTGCTGGAGAACTCCTTCACCAGGAAGAGCGGATCGTAGGCCGCGATGTAGAGACCGCCGCCGCCCTGCTTCTGATCGTCCGTTGCCCGCTCCGTGCAACCGGGAGCGGCGTACTCGTAGATGACGAACGGCATGTAGTAGGCCACACCGGGATAACCGCCGCACGGGTATAGGAGCTTGCTCTCCGGCAGACCCCCAGGATTGAGCATCCGTTCGTTTACAAAGGTCGGCCGGACCAGCCGGTCCCATTTCCCGCCGCGGCCCACGCCCTCGAAGACGGGGAAATGCACCATCTTGATGGCCGCGTTCTTGTCCACGGCCGCGGGGTGGATGCGCCACAGCGTTTCCCGGGAGCCCGGCGCCACATCCACCGTGACCTCGACATCCAACATGCCGTCAGCGGCGCTCTCCCAGCGCAGCGAGAGCCGCGCTCCGCCGTCGGGCAGTTCCTTGGCGGCCAGGCTCGCGGCCTTGGCCGGAGCGTCGCCCGCGAGGACACACTTCGACGCGGTATCCGCGCTCCAGAGCGGGCCGGCGTCCTCCAGGACGCTCCGCTTGTTCGACTTGTTCACCAGCCTGGCCAGGCGGATGACGCCGTCCTTGCGGCTGAACTCGATGCGCAGATGCGCGTTCTCCGCCGCCACCAGGTCCGCCGTGGCGGAGACCGCCACCTTGGCGCCACCCTCCGCCGCCCGGGCCGGCGCGGCCAGCGCCAACAGCGCCGCCGCCATGATCAAGGCCGCAACAGCGTTCGGGAGGTGCATCGTGGACATGCCGAACCTCTCTTTCTGTTGGTTGTTCATCCGGCTCATTTGCCCTTCCCGGCCACCCGGACGCTGATTGGGATGTCGAGGTAGTGGAGATTGACGGGCGGCTCGCCCGGCTCGCCGGCGCTCAGCACGCCGGCGTTCATGGCCTGCGTCACGATGCGCAGCTTCGCCAGGTATTCGCCCGGACGGTCAGCGCCCCGGAACCGGATTACGACCGGTTCCGACTCGGGCGCCGGCCCCCCGCGCAAGCCGTTCTTGCCGTCCTCGCCCAGGAAGCGCAGGGCCTGCGGCGTCGCACCCCGGTGTTCGCCGGTGAACTCGAACAGTTCGGCCTGCTCGCCGAGGATCACGGCGCCGACGTCGCCCACGTCGTCGGCCGTCAGCTCCTGCATGTGGTGCGGCTCCATTCGTGGGCAACCGGCCAGGCCATACAGCACCGTGGACACCGGCTCGGCCGGAGCGTCGTCAAGCTGGCGCGGGCAGGTGAGGCGTTGTCCGTTGGTGATGGTGCGCAGCGCCGAGACGACGCTCTGTCCCGGCTTCGCCTGGGGCAGCGTGATGGGCGCCGTGTCGCTGACTGTCAACAGCGGCCGGAGGAGCGTCACGTCGGAGAAGTTGTCCAGGAAGACCGCGCCTTCGCCGCCGTTATTGGCGAAAAGGCCGCCAGCCGTACCGGATCTGTTATACGGCGGCGGACCACCTCCAGCGAGCGCAGCAAGGTTAACGGGCGCGAAGACGCCGGCGATCTGGCGACGCACGAAGGTCGCGCTGGCCGTGCGCGGCAGCGGTATGCCACCCCAGAACTCGTGTCCTGTCGCGTTGGAGTGCCGGCACAGACGCATGTAGGCGGACAGCGGCTTGCCGCCGGTGACCGCCATGTCGAGCGAGTAGGCGGACACACAGCCGGGCCGAACCACCAGCGGCAGCAGCGGATCGCAGTTCCAGAAGCAGCCGAAGCCTCGGGCCATGTCGTCCTGCGAGGCGCTGGCATTCGGGGCGGAGAGCTTCAACGACCACTTGCCGTCACCGGCCAGCTCGCTCGTCCGCACCGCGCCTTTGGCCAGCACCCAGTCCGCGGCGGTATCCGGCTTGTCCGCCGGGGCCTCCTCGAAACTGCGGTTCCGGAAAGCGAAGCGGGCCGTGTCGGCGGGGTGGATGCGTCCCCGGACTTTGTACTGGAACGGCGCGGCGGGCAGGCCGCTGGAGTTGTACAGCGAGCAGCGCGGAAAGCCGCCCCAGGCGTAGTGCAGCAGCGCAGGCCGTTTCGCGTCCGGATGCCAGACGCGGACCTTGTCGACGCCCTCGATGCGCGCCATGGCCGGCCGCAGCGCCAGATCCTGACCGGCGATGTCGAAGCCTTCGAGCGTTCCGCCCTTGGCCGTCAGGCTGTCGCCAACGTGCTCGAAGGTCACGGTGAAGCCGTCGTCGTCGGCTTCGACGCGCGCGGGCGCGGGGCTGCTCCCCTCGATTTTCTCGCCGTAGGCCACCTGCCGCGCACTCAGCAGCAGGCGATCGGCCACCGGCTCCTTCTGCTCTGGATGAATGTCATACGGCTCGCCCACATCGATCGTCACGGCCATGCCGGTGTGCGGCACGCTGCGCCAGACCTTCAACTGGGCGCCGCGCATGTCGGCGAACATGCCGTAAAATGACGGCTGGCGCAGCGCCGCCAATGTGGCCGCGTCCATGTCCAGCTTCTGGTCCTTCTCCGCACGATGCTCGATGTACCCTGGAAGCTGGACGAACAGGAACGGCAGGTCGGGCTGCTCCAAGGAGGTGCGCCAACTCCGGATCAGCGCGGGAAACAGCAACTGGAACTGCGCGCCACGACCGCCATTGTATTCGCCCTGATAATATAACACGCCGCGGAGGGCGAAGGGGCCGAGCGGCGCGATAATGCCGTTGAACCACTTCGACGTGAACCACCTTGATTTGTTCATCCATTCCGGCACCGACATCGCGGTGGACAGGGTCGGCTCGTCCACCCAGGCCTCGGCTGGCACGATCGCCACGGCTGTGATCATGCCGACGGGCACCTTGCCGTCCAGGTGTCGGTAGAGCTTTTCGGCGAAGAAACCGGCGACCGCGGAGTAGTTGCCGTGGGGCTTGGCCCAGGAGACCGCATTCTTCAGGTCGAGCTGCGGCTCAGGCGAATTCTGGTCGGGGACATTGGCGAGGCGCAGATGGGGACAGGCCATGAGCCGTTTGATGCCCTCCGCCCCGCCGGTGGCACCCCCGAGTCCCATCATCATGTTCGACTGGCCCACGGCGAACCAGACTTCGCCGACGAGCACATCTCGGATGGTCGCCTTCTGGGGCGCCGCTTCTTCGGCCGTCACCGTCAGGTCGCGTCCAGTCGGGTCGGCCGGCAGGGGATCGAGCGTGACGCGCCACCACCCTTGGGCGTTGCCCGTGGCACGCTTGGTCTGACCCGCAAATGTGACAGTCATCGCTTGGCCGGGCTCGCCCCATCCCCAGACCGGCACCGGCCGATCGCGCTGCAACACCATGTGATCGGAGAAGATCTTTGCCAGCCGCACTTCCGCCCGGGCCGGCGAGGCCGACAGGAAAAGGGCCAGGAGGGCCATCAACGACGTTCTTCCCGGAATCGGGTTCAATCTCATCTCATGCTCCCCGTCTGTGCGTCGTCCCAACGCGGGTCTGCCCGCAACCCCAATCGGGGTCGGTATCGGGATCGGTGTAGCCGGAACCCGCTGTTTCGCAGACATGGGCGTGCGTGCTCATTAATAGCGGTCGAGGCAGAACACCCGGCTCTGGCCCTTGGGCAGGCTGTAGTACAGCTCGCCGTCGTAGGCGTTGTAGGTGATGCCCTGATTCCGGGGCTGTGCTGAGCTTTCGCAGAGACCCACCGGCTGGCCATCCATTGGCACCGCCGCCGTGTACTCCGCCCAGACCTTGCGCACATTCACGTCCAGGCCCTTCAGGTCGAGCTTCAACGTGCCCGCCGTCGCGGCTTTGTCCTTGGCGTCGGCCGGCTGCGTGGTGTTGGTGACCCGCAGCAGGATGCTGTTCCCGCGGCCGCTCGCGTCTCCAGTGCGTTTCCACGCCTCAATCTTGATCGCCGGGTTGTCGGAAACGCTCAGGTTCGCCGGCACGACCACCGCTGCGTTGAGCCCCCAGTCGAGCAGCCGCCGGCGCATCGCGTCGTCCTTGGCCAGCGCCTTCAGCGCGCCGTCGTCCACCGGCTTCTCCTCCCAGTTGAGGACCAGCAGCTTGACATCATGGTAGTTGATGTCGAACCCGCTGATCGTGCCAGTGGCCAGGTCGAGCTTGGGCTCGATGGGCGGCAGGGCCTTGCCCTCGCGCGCCTGCATCCACTTGAGCGTGCGCAGGTAGTAGTTCTGCACCGTGCAGTTGAAGAACTGACGGATGCGCACCCGCTCCCCGCCGGCCTTGATGGCGTCCTCGGGAATGCCCAGCGCCTTGAGGTCCAGCGTGAGCTTGCCCGCCCGCACCGGCTCGGAGCCGTCGGGATTGGGGCCGTAGTTCATCAGCGCGATGGCCGCCGAGCCGGCTTTGCCAGGGCGTTTCCACAGGCTGGCGATCAGGCCAGGCGTGATCTCCTTGACCACCGCCTGGTTGCGCCAGTAGGGGATGAACTCCACGTCCGTGCGCGAACCGCCCCAGCGCTGGAAGTCAGGACCGTACCAGGAGCCGAAGGCGCCCGCCGCATCGTGCATCATCGGCCAGGTCGGGTTCATGAAGTTCCCGTGGTGCTGGATGTTTGTGCCGAAGGCGTGCGGGCAGGAGAGCGCGATCATCGCGTCGCTCGGATAGACGTCAATGGAGTCCTGCATCGGGTATTCGCTGTCGAGGATGGCGTCCGTGAAGGGGAACATCTTCAGCGAGAAGCCATGGGTGGCATGGCCGGAGACGCCGCCGGGGTAGAGATCGTTCTCCTGCATCATGGCCCAGACGCGCTTGTACCACTCGCGCAGGTTGGTGTCGCTGGACTCCGGCTGGATGCTGCCGTCGGGCAGCCGGTAGCCGAAGCCTGCCGCCAGGTCGCGGTGCAGCACCTCGCCGAAGGAGATGTCGAAGTAGAAGTGCTGGCAGCCGCCCTCCTTGACCTGCTTGTCCATCAGCCAGATCATGTAGTCGCGGTAGGTCTTGGAGAGGAACTCATGTCCGGTCGCATCCACCCAGTCGCCGTAGAAGGCGCCGTACGGGTTCGGGTCCTCGATGGACTTCCAGGCGTAGCCGCGCAGGGCGATCTGGTTGGCCTTGTAAAGCCAGCAACGCAAGTTGCCGTAGTATGCGGAACTGCCGGGCGCCGGCCAGAAGCTCGCGGCCCCGGGATCGCTGGCCACCCCTTCGTACATCAGTTTGTGAACGGTCTCCTTGCAGTGGGCGTAGTACTCCGGCCAGCGCTTCGTATCGCTGAACGGCGGCGAGAGGACCGAGAAGAAATCCTGCTTCGTGTCCCAGTTGACCTTGTACTTGCCACCGGAGAATGACCCGCCCGCGGATAACTGATTGAGGCGCCAGCCGGGCGCCGGATGGCGGAACGGCGACGCGTTGTAGCCGAAGCGCACGGTGCGCGGCTCGGTGAGCTTGCACGCCGCCTTGCCCTCCGCGCTGCCGATGAGGTTGTTCACCATCGCCACGCTCTGGCCGTCGCGGCGCACCGCCAGCGCCGCCACGCGCGCGTCCGGCTCCCAGCCGCGGTCGCTATCGGCGCACCAGAGCAGCCCGCGCTGCTCCGTGCCCACCCACAGGTTGCCGACGAAGTTGCCGACCCGCCGGCCCGAGCCGGTGATGCCCATGTCGTCCCTGGTGTTCCACACCTGGCCGTTGCCCTTGGGCACGGCGCCGATGGTCCGCGCCGAGTAGTTGCCGCCCTGGCCCATGCAGGCCATGTAGATGTCCGGAGTGGTCTGGGCGATCGGCCACTCGATCCGCAGTTCCTCGATTTCGACCGCCACGCCCCCTTTTTCCGGCGCGTAGGTGAGCGCCAATTCCACCAGGCCGTCCTGCTCCATCCAGCCCGTGGCCGAGAAGGTGATGCCGGCGACCGTCACCGGCGCGCACTCGAAGTCAACCCGCCAATCCTCCTTGCGGGTCACCTTTACCTTGCCGTCCGTCGGCACGGCGTATTCCCTGCCGCCGACCTTGAGCACGATCCGGGCCGGCGCAGCCAGCACAAGGCCGCCGTTAGCCTCGATCTGGACGGGCAGCCCGAGCGAGCCGAACTCGTACACGCGACGGGTGCAGGCGACCGCGGTCAGGGCCTGCTTGCCCTTCTGCACCTTCAGCGCCTCGAAGGGCTTGAGCAGCTTCTCCGCATCGCCGATCTTGTTGTTCCACCACTTAGAAAACTCCTTCGCCTCGTCCTTCTTCTCGAAGCCGCCCTTGGCGGTCACCAGTCCCTTGCCGGCCGCGTCCACCAGCGCCAGCGCCGCATCGTACTTGCCGGGTGGCAGCGCGCCCAGCTCCACCAGGTCGTCGTACCACTGGTTGACGAAGTACTGCAGCTTCCCGGCCTTCAACTCCTGGCCGCCGCGGCTCACCTTGTACGTGGCGCCGGCCACCTTGGCCCCCGTCGGGAGCGGCGCATCCAGCGTGTCGGCCGACAACTGGAGCAGGCCGTTGGCCGGGTTGTGGGCGATCCTGGTGTCCAGGTACGGCTTGTACTCCGCGGGGGCCAGGTAGCTCTTGTCCTTGCCCCACCAGTTGCAGGCGAAGCTGTAGATCGGCGCCGCCTGCGGCGCGTCGGCGCGGGTGACAGTGAACCGGAGGAGCCCTTTCCCCTTGGCCGCCGGCGGCAGCCCCGGGAAGTCCTTGGCGACGTCGAACCGGGCCGTGCCCTTGGCTGGAATGTCGAGCGCGCGCTGCTCGTCAAGGATCGCCACGGGGTCTTTGAGCGCCCCGTGGGCGGAGGCGGTCTGCGGCCCGTGCTGGAGCAGCAAGGCGGCGTTCACCTTCACCGGCTTCTCCGCAGGATTGCAGACCACGCTCTTCAGGCTCAGCTTCTCATCATGCAGGCCGCCGATCTCCTCGACCTGGATGTAGGGTTCGCGCTCGGTCAGGATCGCGCGCGGGAAACCGTAATGCTCGAGGTGGCCGGAGGCCGAGGGATAGTCGAGCCACTGCCAGTTCGGGTTCTTCACGTCGGCAAAGAGTCCGATGTCCACCGGATCGCCCGCCTTGAAGGGACGAGGCATCTGCAGGTCCTGCAGATCCATCGTGATTTCCATCTCCCACCAGTGTTTGCCGGCCGCATCGGTGTAGGTCCGGTTAGCGATGTCGAAGGTCGGCGTCCAGTTCTTCATGTTCTGGCCGATGGCGGGATAGGACTTGGTGTATTCGCCGCAGCCCAGCGAGTTCAGGATGCACTGGAAGTAGCTGCTGACCTGGTTCGGCAACTGGTTGAGGTCGTGCAGGAACAGGCCGACCTCCAGCGCGTCGTCAAAGACGACCCCCTGGGCATACTGCTCGCGGTGAGCCCGTCTGAGATGCGGCACGGGCTGGGTCAGCGTGTCCACCCGATAGGCCAGGTAGAGGTGCTGCGGGTCCCAGGCCAGCCAGAACGAGGCCGGCCGGTCCTTGTACTCCAGGCCGCCGGTGGACACCATGCCCATCACCTTGGCGGATTCCTTCCACTCCGCCGGGTCGATCGTGCCGTCAATCCTCGGCGGCTTGCTCATCCTCGGGATGTTGAAGCGCGGGATCAGCGCCTCGTCATACGAGAGTCCGCCCGAATAAGCGCCTGCCGCTAGCCCCAGAACCATGCCGATCGTTGCCAGCAGTCTTCGCACCCTGTTCATCGCCTGTTGCTCCTTACCCTCCACCGGCCATTGAGCATCAACCGCGAGCCGTGTTCACATGCTCTGTCGCATGCGGCACCACGTGTAGGACGGCTGGCGCGGCTGCCGGTTGTGTGTCGGCCAACTCGATCGGAATGGACACCCCAGGCGGCTCCACAGCTCCGCCGCGTAGGCGCGTGAGCAGCATCGCACCCAGTGCTTCAGCATGCCGCTTGGGATCGCTCCGGGCCTCTGTCACCGGGAAGGGATAGCCGCGATCAGTCCCCGCGCACGTGTGCGCCACGATCCTGAGCCGGTCCGGCACCCGTATCCCCAGTTCAACAATGGCGATCCGCGCCTCTTCGAACAGCACGTCATCCAGCACCAGGAGCCCGTCCGGCTTCTCGCGGTGTGCGAACCATACTTCGCGGAACTCCTCCCAGCCCGCGGCGGAGAGCATGGGATGCAGGTCGCTGCGCACCCACTCAGGACGGTACTGCAGGTCGCAGTCGGCCAGGGCCTCCTGCAGTGGCCCGCGCAGTCCATCGTGAGCCCACGCCAGCATGGCGATGCGGCGGCAGTCTCGCGCCTTGAGCAACCGAACCGCCCGGTGAACCAGATCGGCATACCCCGCGCCTGCCGTGTAGGGGGTGTGGTCGCCCACGGCGGGGATTCTCAGGCCCGCGACCCACTCCTTCCAGACGGCGGTGGGCGGCGCCGTGAGGATGGCCAACCCCTCCAGCCGGCCGGACTCAACGTCGGCCACCAGACGCCCGCAGGCGGATGGCGGATCGTGTTCGCGCATCAATGGGCCGCCGATATAGAGCTCTGTACGGAAGCCGTTCTGCTCCAGGAAGCGGCTCAGTTCGTAGGGCATCCGGATGTGGAAGGCAGAGACCCGCGGCTGCAGGATGTTGAAGGCGGTGCAGATTCCTACCCAGCGGGGCTTGGGCGGCTCTGCAAGATACACGCCGCTGCCATGTTGGATGTCGAGCAGGCCCTCGCGGGCCAGTATGGCTTGCGCGGCCCGGAGCGTGAGCACGCTCACGCCCAGTTCAGTCGCAAGGGCCGACACCGAAGGCAGCCGCCGACCAGGTCGCGCGGCTTTCAGGAAGCGCTCCCGCAGTTCTTCCGCGATGCGCCGCGCAAGAGGCTGTCTGGGCGTGTTCATGTCCAACTCCTCTTCAGTGGAGCATCCCAAAAGTCTGCTAAAGTCTATCAAACGCCATGTGGGCGGTCAAGCCGGCCTCAGAACAGAGATAGGAATCGGTCCGCTGCCAGCGGCGACCGTGCGGCGGGCGACGCACCCTGAGTCGTCCCAAACTCGAAGACTGTAGCAGCATTGCAGAGTTCTGTTCTTGGCTCTTGCCTTGGAGTCGGCGATGACGCCAGGGAGGACTGCATCTCTGGAAGAACGCTGCCATGCCGAAGACTGATGAGTATCTCCCAGGTGCGACCCAGGGTGTGAGACGTGCGGAAGACTCTCCCGAGTCGAGCATCGTCCGGCGAAGCCGCAACTACCGGCGACGGCCTTGTCCGCGTTGCGGGCGAAATGCCTGTCGGCTCCGGCGCGTGGAGCGGAACTGCTCTTTGAGGTCGTCAGCCGGGCCTACGAACGCACGAGCCTGTTGGTTACCACCAACCTGCCCTTCGAGAGTTGGACTGAGGTTCTGGGCGCCGAGCGGCTCACGGGCGCCCTGCTCGACCGCCTCACACACCGCATCCACATCCTGGAGGCCAACGGCGAGAGCTACCGCCTTTGCGAATTGCGGCGGCGGCTCAGGCCGCGGCACACGTCGAGAGCGAACGAGACCGAAGCGTAGGAGAACTTGACACCCGTCGCGAGGCGGGGTATCTATAGGCCGGGCGCCGCGCTTTTCGCCCGCCCACCTACCGCGCTTTTCAACCGCCGTTCACACTTCAGGGCGCCGGCTGTGACCCCGTGACCCGCGTCTCGGGGCCCTCCCACGCCGCCTTTCGCTCGTTCCTGGCCAACGGCGGCAACGGCGCCGACGGCATCCTGGTGGAGAACTGCGGCCAAGCCGGCGGCCGGGTCTTCGGCGAGCAACTCAACACCACCGGCTTCGAGTACGGCTTCGTCTGCGACGGGCTGTAGCAGGCGTACGTGGAGCTGCGCGACGCCGGGCACAACGGCCTGCAGGTGGTCGGCGCGGGCCCGGAGACCAAGCCATGGGTGGCGCTCTTCCAGGCGGCGTCTTCACGCCACTCCCACCACAAGGCGGGCGTCCACCTCTACGACGTCCGGAACGGCGGCCGGCTGCTCGTCCGCGACATCTGGTACGAGGGCAACGCCTGGAGCATGGTCGAGCTCAAGGACCGCGGCGAGTTCGCCTGCCGCACGCACTTCCAGGTGGACGAGCGCACGGCCCATTTCCACCTCGAGGCGCTGGTGCCGCTGTACCGGGCCACGGGCGACCCGGCCGTCTACCGCACCGCCCGCAAGTGGTACGAATGGATCGCGCGCAACCTCTGGCCCGTCCCCGGCGGCAGTGCCACTTCAATATCTTCATCGGCCAGGAAGACATTGCCTGGATGGTTGGGCAGGGGCCTGGGGAGCGGCCGCGGGCCGGAAGCCTGAGCCGGTCTGGTGTGGTCAGCCGGCTGCGGTTTCCCTGTGCCTGACTCGATGTTCGTCTTAGGTTCGGACTTCACCTCCGGCTGGGCCGAAGGAGGAGCCGGCTTGGGTTCGGAGGATGACGGCTTTGCCGCTGCGGGCGTCTTGGTTGCCGCTTCGCTGACGCCCGACAGGGGGTGTTTCTTGACGACTTCCCAGGCCACGTCCTGGGCCTTCTGGGCATAGTCCGCCGACACGGAGTAGCGGCCATCCCACATGTACAAACCGGATGTGATGGCCTCATGCGGATCCTGCCTGCAAATGGTGGCGAAATGAATAAGTATCCGCAGATACTTGCCCTCGTTGTTGGCATGTATCCCGTCCTTGTACAACTTGGCGACACCGCCGACCTTGGGGCCCATTTCCTGAAATCCCTGGGCCACCGGGATAACCAGCACCGGCTTGCGATCAGGGAAGCGCTTGGAGATTCCCTTGGCGCCTTCGACGGCCATGGCGTCGTACTTGGCCACCGTCTCGGCATATTTGCCGAAGTTCTCTTGGCCCGGGTAACTCCCGAGCACGTACACCTGGCATTCAGGGTTTCCCTTGTAGGCGGCCTCGGCGAAGTTGCCGCCGCTCTCCGTCATGGTCTGGGCCGTGTCGCCGTTCTGCGGGAAGAGCTGAAGCACGAGCGCGTCCCAC
>VGYW01000162.1 GCA_016872875.1 Planctomycetota bacterium | reverse complement strand
TCAAGAAGCCGGCTGGCACCAGAATTGGGGGCCACACTCGAGGCTCGGCTACTTCACCTCCACGAATTGGAAATCGTCGAGATAGACGGTGCAGTTGTCGGCGTGGAAGGCGAGCTGGATGAAGGGGGCCCACTTTGGGGTGGTGAACTCGAAGGCCACGCGCTGCCAGTCGGCCCCAGGCTTGGCGAGGTTGCTCTTGAACGACTCGATGGGCTTCTCGGTGTGGGGCGACCATTGATAGGTCCAGCCGCTGAGCCAGGCGGCCGGCTCGCCGGGACCTTTGCATTGGTCGGCGGGCAACTCGACGACCTTCACCCAGGCCTCGACCTTGTAGCGCGTGCTCGGCTTGAGGTTGATCTGCGGGTCGCCGTGGCCGCTCGTGCCCGTGAAGGTGATCGCCTTCTTGCCCGAGCAGGCGAACTTGTCCGTGACCTCGGCGTTCCAGGGCATGCCGCGCTGGCGGGTGGTGAGTTCAAGCGGCTGGTCCTCGAAGTCCTCGACGACCCCGAAGCGGACCATCAGCCTGGTCTCGCCCTTGTGGAGGAGCTCCATCGCGTCCCACACGTGCTTCGTCAGCTCGGGCGGGAGGGCGAGGAGGCGGTGCTTGACGACGCCGTTGTGCTTGAGGCCATCGGGGCGGGTCTCGGGCTTCTCGGGCCAGTTGAGGACGAAGTCGAGGTCGGTGTGCGCCCCGCAGATGACCAGGTTGGCGTCGCCGCCCCGCACCAGGCTCAGCGTGGGGCTCCAGCCCGTCTCGTCGTTCAGGAAGGCCACGAAGCCGCCCTCGCGGCAGGTGGCCTTGGGGTGCTTCTTGGTGGCGCCGTGGTTGCAGGCGTAGCCGACGCAGCCTTTCGAGCCGACAGGGGTGATGGCGTGTCGGTAACAGGTGGCCTGGCCGGGCCAGAGGAGGTATCGGCCGCTGGTGGCCGCCGACGAATACTCGTAGACCTTCGGCGGCGGGTCGGTCCAGATGTCGTACGTCGCCTCGACCACGTAGCCGAGCTGGGGGTCAACGCGGAAGACGATGGTGTTCGCCGCGTCCACGGCGACCTCCGCCTTGGTGCGATGCGCCCAGCGGTTGAACTTCGCGTTGCCCTTGAAGCGGCGGACGCAGGTCAGCCTGTCGCCCTCCACCCGCCAGTCCCAAGTCTTGTCGTCGTCGCCCAACGCCTCTGGGATGAAGTTGTTGGTCCGAAGCTCCGTGCCGACCGAGGTGTCAATGTGCCAGCGCTCGGTGGGGAGCCTGAGCGTCTCTGGGGCCTGGCCGGGGCGGAAGTCCTGCACGTAGACCGTTCCGCTGTGGAACCCGACCGTGGGGATGATGGCCACGTGGCGGCCGCCATCCATCACGAGCCAGAAGGGCCAGGTCTCCGGCCCCTTCATCCCCTCGAAGGTGGCCTGTGACTTCCTCACGGCCCAGGCGGGCCTGTGTTCTCTGAAGCGGGCAGGCGGGCCGAGCCGCCTCACAAGCTCATCCACCTCGTCAGCGAGGGCGCCCGCCGCGCAAAGGAACGCTCCAAGCCCAGCCACAGCGATGCGATGGCTCACTTGTCCTTCTCCGGCTCCTTCTTGGGCGGCGGCTTCTCCTTCTCCTTCATCGTCGGGTAGTCTACGTCCCGCATGTGAATCCAGCCGAACGTGGCCTTGCCCTTGACCTCGGCCGTCACGCCCAGCCACTCGTCCTTCACCTTCTGCACCGTCAGCGGGGTGCCTTCGGGAATGGTCCCGACCACGTCGTCGCCAAGCTTCAGCTTGGCCTCCTTGGCGATGACCACCACCTTGTCGTCGGCCACGTAGCGGCTCTTGCTCGGGGGCGCCTTCTCCTCCGTGCGGCTGGGCGCGTCGAGGTCCCTCAGGCTCATGTCCCCCTGGTAGCTCTTGCCGCCCAGCGTGAAGAAGACACGCGCGAAGCCGCCCTCCTTGAAGACGTAGTAGACCTTGATGCGCGTCCCCTTGTCCAGCGTGGCGATCACCGTGCTGCCGCGCTTGATCTCCGCGCCGTTCTTGTTCACCGTCGCCAGGTCCCCGGCCCTCAGGTCCCCGGCCGCCCATGCCTGAGCGCAGCCCACGACGAGCAGCCCGAACAGCAGCCCACACGTCCTCATGGCGGGCCTCCTTTCCGAGTCCCCCATACTCTACGCCGCGCGGGGGAAATGTCAAGCCGTTTTCCGCGCAGGATTGGTGTTGACTCTCCGTGCGCGCCACGCTATACTTATTTGCGGGCTGATGTAGTGGCCCGCACACGGGCCCCGACCGGCATGCGCCGGAACAAGGAGACCTCAGATGGTGAGAAGCCTGTCCTTGGTCACAACCCTCGCTCTCGCAGTTGCGCTCCCGACGTTCGCCGGCGAAGCCGGCGGCGCAGGCGACAATTCTCTGGAGGCGATCACCCAGCGGCTTGCCGCCGCGCGCATCGAAGAGGTCAACGTGGACAAGAAGGACCCCGACTCGGTCTTCGACCTCATCCGCGACACGGCGAAGATCAACATCGTGGTCGAGGCCGATGCGCGCCGGGCGCTCGAAGGCAAGGCGGTCAGCCTCAAGCTCCGCGGCGTCACCGCGCTCTCAGTCCTCCAGCACGTCCTGCGCCAGGTCAACCTCGTGAGCGTCTATGCCGACGAGGCCCTCGTCGTGGCCACGGAGGACTCGGCCAAGCCGCACCCGCAGGTGAAAATCCACGACATCCGCGCGATCACCGAGTTCCCCAAGGGCTCGCGCCTGCCCCCCACCCTCTTCGGCACGCAGATTGACCCGCTCTACTACTACTGGATTCGCACTCAGCTCGGCCCGGTGAGCGGCGGCTACGGCAAGCGCGACCCCTTCTGGGAACTCGAGCTCCTCGACAAGTATCCCCCCGACCACATCGGCGAGGTCATCGCCAAGACCTTCCAGGAGAAGCTCAAGGACAGCGGCGTCTCCGTGAGCTACCACGATGGCTACCTGGTGGTCGTGGAGCAGCCGAAGGCGGCGCGGGTGCCGGTCCTGCCCCCGAAGCCCGAGACGCCTGCTGAAACCCCACCGCCACCAGCGAAGTGACGCCGCATGCGCCCGCCAGTGATCTCCCAGCGCGCCCCGTCGCGGGGCGCGCTTTCTCATGGGCCGACGGATTGGACCGATCTGACCGATCCGACCGATCGGCCCCAGCGCTTGCAGCCCAAGCCCTCAGCGTGTAAGCTAGCGCCCACAAAGGGGAAAACCGCCATGATGTCCTCTGGTCTTGCTCTCTTGATCGTGGGCGCGCTGAGCGCCGCCCCGCCCGACGACGCGGCACAGATCGAGCGCGACTGGCGCATGCAGGACGGCATCGGCACCGAGCGCAACCCGAGCACCTACGCCGCCGCCATCGAGGCCACCCTCAAGCGCGGCGATGCGCTCATGGCCGACCTTCAGGCAGCGGGCGCCCCGCTCGGAAACCTGCCCGCCATCTGGCGCGTGCTCCGCAACCAGCTCAAGCAGCTTGCCGACGACCCGAAGACTCAAGATGCCCAATGGGAGGACCTCTGGCGGCGGACGCACCAGGCGCGCCGCCGCCTCGTCTTCGCCAACCCCCTCGCCAAGACCGGCCCGGTCCTCTTCGTCAAGCAGGTGCCGAGCGTCTTCAGCCACCAGCTCACCCAGTACTACGGCGCCTGCGCCAAGCCGGGCGGCGGGGTCTTCGTCCTCGACAAGCCGGGGGAGTCGCTGGCCGCCCGGGAGCTCACCACCTGGCAGCTCTTCCAGGGCAGCTTCCAGACGCCCGACGTGTCCTACGACGGCAAGCGGGTGCTCTTCGCCTACTGCGCGACGCCCACCTCGCCGCCCAACCGCACGACGCATCTCGACCGCTTCTATCACATCTACGAGATCAACGCCGATGGCACGGGGCTGCGCCAGCTCACGAGCGGCGCCTGCGACGACTTCTCGCCCCGCTACCTGCCCGACGGCCGCATCATGTTCATCTCCACCCGCAGAGGCGGCTTCCACCGCTGCGGGGCCGGGCCGTGCCCTGTCTACACCCTCGCCCTGATGAACGCCGACGGCTCCAACCCCCACCCCGTCTCCTATCACGAGACCCACGAGTGGGACCCCGCCGTGCTCAACGACGGGCGCGTCATCTACACCCGCTGGGACTACGTTGACCGCAACGCCGTCCACTACCAGCAGCTCTGGACCGTTCGCCCCGACGGCTCCGACCCGCGCATCTTCTACGGCAACAACACGTGGAACCCCGTGGGCGTGTGGGAGGCCCAGGCCGTGCCTGGCTCCAGCCGCGTCATGGCCACCGCCGCCGCGCACCACGCCATGACCGCTGGCTCCATCATCCTGCTCGACGTGGCGAAGGGGATTGACTACCTCGACCCGATCACGCGGCTCACGCCCGACGCGCTCTTCCCCGAGAGCGAGGTGCCCGTCTCCAACGGGGCCAAGGGCTTCTGGCACGCGCCCCAGGGCGTCGCCAAGCGGCCCCCCATGCCGCCCGAGCAGGAGCGCTGGCCCGGCCACTGCTACCGCAGCCCCTGGCCCCTCTCCGAGAAGCTCTTCCTGGCCGCCTACAGCTTCCAGGCCCTCATTGGCGAGCCGAACCCCAATCCCCCGAACATGTTCGGCATCTATCTGGTGGACGCCTTCGGGAACAAGGAGCTTCTCCACCGCGACCCCGACATATCGAGCCTTTGGCCGATTCCGCTGCGGGAGCGCTCAGCGCCCCCCGCACTGCCTCCCGCTGCCGAGGCCGCTGAGAAGCCCGAGGGCACCTACTTCCTCCAGGATGTCTACGCCGCCTCGCCGCCCCTGCCAAAGGAGAAAGTGAAGCGGCTCCGTATCGTGCAGGTGCTGCCGAAGACCACGCCGCATGCCAACAACCCGCCCGTGGGCCTGGCCAACGCCTCGCCCGGCAAGCAGGTGCTCGGCACCGTGCCGGTGGAGGACGACGGCTCGGCCTACTTCAGAGCTCCGGCCGGCCTCGCCCTCGCCTTCCAGGCCCTCGACGAGCGCGGCATGGCCGTCCAGATCATGCGCAGCGTCAGCTACCTCCAGCCCGGCGAGAACGCCTCATGCGTCGGCTGCCACGAGGCGCGCTCCGCTCCGCCCCCCGAGCGCCGGGCCGCGAAGGCCCTGCTCAGGTCGCCATCGGTGATTGAGCCCGGGCCTGACGGCTCGAAGCCCCTGAGCTACCCCATCCTAGTCCAGCCCGTGCTAGACAAACACTGCGTCTCGTGCCACAACAAGGAGAAGCCCGAGGGGAAGGTCATCCTCACGGGCGAGCCGCAGGGACACTACACGGCGAGCTACAACGCCCTGGTCGCCCGCGTGTCGTTCCCCGCCTGGGGCCGCGGCGGCAACTGCGAGCCGCTGGCCAAGCCCGACTACTTCGGCGCGCGCGGCAGCCAGGCCCTGGTCAAGACCTTCACCGAAGCCCACTACAAGGTCAAGCTCACCCCCGCCGAATGGGAGCGGGTGGTGACCTGGATGGACGCCAACGCCCTCTTCTACGGCACCTTCGACCCAGCCGACCAGGCTCGCCAACTGCGCGGCGACAGGATAGCGGGGCCGAAGCTGGAGTGACGACGGCGTGGGACCGGTGGGACCTGTGGCGGCCGCTCCCACGCGTCCCACCGGTCCCACAGGTCCCACCTGTCCCACAAGGAGCGCCCCGATGCCCTTGCGAAGAACAGCGTGCCTTCTCGCTCTGGCCGCATCTCTCGCCTCTGCCGCCGAACTCGACTACAGCCACTTCCTCCGCACCCTCACCGACCTCGACCGCCTGACCATCCTCGACGAAGGCGTGACGTGCAAGCAGTTCTCCAGCTACGACCGACGCTCGAAGTACGATGCGAAGGCCGACAAGTACATTGATTGGAGCGCCAACGGCGATAGCGGCCACTACATCCGCAAGGAGGCCGACGGCGAGGCGGTGATGGCCGAGATGGACGGCCCCGGCTGCATCGTGCGAATCTGGTCGGCCAACCCCCAGGGCAAGATCCGCTTCTACCTCGACGGCGACGCGAAGCCGACCTATGAGTGGCCCTTCGCCGACCTCTTCCACGACAAGGTGCCGCCCTTCAAGCCGCCCGTGTGCGGCATGGACGGTGCGGGCGCCAACATCTACCTTCCCATCCCCTACGCCAAGAGCTGCAAGGTCACTGCCGACAAGGCCCACAACCAGTACTACCACATCGGCTACAAGACCTTCCCCAAGGCCACCGCCGTCAAGTCCTTCCGCCTGCCGTTGTCCGAAGCCGAGTTGAAGCAATTGGAGGCACCCGTCTTCCCCGGCTCCAGTGCGCAGATGAAGATCGCTGAGCTGCCCATCGGCAAGCCTGTGACCATCTTCGAGGAGGACGGTCCAAAGACCATCGTGACCTTCTTCGCCAAGCTCGTCAGCGACGAGCGCTACGCCCTCCGCCGCGTCATGGTGCGCATGTACTGGGACAACGAGGAGAACCCCAGCGTGGAGTGCCCGCTGGGCGACTTCTTCGGCACCGGCTTCCTCGCCAACAGCTACAATTCGCTGGCGTTCGTCATGGGGCCTGACGGCGGCCTTTGTCGCTGGCGGATGCCGTTCCAGAAGAAGGCCCGCATCGTCGTCGTCAATGAGGGCACGAGGCCAGCCAAGCTTGAACACGCCGTTGCCATGAGCACGGAGCCGCCGCAGCGCGGCTGCGCCTACTTCCACGCCAAGTGGCGGCGCGAGGAGCCGTGCAAGACCTTCGACTATCCCATCCTGGAGTGCGAGGGGAAGGGGCGCTACGTGGGCTGCATGCTGAACGTGGATAACCCCGACCAGGGCTGGTGGGGCGAGGGCGACGAGAAGGTCTACGTGGACGGCGAGAAGTTCCCCTCGACGTTCGGCACGGGGTCCGAGGACTACTTCGGCGATGCCTGGGGCTTCCGACACTTCATTCGCCCATTCCACGGCTGCACGCTCGGACAGGGGCCGGGCTTCTCGAACAAGTGGAGCGTCTACCGCTGGCACATCAGCGACGATATCCCCTTCGAGAAATCGTTCC
Source organism: Planctomycetota bacterium (assembly GCA_016872875.1). The sequence goes on along the minus strand of VGYW01000162.1, from coordinate 10,114 downwards.
GCATCACCATCGAGAACTACGGGAAGGACAAGGACTACAGTTCCGTGGCCTACTGGTATCAGGTCGAGCCGCACAAGGACTTCTTCAGGAGCGTGCCGGTTGACGGGCGGCTGCCGAGGCCAAAGGCCATCCCCGGCGTCGTCGAGGCCGAAGACCTGAAGACCGCCGGCGCGGCGGTGGTGGACGACGTGGACAGGATGGACGAGTTCAGCCGGGGCAAGGCCATCGTGCTGAGGGGCAAGGAGGGGCAGCGCTTCGAGCTGCCGGTGCCCGTGCCAGCCGACGATGTGTACGCAATCTCGCTCTACGGCGCGAAGGGGGAGGCCCACGCCCCATTCGAGTTGTTGGTCGGCGACAAGGCAGTGGGCAAGGGGGACAACGCGTTCGCCAAGTCGGCCCTGTTCCGCGTCGGCAAGGCGCGCCTGGCCAAGGGCGAGGCCAAGCTGGCGCTGAAGCTGACAGGCGAGGGGAGCCTGGTGCTCGACGCCCTCCAGCTCGAGCCGAGCCGCAAGGAGCGCGATGCCCTGGAGGCCGAGAAGCTCCTCGTCACAGGCGACACCCTCCTGGTGGCCGGGACCGAGGACATCCGCCTGCCCTGGAGCGGCGACAGCCAGCTTCTTGTCGAAGCCGACAAGGCGGGCCAGTCGTTCGCCCTCGCACTTCCCATCAAGGCCGCGGGGCGCCACGTCCTCGCGGCGCGCTTCACCCGCGGCCCGGAGTACGCCCAGGTGCAGGCACTTCTCGGCGACAAGGCGATCGGCGACCCGGTGGACTGCTTTGCCCCCAAGCCGGAGGTCGGGCCTCTGGTCTCACTCGGCAAGGTGGACCTCGCGCCCGAGGCCAACGCCGTGACGTTCAAGGTCGTGGGCAAGAGCGAGAAGGCGACGGGCTTCCGCGTGGGGATTGACTTCCTGCGCCTCGGCCGCATCGTGGTCGAGGGCGCCATCGAGGCCGAGAAGCTGCCCGTCGTGGCCAGCGACGGCGGCCGGGCCGACGTCCAGCACCTCGGGCCGTTCGGCGCAAACCAGTGGAGTGGCGAGGCGCAGCTCTTCTTCACCCCGAAGGAGAAGGGCGCTTTCGTCACTGTCGAGCTGACCGTGCCGCAGGAGGGCCGCTACGACCTGGACGTCTACTACACGAAGGCCGTGGACTACGGCATCGTGCAGCTTCACCTCGACGGCAAGCCGCTGGGCAAGCCGTTCGACGGCTTCAACCGCGGCGTCGTGCCCAGCGGCAAGGTGCCCTATGGCGTCGTTGAGCTCGCCGCCGGCAAGCACCTGCTGAAGTTCGAGGTTGCTGGCAAGAACGATGCCGCGACCGGCTTCTATGCGGGGGTTGACTGCTTGACGCTTACGCCGGCAGGCCGATAGGCCGGGCGGAGCAGCCCGATCGGTCGAGTGAATCGAATGAGTCGAATCCGTCGGATCGGTCGGATCAAGGGAAAGGAGACAGCGCTACTCGTGCTGACCACCCGAAGAGGAATCCTGCTGTTTCTGGTGGCTGCGGCGCTTCTTGGCCTATGCCTCGACGGCGCATGGGCCGCCACGGTCGCCATCGTGAAGGGGAAGGACCCCGAGAAGATGGTGGCCGAGGCCATCGAGCTGCTCGGCGGAATCAAGCAGTTCGTCGGGGACGGCCAGAAGGTCGTCATCAAGCCAAACCTCGTCCACCAGCCCGCGATGCCGGGCCGCGAGCAGCGGCACGGCGACGGCAAGGTGCGCCCTGGCTTCACGACCGATGTCCGCATCGTGAAGGCACTGGCTGGCCAACTCCTCGCCGCCGCGAAGTGCAAGATCACCATTGCGGAGGGCACGCCGAACGATGCGACGCGCATGTTTGACTTCCTCGGCTACACCCCGATGGCCAAGGAACTCGGCCTCGGGCTCGTGGACGTTGACCGCTCCGAGCGAATGGCGGTGAAGCTGCCCAACGGCCTCGCACGCAAGGAGTACTCGCTCCCAGCCGTGACCCAGACCGCCGACGTGCTGGTGGACGTGCCCGTGCTCAAGACCCATCAGCTCACGGGCGTGACGCTGGGGATGAAGAACCTCTACGGCCTCCTGCCCGAGCCGCGAAGCGTCTACCACGCCAAGGTGGACGAAGTGCTCTGCGACCTCCTCCTCGCCCGCAAGCCCGACCTGGTGGTGGTGGACGGCCTGGTTGCGATGGAGGGCCAGGGGCCGATCGAGGGCACGCCCCTGCCGATGGACCTCATCGTGGCGGGGGCCGACATCGTGGCGGTGGAGGCCGTTTGCACCGCGATCATGGGCTTCGACGTCCGCTCCGTGCGGCACATCAAGGTGGCCGCCGACAAGGGCCTGGGCGAGGCCGACCTCGCCCGTATCGCGGTCAAGGGCGTGCCCATCGAGGAGGCCAGGCGCCCCTTCCGCCACCCCCTCTGGGAGGCCGAAGTCCAGATCGCCAAGACCGATGCACTCGTCGGCCGGCTCGTCCAACTCGCCGACAGAGTCTACAACAACGAGAAGGGCGAGCTGCTCGTCTTCAGCTTCTCCCCTCACCACCTGAAGGTGGACAGAGCGAAGCACCCCGACCGCGCCTCGCACGGCTTCGAGGTCCACGTGCCCATCGCGGGCGACATCATCTCCTTCTACCCGCGTTTCCGCGTGCTCTTCGCCGACGAGGGCCAGGCCGCTGCCGATGAGGTCGCGCGCTGGATTCAGGGGAATCTAGGCAAGGACATCAAGGTGACCAGATACCCGATGCGTTTGTTCGATTGAGGAGAGCCGATGAATCGCCTGAGCCGCCGCGAGCTTATCAAGGCCTCCCTTGTTACGGGCGCCGCGCTCCCTCTCGGCTGTGCCGTGCGATTGAAGGGCGAAGAGCCGGCCGGAATCCCGCGGCGCGTCCTGGGCAAGACGGGTGTCCCAGTCACCATCCTCGGCCTCGGCTGCGCCTGGATAGCCAAAGACTCGACGACCGACACCGCCGCCATCGTGAGGGCCGCACTCGATTGTGGCATCCGCTACTTCGACACGGCGCCGAACTATGAGCGCTCGGAGGAAAGGCTGGGCCACCTACTGGCGGGTGTCCGCAAGGAGACCTTTCTCGTCACCAAGCTCGACCACATCAGCGCCAAGGGCGCTGAGGCCGACCTTCACCAAAGCCTGAAGCTCCTGCGAACCGACCACGTGGACCTCTTGCTCCTCCACGGAGTCGGCCTGCCGCACGGCTGGCAGGACGTGAAGCGGATCGTCGCCGACGACGGCGCCCTGGCCTATCTCCGCAAGGCCAAGCGCCAGGGCCTCACCCGCTTCATCGGCATGAGCGTCCACCCGCCCCACGCCCACGCGATGGCCGTCCTCGACCAGGCGGGCGACCTCGACGTTGCGATGCCGTTCATCAATGCCCTGGCCGTGGCGGAGGGCGGCGGCGCGCTCCTGGCGCGCTGCCACAAGATGGGCATGGGCCTCGCCGCCATGAAGGTGCTGGGCGGCGAGGGGCAGTTGGCCGCCGACTACGGCCCCTCCTTCCGCTACCCCCTGAGCGTCCCAGGCGTCGCCTGCGCCATCATCGGCGTGAAGAAGCCCGAAGAGGTCCGCCGCGCAGCGCAAGCCGCCCGCGACTTCCGCCCCCTCACCGCTTCCGAGATGCAGGCCGCCACCCAAGCTGCTGCCCGAGCCATCCGCCGGGGGGCCGACGAATATGCCCTCCTGCGCTCCCACTTCGCCCACGACGCCTGATTCCTCTGGTGACGCGCAATTGGGGTTGAAGATCGCTTCGGATAATGATAACCTAGCAGGGAGCGATGGACGGCGGGAGCTGAAGGCTCAAGGAACCGGGCCGATGGCGTCGTGCGGACGCAGTTGGATGCTCATGTGCCTGCTCGCCGCGTGCGGCAGCGTGGCGTCCTGCTGCAAGGTGAAGGCGGCGAAGTTCAAGGCCGACGCCGACCGCGAGGTCTACCATATCCTGTCGGTTCAGCAGGCCAAGGTGCTCGGGACTTCGCTGGGCTTCACGATCGAGCCTGCCGACGCCGCGGAGCTGGCGCGCTTCGCGGCGCCGAAGAAGTCCTACGCGATGGAGAAGCCGCTGACCGCGGCCGACATCGAGCTTGTGGACAAGGGGAAGGGCATCCCGCCGCTGGAGGGGGCGGTGCGGCTGACGCTCCGCGAGGCCCTCGAGCTCGCCGCAAGGCTGAGCCGGGACTACCAGAGCCGCAAGGAGGACCTCTACCTCGCGGCCCTCGCGCTCACCCTCGAGCGCTTCCGCTGGCGGCCACAGTGGTCGGGACTTCTCGCCGCGACAGCCACCGACGGCCCCGACAACTCCTCGGGCGCGCTCGCCTCCGACTTCGCGGTCAGCCAGCTCCTCGAGCTCGGCGGCCGCGTGACCGCGAGCGTGGCGACCGACCTCATGCGCTTCTCGACGGGCGACCCGCGGACCACCGCCACGTCGCTCCTGGCCTTCGAGTACCTCCAGCCGCTCTGCCGCCGGGCCGGGCGCCTCGTCGCGCGCGAGGCCCTCACCCAGGCCGAGCGCGACGTCGTCTACGCGGTCCGGACCTTCGAGCGGTTCCGCAGGAGCTTCTGCTTCGACGTCACCAGCCGCTACTACCGCGTGCTCCAGCAGCGCGACACGGTGATGAACCAGTGGAGCAACTACAAGCGCATCCGCCAGAGCCGCCTCGACCGCGAGGCCGAGAAGCGCGAGGGCCTCGTCGAGGCCCTACAGGTGGACCAGATGCGCCAGGACGAGCTGCGCGCCGAGGCCAACTGGGTGCGCGCCGTCCGACAGTTCCGCGAGCAGCTCGACGAGTTCAAGGTCTTCCTCGGCCTCCCCGCCGAGGGGCCGGTGGAGCTCGACCCCGCCGAGGCCGACCGGCTGCGCGAGGCGGGCCTCCGCGACGCCGCCGTGTCGCCCGACACCGCGCTCGAGACCGCGCTCGAGCGGCGCCTCGACCTCCTCACGGCGGTCGACCGCACCGCGGACGCCGAGCGCGCCGTGGAGATCGCCAAGAACGGCCTGGAGCCGGACATTGACCTGCGGCTTGCGGCGAACGTGCCGACGAAGGAGCCCACGCAGTTCCTACGCTTCGAGCCGACGCGCGGCACCTACTCGGCCGGCCTGACGGTGGACCTCCCCTTCCGCCGCGTGGAAGAGCGCAACGCCTACCGCAGCGCGCTGGTGGGCCACGAGCGCGCGCGGCGCAGCGCCGAGCAGCTCCGCGAGCAGGTGAAGCTGGACGTGCGCCAGGCCTGGCGCACCCTCCAGGAGGCCGTGGCGAGCCACCGCATCGAGCGCGACAGCGTGGCCCTCGCCCAGCGCCGCGAGCAGGCCGCGCGCGAGCTCTTCAAGGTCGGCGAGGCACTCGCACGCGACCTCCTCGAGGCCAACGAGGCACTCGTGAACGCCCAGAACTCCCTGACCCGCACGCTCGTGGACCACGCGCTTGCACGCCTGGCCCTTTGGCGCGATACTGAGTTACTGCGCGTGGGCGCCGACGGCGTGTGGCAGGAACTAACCGATGGCAACCCATAGCAAGCGGAACTCGCTCAACGGGGCGGAGGCCCTCGGGGACCTCGCCCTGCCCACCACCGCTCCGCCGGGAGCCGCCGGAGCGCCGGGGGGCCAGGACTTCGCCTTCGACGCCCTCCACGTGCCGCGGCGGCGCCGCCGACGCCGGCTGTGGCCCTGGGTGCTGACGCTGGCGCTCCTGGCCGCGGGCGGCGCGGTCAGAATGTGGCGCTTGTGGCGCTTCTGGCAGCCGCAGACCCAGGGGCCGGCCATCCTCCGCGCCACCTACATCGTCCAGCGCGGCGACCTGCCCATCGTCGTCAACGACACAGGCAGCCTCGACGCACTCCGCTCCGAGATCGTCAAGTCCAAGGTCGAAGGCCAGGCCACCATCATTGGCCTCATCCCAGAAGGCACCATCGTGACCGAGGAGGACGTCAAGAACGGCAAGGTCCTCGTCGAGCTGGACTCCTCGGACATCCAGGAGCGGCTGACCCAGCAGCAGGTGACGTTTGCGACGACCGAGGCGGCCTACAAGCAGGCCAAGGAGCTCCTCGACATCGAGCGCAGCTCGGGCGAGAGCAAGACCAAGCAGGGCGAGCTCAACGAGAAGTTCGGGCGCATGGACCTCGAGGCCTACGTTGGCCGCCAGCTCGCCGAGGAGGCCCTTGCCGGGCGCCTCGACCTCGCGAGGCTGGCACTCCGCCTCCACGACGAGGCCGTCGCACACCGCAAGGGCGTCGAGCTCGACATCGCAAAGTCGCTCCTCGAGGTCCAGAACGCAGTGAAGGACTCCGCCAAGCCCCCCGAGCCCGGCGCCTCGGAGACGCCGGCTTCAACCTCAGAAGGCAGAAATCAAAAGGAAGAAATCGAAAATCAGAAATCAAAAATCGAAAATCAGAAATCAGAAATCAGAAATCAGAAATCCGAGATCGCCCAGGTCGGCGGAACCGTGCTCCAGAAGAGCCGGAAGCACGACGCCGACATCGGCCTGGCAATCGAAGAGTTCAAGCGCGCGGCCGACAAGGTGGCGAGCTACGCCCGCCTCAAGCGCCTGGGCATCAAGAGCTCGCAGCAGCTCGAGGCCGAGCAGCTTGCCCTGCTCCGCGCCCAGATCGCCCTCGAACAGGCCCTCACCGCCCGCGAGCTCTACCTGCGCTACGACCTGCCAAAGGAGGCCGAGAAGCTCCTCTCAGGCTACAGCGAGGCGGGCAAGGAGCTCGAACGCATCAAGGCCAGGGCGCGGGCCACAATCTCCGCCGCCGAGGCCGAGGTGAAGTCCACCGAGGCCAAATACCTCCTCCAGAAGGACAAGCTCGCCAAGCTCACTGCCCAGCTCGAATACTGCGAGATGAAGGCCACGAAGCCGGGCCTCGTCGTCTACGCCACCTCCGGCGGCGAATGGCACCGCCGCAGCAACCCCATCGACGTCGGCTCCACCGTCATCGAGCGCCAGGAGATCATCAAGATGCCTGACCTCTCCACCCTCGCGGTGAAGATCAAGGTCCACGAATCGGTCGTGGACAAGGTCAGGGTGGACCTCCCGGCGCGCACCCGCGTGGACGCCTTCCCGAACCGCTCCTTCACGGGGAAGGTGCTCAAGGTGGCCACGCTCCCCAACACGTCGAGTTCGTGGCTGAACCCCGACCTGAAGGAGTACGACACGGAGATCAGCCTGGCGGGCGACCTGACCGGCCTCAAGCCGGGCATGTCGGCGGAGGTCGAGATTGACGTGAAGACCCTCAAGGGCGTCGTCCAGGCCCCAGTCCAGGCCGTCGGAACCCATCGCGGCAAGACCATCGTCTACGTCGTCCGCCCCGACGGCCAGGAGGAGCTCCGCGAAGTGGTGACCGGCGAGGCGAACGACAAGATGGTCGAGATCGCCAGCGGCCTGGCCGTGGGCGAGCGTATCCTGATGGAGGCCCCGCAAGTGGTCTCGGTGCAGGAGGAGGAGGCCGCCGCGGAAAAGAAGAAGGCGGAGGAAGAGCTCAATGGCGCCCCCCCTCCGCCCGGCCCTCCGGCCCTCGAGCAGCCCCCAAAGGGGCCGGGGCCTGACGGGGAGCGTCCGCCCGGCAGGCCCTCCGGCTCGCCCGGCCGCGGCCCCGGCCGCCCCCGCGGCGAAGGCCGGCCCCCCAGACCCTAGAGCTTCGAGCCGCGAGCTTCGAGCTTCGAGCCGTTTCTCCCCATGCTCGTAGCTCGCGGCTCGTGGCTCGCGGCTGGATTAGCGCCATGCCCATCGCCGAACTCCGAGAGCTCAGCAAGTCCTACCAGATGGGGCCGACAGAAGTCCATGCCCTCCGCGAGGTCAGCCTCGCCTTCGACAAGGGCGACTACGCGGCCATCATGGGGCCGTCGGGCTCCGGCAAGTCCACCCTCCTCAACATCCTCGGCTGCCTCGACACGCCGACCTCGGGCGCCTACTACCTCGGCGGCGAGGACGTCGCCGGCCTGACCGACTCCGAGCTCTCCGACATCCGCTGCCGCCGACTCGGCTTCATCTTCCAGTCCTACAACCTCATCCAGCAGCTCTCCGTCCTCGAAAACATCGAGGTGCCCCTCTTCTACCAGGGCTGGTCGGCGCACGAGAGCCACGAGCGGGCCGCCGCCCTGGGCCAACTCGTCGGCCTCGGCGACCGCCTCCACCATCGCCCCTCCGAGCTCTCAGGCGGCCAGCAGCAGCGCGTGGCCATCGCGCGCGCCATGGCAAACGACCCACTCGTCGTCCTCGCCGACGAGCCGACCGGCAACCTCGACACCGCGACCGGCCGCGAAATCCTCGCCATGCTCGACCAGCTCAACGCGCGCGGCAAGACCATCCTCATGGTCACGCACGACCCCTCCGTGGCCCAGCACGCGCACAGGATCGTGCGCCTCGTGGACGGCCGCGTGGTGGACGACCGGTGAGGATTTCTGATTGCTGATCGCTGATTGCTGATTGCTGATTTCAACCGAGGAAGAGTTCTGGCGGAAGGAGCGACTCGATGGCCCTGGGCTTCAATCAGAAATCAGAAATCAGAAATCAGAAATAGGGACCGCCAATGCTCGGCTTCCGCGTCCAGCGCACAATCCGGATGGGCCTCAAGAGCATCGGACTCCACAAGCTCCGCTCCGTCCTCACCTCCCTCGGCATCATCCTCGGCGTCGCATCCGTCATCGTCATGCTCGCAATCGGCGAAGGCCTCTCCTTCGAGGTCCAGGAGCAGATCCGCCAGCTCGGGAGCAACAACATCATCATCAACAGCGTCAAGCCGCCCGAGGAAGGCTCCGTGGCCGCCGAACAGACCCGCGCGCTGAAATACGGCCTGACCTACACCGACGCCGAACGCCTCCGCTCCACCGTCCCAGGCGTCGAAGTCGTCGTCCCGGCCCGCCACCTCCGCCGCCACGTCGTCCGCAACCAGCGGCGGGTGGACGGCAACATCGTGGGCACCGTGCCCTGGTATCGCGACGTGGCGAACCGCGCGCTCCTGCGCGGCAGGTTCCTCACCATCCTCGACATGCGCCAGCACGCCGCCGTCTGCGTCCTCAACGAGCCGGTCGCCCGAAGGCTCTTCCCCCTCGAAGACCCACTCGGCGAAACCGTCCGCGCGGGAGGCGACTGCTACCAGGTGGTCGGCATCCTCCGCGCAAGCTCCGCCAGGGCCGGCTCCGCCGGAAGCGACCCCACCGCCGGCATCGACGTCTACATCCCCATGACCACCGCCCAGGGCCGCTACGGCGACATTGACATGCGCCGCCGCTCAGGCAGTTGGGAAGCCAGCATCATCCAGCTCCACAGCATCATCGTCCAGGTCCCCCAGCTCGAAGACGTCGCCGTCACCGCAAAAGCCGTCGAGCGCGTCCTGCGCCACGCCCACAGCAAGCAGGACTACGAGATCATCGTCCCCCTCGAGCTCCTCGAGCGCGCGCGGCGGACCAAGCAGATGTTCAACCTCGTCCTCGGCATCATCGCCGCCATCTCCCTCATCGTCGGCGGCATCGGCATCATGAACATCATGCTCGCCACGGTCACGGAGCGGACCCGCGAGATCGGCATCCGCCGCGCACTGGGCGCCCGCCGACGCGACATCATCGCCCAGTTCCTCACCGAGACCACCCTCGTCTCATCCACCGGCGGCATCCTCGGCGTCGGCCTGGGCCTTCTCGCCCCCTACCTCGTCACACGCTTCGCCGGCATGCTCACCATCGTCACGCCCGCCTCGTGCGTCCTCGCCTTCTCCATCTCGCTCGCCGTCGGCCTCATCTTCGGAATCTACCCCGCCTACCGCGCCGCCGTCATGGACCCCATCGAGGCCCTCCGCCACGAGTAGAGCCGCTTCGTGCCGGCCGCCGCCACTGTCGCTCGAGAGTGCCACCCGCGCCCCTCAAGGAGTGGCACTCTCGATCTGCACCAGTTCCCACCGCTCCACTGTCACCCCTTGGGGGGGACTTCTGCGTCCCCCCAAACCCCCCGCAGAGTGGCCGCGTCAAGGCGCTCGATACGTCACCGTACTTGCGAACGCGGCCACTTAGCCCGCATTTCTCACGAAATGCGGGAAATCCCAAGAGCCAAACGCCAAGCACCAAACAATCTCCAAGCCCGGAATGCTCAATGACGAAAGCAAGCCCCCAGGGTCGCGGGCAACACCACGTAGTCTCC
>VGYW01000161.1 GCA_016872875.1 Planctomycetota bacterium | reverse complement strand
TCGAGCACGGCGTCCGAAATCTGGTCGGCCACCTTGTCCGGGTGGCCCATCGTCACGGCTTCCGAGGTGAAGAGGTGATTGCGCGCGCCTTGGCTCATTGCTTCTGCGTTCCTTTCGGTTGCGAGGTCCGGAAGAGCGGCTCCAATGCCTCAAGCGTGCGGCGCGTGGCGCCGCGGTTGGCGTCTACGACCTGTCGGCCCTGTTGTCCCATCTGTGCGGCCGCTTCGGGGTTGGCGAGAAGCTCCCGAAGAGCGGCCTCGAGCTCCGCGGCGTCGGCCACGCGGCGTGCCGCGCCGGCCGCGAGCAACTGCTCGTTGACGTCGCGGAAGTTGCCCGTGTGCGGCCCAAAGAGGACCGGCCTGGCCTGCGCGGAAGGCTCAATTGTACTTTGCCCGCCGTGTGGAATCAAGCTGCCTCCCACGAAGACCAGGGTGCCGAGGGCGTAGACGCGCGCCAGCTCGCCGATGGTATCGAGCAGGATGACGGCCCCTGGCTCGCCCCGCACGCCCTCCTTGAGCGCCGTGCGGCGGACGCAGGGGAGGCCGGCGCGGCGGACGAGTTGCTCGACCGGCCCGAAGCGGTCGGCCTGCCGCGGGGCCAGGAGGAGGCGGAGAGCCGGGAACTCCGCCTTGAGCCGAGGATACATGTCCAGCAGCGCCTCGTCCTCGCCTGGCCAGGTGCACCCGCCGATGAGGAGCGGCTCGTCAGCCCCAAGACCGAAACTGGCCGCCAGCGTTTGTAGTTCCGCCTTCAGGCGGTCTTGGGCCACGGGCGCGGACTCAAACTTCATGTTCCCCGTCACCACCACGCGTTCGGGGGGGGCCCCGAGCGCCTTCAGCCGCTCGGCGTAGGCGGAGGTCTGGACGCAGAATCGGGCGACGCGTTTGAGCCAGCGTGCGACGAGCGGGCGGATGAGGCGATAGCGGCCGAACGAGCGCTCGCCGAGGCGCCCGTTCACGATGGCCACGGGCACGCCGCGCCGCTCCGCGGCGGCCAGGAAGTTCGGCCAGACCTCAAGCTCCACCAGCACGATGAGGTCGGGGCGCAGCCGCCGCATCGCCCGCCGCACCGCGAACGTGAAGTCGAGAGGAAAATAGACCACGCGGCGGTCCGGGTAGAGCTTCGCGGCCGCGTCCCGGCCGGTGTAGGTCGTGGTCGAAAGCACGATTTCCCAGTTGGGCCGCTCCTTCGCCAACGCCTCGATCAGCGGCCGCACGAGGTTCATCTCGCCCACCGACACCGCATGCAACCAGGCGCAAGGCCCCTCGCCCTCTCGCGGGGCGACGCCCCCGAACCGCTCGCGGTAGCCGGTGCGGTACTTCTTGCTCGTGAGCGCCTTGTAGGCCAGGAGCGGCGAGGCCAGCGCCACGCCGACACCGTACGCTAGATCAAGCAGCAGCGACATGGCTTCTCTGCCAGCCTCTCAGGCCAGTAGACCCTTCGGCCATGACTCGTGCGAGGCTTGCGCACATGGTGGCGAGGATGAATGGATGAATGGATGAATGGATGGGTGGGTGAATGTCAGATAATCATCCATTCATCCATCCAATCATCCCCTTTGGTTGCGGCCTGTGGCCGCGTCAAGATAGAGGGCAGCATCTTAGCATGCCCCCGCCCCACCATCAAGCGCTCTGAATCGCTGAGGCCTGTTCAGGTGTTCCGCAGGAGGAGAAAGGCGACGAGGCAGAGTGCGGCGACGGAGGTGGCGGCGAGGATGAAGCCGCGCTGGACCCCCTTGCGCCGCGCGTAGGCGCCGATGAGCATCGGGATCACGGTGCAGCCCAGGCCGCCGAGGGTGAAGAAGACGGCGACGGCGCGGCCGTGCAACTCCTCCCGGAAGTGCCCCAGCAGCACCGCCATGAACGTGGGGTAGAGGGGGCCGAAGGCGATCCCGACGGCCATCACCAGCACCGCAGCCAGAATCCGTCCACGGCAGCACACCACCCCCACCCAGACCCCCAGGGAGAGCACCGAGAGGGTGTAGATGACCAGCGTCTCCATGCCCTTGGGGATGGTGAGGGCGGCGACGAGCCGCGAGGCGGTGTAGGCGAGCCAGAAGCCCGACAGGAGGCCGGAGGCCGCGCCTTCCTTCATCCCCCTTTCGCCCAGATAGGTCGTTGCCCAGGCGGCCATCGTGGCTTCGGCAGGCATGTAGAAGAACAGGGCGAGCGCGAGAAGCCACATCACCGGGCTGCCGAGGAGCACACCGAGGCCGGGCGCGGCCACCTGTCCCGCCGCCTCGCGGGCCGGGTACTCGGCCGCGCACGCCAGCGCCGCCATCACCGGGCCAGACACGCTCAGGAGCAGGAGTGTGCGGCGGAGGTCCAGCCGCCTGATGAGGAAGGCCACGCCGAGCGGCGTGACGAACGAGCCGATGCCGAAGATGAAACAGCCCATGTTGGTCGCGTACGCCTTCTCGCCTCCGAAGGCCGGGAGCTGGAGTGGGTTCACGATGTTGATGAGCGCGGCCCACCCCGCGCTCAGGAGCAGCACCGCGGCGAGCACCATCCAGTACGACGCCGCCTGCGCCAGCACCACGAGGCTGGCGGTGAACAGGAGCGCGCCTCCGATGGTCACGGGCTGGCGCCCGAAGTGGTCGCTGAGGAACCCCGCCGCCAGCATGGTCGGGATGAGCGTGAAGCCGAACATGGCGAGCAGGCCGCCGATGCGGGCCTCGTCTATCTTCAGCTTCCTCGCCAGCGCCAGCTTGACGCTGCCCAGGAGCGCAATGCCCATCCCCGTCACCACCAGCACCGCCACCACCAGCACAACCAGCAGGCTCATGCCAGGAACCTCCGTGTGTGAGGGACTCCGGGAACGCGCGCCACACCCTGCGGACGGCAGCATACCAGAACCGCAGGGCTCCGTTCAACTGCCGCGCGGCTTGCGTGCGCGGCGTGCGCGAGCCGTCTCTGGCCCGCGAAGATCGGGGACGCGGGGCAGGGCCTGGCCCGAGCGAAGCCGAGGGCACGCCCCGCCTACAACACGGGGATTGATCGAGAATCGTGGCGAGTTACATAGGCCACAACCTGTTGGTAGTTGGGCCTTCAGGCGGTCTTCTCCTCTGGGCGCGCGGGTGATGATGCCCTTAAAGGCGCACAGTCTCGCTCGGTTGGCTCCCGCCGAAGAGAGGGAAGTGGGCGCCTTGAGGGGCGGCGAAAGGTGGGGGACGGCGGAGGGGGTGACGCCACAAGGCTCGGGCTCGCAATAGGTTGTGGCTCGGCACCCCTCGCGACTCCGTCGCCGTCAAGGCGCCCACTTCCTATTGCGCACAAGTGGCCATCTTGGCGTCCCTACCCTTGACCTCGAGGGTTGCAGGTCACGGGGCACAAGGGGGTGCCTTGTGCAGATGCTGGCTGGCGGCCGCCCCCCGAGCCCAACCGGAGAGTGATCGCCTAAGAAGGGGCACTGACGATGCACAATCCGGCTCACGCTTTCTCTGCCCAAGGAACGGTTGTGCTGTCAATGCCGTGCGCTCTTGTGCCGGGGAGGGAGGCAAGACGTTCAACTGCGAATGGTCAGCGAGGCGAGGAGGAGGACGTAGAGGTTGTAGGCGGCGTGGGCGGCTATCGAGGCCGCGAGGGAGCCGGTCCGCTCGTAGAGGTAGGCGAAGAGGAACCCGACCAGGAAGAGGTGAACGACGCCGAGCAGGTGGCTGTGGAGGAAGGCGAAGACGAGTGCGCTGAGGAGGATTGAGCCGAGCGGCCCGAGCTGCCGCCGCAGCGTGGCATAGAAGAAGCCGCGGAAGAACACCTCCTCCGCCAGAGGGGTCACAACCACGATGCCGAAAAAAGCCACGGCCGACGCGAGGGGCGACACGCCGGCGAGCTGGACGAGGAGCTCCGGCGGCTGCGTCGGCAGCCCCACACGGGGTGCCAGGGTCTCCACCACAAGCCTTGCGAGGTACAACAGCGGATAGAGCATCAGGAAGCCTGTCACGCCGAGGAGCGCGCGCCGCAGCGGGCGCGGCTCGCGGAGGCCGAGGAGGCTCAGGGGGCTGCCGTGTGCCGCGACGAGCGCCATCGTGAAGCCGCACGCGAGCAGCATCGTGAGGTTGGAGGCCGCCACGGGGAGCAGCCCGGCGGGGAGCCAACGCTGCCAGCCCTCGGCCTCCTGTAGGTGGCGCACCCAGGCCAGGCCGATGCCGACGCCGCGGACGAAAGTGAAGAGCGCGATGCCGGCCCGCAGAAGGTGCCAGCCGGGCCAGGGCGCCAGCGGGAACTCGCAGCGCGGGAAGACCAGGACGTTGTGCGCGCGGAGCACCACGTAGCCCACGGCCAAGCCGGCGCCCAGGAGAAGGGGGATCAGAACGGCGGCGGCCGTGGCGAAGGCCGCCTCGCGCTCCACAGGCGCCGGCGCGGGCGCCATCACGCCGGGCGCCGCCTGCGGCGGCAGCACGCCCTCGACGAACGACGCCGCGCAGAGCGCAAGGAGCGCGGCGTAGAAGGCGGGATGGTGGAGAACGCGCGTTGCACTCATCGGAGGCAATCCGTAATGCGAGATGCGTAATCCGCAATCCGTAACCAGAGAAGCCGAAGAGCAGAGCGCGTGACGAGGGTCTTGCCTTTTTCCTGTTACGAATTACGGATTACGGATTGCGAATCGCGCCCTGGGGTCTCTGTCACGCGGGCGGGCTCGGGGGCCGCTTCGCGGGCTCGGTGGCGGCCTGGCTCTCAAGCGCGACGGGGAGGGGGAGGACGACGGTGAAGGTGCTGCCGGCCCCCGGGGCGCTCTGGAGCTCGATGCGGCCGCCGTGTGCCCTGGCGATCCAGCGTGCGATGCTTAGGCCGAGGCCGGCCCCGCCGGTCTCGCGCGAACGCGAGCTCTCGACGCGGTAGAAACGCCCGAAGACCTTCTCGTGGTGCTCTGGGGCGATGCCGATGCCGGTGTCGGCGATGGCCACGCGCACGTCGTCCTGGCCCACCGCGCAGGCGATGGCCACGCGGCCGCCGGGCGGGGTGTATTTGACCGCGTTGTCGAGGATGTTTGCGAAGAGCTCGTGGAGCCGCGCGCGGTCGCCGTTGACGACCACCTCGGGGAAGCTGTCGAACTCCATCGTGAGGCGCTCGTGCTCAGCGACGATCTTGAAGGTCTCGCCGACCTCGGCGAGGAGCTCGTCGAGCCGCAGCGGCTCGCTGCCGAGCTTCACCGTGCCGGCGTCGGCCTGCGCGAGCAGGAGGAGCTGGGTGATGATGTGGATCATCCTGTCGTATTCGCGGATGGTGCTTTCGAGGACGGCCTGATAGGCGGCGGGGTCCCTGGTGCCGCTTCGGAGTAGGACTTCAGCCTCGCCGCGCATGATGGTGAGGGGGGTGCGGAGCTCGTGGGCGGCGTCGGCCGCGAACTGGCGGGTGAGGGTGAACGACTCCTCCAGGCGGCGGATCATGTCGTTCAGCGTCGCGGAGAGCATGTCGAACTCGTCGCCCGACTTCGAGCGGACGAGCCGCTCGTTGAGGCTGGTGGAGGTGATCTGGCGCGCGGTGCGCGAGATCATGCCGATGGGCTTGAGGACCTTGCGCGCGAGGGCGTAGCCGGCGAACCAGGTGAGCAGGATGAAGAGCGGGATGGCGCTGAAGATGTTCGTGCGGAGCCGCCGCGTGAGCTTCTCGAGCGGCTCGAGGTAGGCGAGGGTCTGCACCACGTAGCGGACCTTCTTGGTCTGCGGGTCGTAGGACGGGCGGGTGAGGAGCAGGTGGGGATGGGCGCGATCGGGCAGCCGCACGATCTCCTCCTGGGCCTCGCCATCCAAGGCGTCGTGGAGCTGCGTCTCCGTGATCGGCTTGGTCTTGGCCTCGCGGAAGGTGCGCGAGCAGGCGAGCATCTTGCCCTGCGGGTCGAGCAGGCGGAAGCTCAGCTCATAGAAGCGCTCGCCGCGGCTCTCGGTGTCCAGCCGGGCCTGGATTGTCTGCCAGTCGTCCTTGAGTTCGTAGACCCTTGCCATGAGGTCCGAGACGTCGTCGCGGATGAACTTCTCGAGTTCCTGGAACATGCTCCGCTCGGCGCGTGCGTAGAGGAAGGCGGCGAGCGCGCTGAGGCAGAGGAGCTGGATGGCGGTGTAGTAGAAGGTGAGGCGGAAGCGCGCGCGGCGGAAGAAGGCGACTTTAGGACGCGGAGAGGACATAGCCCGCCCCCCGCACGGTCTGGATCATCCGCTCGCAGCCGTGCACCTGAAGCTTCTTGCGAAGATGGTTGATGAACACGTCTATCAGGTTCGTGTAGGTGTCGAAATTAATGTCCCACACATGCTGCGCAATCATGGCCCTCGTGCAGACGGCCCCCTCGTGGCGCATGAGGTATTCGAGAAGCGAGTATTCCTTTGCCGTGAGGTCAAGGGCGTGGCCGCGGGCGGTGGCCTTGTGGGCCACGGGGTCCACGACGAGCTGCCCGACGCGCAGAATGGGGCTTGGACTGGCGGCGCGGCGGCGCAGGAGGGCGCGCACCCGCGCAAGGAGCTCCTCGAAGGCGAACGGCTTCACCAGATAGTCGTCGGCCCCGAGGTCCAGGCCCTTCACGCGGTCGTCGAGCGCGCTCCGCGCCGTGAGCATGATGACCGGGGTGCGGATGCCCCTATCGCGCAGCATGCGCAGCACCTCGTAACCGTTGAGCTTCGGCAGCAGGATGTCGAGCAGGACCAGATCGTAGTCCTCCGAGGACCCCAGGTGGAGCCCGTCCTCGCCGTCGGCGGCCACGTCCACGGCGTACTTCTCGGCCTCCAGGCCCTTCTTGATGAAGCTGGCGACCTTCGATTCGTCTTCGACGAGCAGCAGACGCATGGGGCTTCCCCCAGACCGGTCCGATCTGTCCTATGGCTTGCCCAGCACCCTCACGCGGCGTCCCTCGATCCGCAGGCGGCCCTCGCCGAAGAGGCGCACGGCCTCGGGGTACGCCACGCACTCCTGCTCGAACACCCGGGCCGCCAGGGTGTCGGGCGTGTCGTCGTCGAGCACGGGGACGGCCTTCTGGACGATGATCGGGCCGTGGTCGTAAACGTTGTCCACGAAGTGCACGGTGCAGCCCGAGATGCGTGCGCCGGAGTGGAGGACGGCTTCGTGGACGTGGTGTCCGTAGAAGCCCTTTCCGCAGAAGGCAGGGATGAGGGCGGGGTGAATGTTCATCACACGCCCCTCCAGCTCCGGCGGGATGGTGATGAGGCACATGAAGCCGGCCAGGAGAAGGAGGTCGAAGTCATAGGGCGCGAGCTGCGCGAGGACGGCGCGGCTGAAGCTCGCCGTATCCCTGTGCTTGCGCGACGGCACAACGAACGTTGGCACGCCGCGCTGGCGCGCCCGCTCGAGGCCGTAGGCATCCGGCCGGCTTGACCCCACCACCACCACCTCAGCATCCAGCTTCCCCTCCGCAATCTGCGTGAAGAAGTTCTCCAGCGTTCTGCCGCTGCCGGAGAGGAGGACCGCCAGCTTGAGGTGCTTCATCATGTCAACGTTCCCAAATGGCGCTAACCTACGTCGTTCACGCCGGCCCAGCCCCCGCAGGGGGCGGCAGCTCGATAGCCACGGGCGTAAGCCCGTGGAACGCGGCGTTACCCCCTTCCCAGCCCCCGCAGGGGGCGGCAGAAGCCACGGTCCGCGCGCCTCCGATGGTCTCTGCCGCCCCCTGCGGGGGCTGGGCGTGTGTGCCCATCGCTTTCCACGGGCTTACGCCCGTGGCTATCGCGCTGCCGCCCTGCGGGCTGGGCCGCGCCCGCATGTTGGGTCCATCCTGAGCATCTACCCTTCTGTGCTTAGCGCGCGGACGACGGTGGCGCAGCGGCCGCAGAGCTGGGGGTGGCCGGCGTCGTGGCCGACGCTGGGCAGGAGGCGCCAGCAGCGGGCGCACTTCGCGCGGTCCGACACCTTCGCGAGCACGCCGAGGCCGGGGGCGTCGGTGCCAGCGACCGCCTCTGAGGAGGTGCCTGCCGCCACGAAGACTTCTGAGACGATGAAGGCTTCGGGCAGGATGGCCTCGTGTGCCTTGAGGAAGCCGAGAAGGTCGCCCTCGGCGAAGAGGGTCACGGCGGCGTCGAGGCCGCTGCCGATCTTCTTGTCGGCCCGGAGCTTCTCGAGCTCGCGGGCGGCGTCCGAGCGGACCGCCAGGAGGCGGCCCCAGCGCGCCTCGAGCTCGTCGTCTATCAGGTCGGCCCGGGCCTCCGGAAAGCGGCTGAGGTGGACGCTCGGCAGTCTTGGTGGCACAGGCATCTTGCCTGTGTCAGTCACAGGCGGGACGCCTGTGCCACCACCTATTCCACTACAGGGCATGGCGTCCCAGACCTCCTCGCAGGTGTGGATGAGGATGGGCGCGAGGAGACGGACAAGGGCCTCGAGCGCCTCATAGAGCACCGTCTGGGCCGAGCGTCGGCCAAGTGAGTCCGCCGCCTCGCAATAGAGACGGTCCTTCACAACGTCCAGGTAGAAGGCGCTCAGGTCCACCGTGCAGAACTGATAGGCCCGCTGGTAGACGCGGTAGAACTGGTAGCCCTCGTAGGCCTCCAGCACGTCGCGGATGAGGCGGTGGGTGCGAGAGAGGGTCAGGCGGTCAACCTCCGGCATCTGCTCGGGGGCGACGCGGTGCCTCGCGGGGTCGAAGTCGTGGAGGTTGCCCAGGAGGTAGCGGAAGGTGTTGCGGAAGCGGCGGTAGGGCTCGTCCATGCGCGCGATGATGTCGCGCGAGGCGTTGATGTCGGCCAGGTAGTCCACGCTGGCGGTCCAGAGGCGCTGGAGCTCGGCGCCGAACTCCCTGAGGGCGTCCTCGACCGAGATGAAGTTGCCGAGGGACTTCGACATCTTCTCGCCCTTCTCGTCCACGACGAAGCCGTGGGTGAGGACTTGACGGAAGGGCGGGGCGTCGCTCGCGGCGACGGCGGTGAGCATGGAGAGCTGGAACCAGCCGCGGTGCTGGTCGGTGCCCTCGAGGTAGAGGTCGGCGGGCCACCGGAGGCCCTCTGTGGTGGTGAGGACGGCGCGATGGCTCGCGCCGCTCTCGAACCAGACGTCGAAGATGTCGGTTTCTTTGCGGAAGGCCGTGCCGCCGCACTTTCCGCACTTCGTGCCGGCGGGGAGGATGGCCGCGGGGTCGGTGTGGAACCAGGCGTCGGAGCCCGCGCGGCCGAAGAGCTCGGCGACGGCCAGGACCGTCCGCTTCGTCAGGAGCACGGCGTTGCACGCGGTGCAGTAGAAGGCGGGGATGGGGATGCCCCAGGCGCGCTGGCGCGAGATGCACCAGTCGGGGCGCTCGCTCACCATCGCGGAGATGCGGCCCTGGCCCCAGTCGGGAATCCAGCGCACCTGCTTGATGGCCTCGAGGAGGGCCTGGCGGAGGCCGCGATGGTCCACGGCTATGAACCACTGCTCCGTGGCGCGGAAGATGACCGGCTTCTTGGAGCGCCAGCTGTGGGGATAGGAGTGGGAGATGGTCTCGGCGTGGACCAGGTGGCCCAGTTGGCGGAGCCTCTCGACGATCTTCGGGTCGGCGTCAAAGACGTGCAGCCCGG
This sequence comes from Planctomycetota bacterium, assembly GCA_016872875.1. Next base: position 7,843 of record VGYW01000161.1, on the reverse strand, counting down.
CGAACTCCCCCGCCTCGGTGGCCAGCTTCCCGTCGTCGTCCACGGGGCTGAAGATGTCGAGCCCGTAGGCCAGGCCGGTCTCGTAGTCCTCGCGTCCGTGGCCGGGGGCGGTGTGGACGCAGCCCGTGCCGTCCTCCAGGCTCACGTAGGGGGCGAGGACGATGGGGCAGAGGCGCCCCGTGAAGAAGTGGCGGTAGTGTCGCCCCTCGAGCTGCTTGCCGCGGCAGAGGCCCAACTCCTCGAACCCGCCAACACCCGTCTTGGCCATCACCCGCTCAACAAGGTCCTCGGCCAGGATGACTGTCTCCGCCCGCCTCGTCACGGGGTCGGGGTATCGGACGGCTGCGTATTCGGCTCCCGCCGCGAGCGCGATGGCCCGGTTCGCGGGAAGCGTCCAGGGCGTGGTGGTCCAGATGAGCACGGAGACCGGCTCGGGTCCGATGGCGGGGAAGAGGTCGCGGAGGCCGTCGGCCATTGGGAACTTGACGAAGATGGACGGGCTGGGCACGTCCTCGTACTCCAGCTCGGCCTCGGCGAGGGCGGTGCGGGTCTCGTAGTCCCAGTGGATCGGCTTGAGGCGCTTGTAGACGAAGCCCTTGTCCACCAGGTCGGCGAAGAGCTCGATGGCCGCCCGCTCGTAGGCGAAGGACAGGGTGGTGTAGGGGTGGTCGAAGTCGCCGAGGACGCCGAGCTGCTGGAACTGCCTGATGTGGCCCTTCATGTGCTTTTCGGCGAAGGCGCGGCTGCGGCGGCGAATCTCGGCGGCGGGCGTGCTCAGCGCGTCATGCCCGAGGTCCTGGAGCACTCGCTGCTCGATCGGCTGGCCGTGGCAGTCCCAGCCCGGCACGAAGGGCGCGTCGCAGCCCATCATCGTCCGCGAGCGCACCACCATGTCCTTGAGCACCTTGTTCATGCCGGTGCCGATGTGGAGGTCGCCGCTGGCGTAGGGCGGCCCGTCGTGGAGGATGTACTTCGGGGCGCCCGCGCGGGCCTTCCGCACCAGGCCGTAGAGGTCCATCTCGCGCCAGCGCTTCTGAAGCTCCGGCTCGCGCTGGCGCAGATTCGCCTTCATCGGGAACGACGTCTTTGGCAGGTTCACTGTGTCACGGTAGTTCATCTGGCCCATCCTAGGATTACGTTGCACCAAGGGGGATGAATGGATGGGTGGATGAATGGATGATTGTCTGACACCCATCCACCCATCCATTCATCCATTCATCCATTCATCCATTCATCCCCTGTTCTTCAGCATTCCGCCACCACACGCTCGACCAGCCGCGTGAGTTTGGGCGCCGCGGCTTGCGCCGTCGCAATAATTCGGCCGATGTCGGCCGGCTCCAACGCATCGGGGAGGCAGCGGTCCGTGACGCACGTGATTCCGAGAATCTCGAAGCCCACCTGAACGCCCACGATGACTTCGGGCACGGTGGACATGCCGACGCAGTCGGCCCCGATGGCGCGCAGGAAGCGGTATTCGGCGCGCGTCTCCAGGTTCGGCCCCGTCACCGCTACGTAGACCCCCTGGTGCACTTTGACCCCCTCGGCCAGGGCCACCCGCTCGGCCAGCGCGAGAAGCCGCCTGCTGTAGGCCTCGCACATGTCGGGGAAGCGCGAGCCCAGGCGGTCGTCCGCCACCCCGATCAGCGGGTTCACCCCCATCAGGTTAATGTGGTCCTCGATCAGCATGATGTCGCCCGCGCCATAGCGCGGGTTCATCCCGCCCGCGGCGTTCGACACGATGAGGACCTCGGCCCCCAGGGCGCGGAGCACGCGGGTAGGGAAGGCCACCTCCTCGGCTGTGAAGCCCTCGTAGACGTGGTGGCGTCCGCCCGTGGCGACGACGCGTTTGCCGCCGAGCCTGCCGAGGACCAGCATCGCCTTGTGCGTCGTCGCCGTCGTCTCGCCGAAGCCGGGGATCGCCTCGAAGGGAATCTCGTGCTCCTTCTCGATGCGGTCGAGTATCCCGTCGAGACCGGTCCCCGGGATGATGGCCACCTGCGGCCCCTCCGGCGCCGTCTGCCGGACCACAGCCACCGCCTCTTGAACGCGCTCGTATAAGCCCATAGGGCCTCCGAATGACGAACTGGACGTCTCTGCCTCAACAAGAGGGGATGACTGGATGGGTGGATGAATGGATGATTCTCTGACATCCATCCACCCATCCAGTCATCCACTCATCCCCGTCCGACACACGCGGACGAATCGTCACAGAAGGACCTCAGACGCTCTCGGGCCTGCTGAAGTGAGAGGCCGGAGACGTGAACCAGCTTGTCGCGGGACGCGTGCCCGGCCACCACGGCGACTGCGGAACGCCTCACCCCGAGGGCGCGAGCGAGGACTTCCTCGACAGCGCGGTTCGCCTTCCCTTCGGTCGGGGCCGCCGTCACCGCCACCTTCAGCCGCCTGGCCAGATGCCCGACGACAGCCGACCGCGATGCCTTCGGCTGAGCACGAACGGCAATCCGCACTCCTCCCTCGAATGCGGCCAGGTCCACCATCGCCGCGTCGTCCTATTGCCGCGTGAGGAAGAAGACCAGTGCGGCGATGAGGAGCAGTGCGCCGATCAGGGCGGCGACGAGGAGCTTGTTGCGGCGCTCGCGCGCGTAGCGGTTCGTGGTCTTCAGCTTCTCGGCCAGGGCGCCGATCTGGGCGACGTGGCGTAGCTCGGCCGGCCGCGTGGCAGCCGTGGCGCCGGCCCCAAGGCTCTGAAGGGCCTCGAGGACCTCCTTCGCCGAGCCGTAGCGGTCGTCGGGGTCCTTCGCCGTCATCTTCGTCACCACCGCGCACAGGCTCTTGGGCAGCCAGGGGGCGACTTTCTCGATCGGCTCGGGCTCCTCCTCCACCTGCTTGCGCATGAGCTCGGTCTGCGATTCGCCCGAGAACATCGTGCGCCCGGAGAGAGCGTGGTAGGCGGTCGCGCCCAGGCCGTAGATGTCGGCGCGGCCGTCTATGTGCTCGCCGGATGCCTGCTCCGGGGCGATGTAGTGTGCGGAGCCGAACACCCCCTCGGACTGCGAGACCCTGCGGCGGCCCTTCCGCTCGCACGCTATCCCGAGGTCCACTATCTTCGTCACCCCATGCTCGTCCAGCATCAGGTTCTCGGGCTTGATGTCGCGGTGCACGATCCCGCGCTCCTCGGCGTAGGCCAGCCCGCGGGCCACGTCCATCAGAATGGGCAGGGCGCGGTCCGGCGCCACCCGCCCCTCGCGGTCGATCTTCTCCTGAAGGCTGCCGCCGGCCATGAACTCCATCACGAAGTAATGGAGCGGGCCGTCCTGCCCCACGCCGAAGGCGCTGGCGACGTTGGGGTGCGCCAGCTTGGCCGCGGCACGGACCTCGTCGGCGAAGCGCTGGATGAACTCCTTGTCGCCCGCCATGTTGGGCGAGAGGACCTTGAACGCCACGATGCGGTCGAGGGAGAGTTGGCGGGCCTTGTAGACGGTGCCCATGCCGCCGCGCCCGACGCGCTCGAGGATGCGGTAGCCCGCGATGTCGCGGCCGACGATGCCGCCGACGGTTCGCTGCTCGTCGTCGCCGAGGACTGAGAAGAGCGTTTCGCCTGCTTCTACCTGGTCGCCGACCTTCAGCTCAACCGCCTTCTCCACCCGCGCGCCGTTGACGTATGTGCCGTTCATGCTTCCCAGGTCGCGCAGCCAGAAGCGGCCGTCCTTCACCGTCACGCCGAAATGGTCGCGCGAGGTCATGGGGTCGTCGAGCACCAGCGCGCACGTGGTGCTCCTGCCCAGGGTGTAGGCCTTCCCCTCGGCCAGGAAGAGCTCCTGGCCGCGCAGCAAGCCGCGTTCCACGTAAAGCTTAGGCACCGATCTGTCCTTGCCGGGCGCACCCCTCGCTTGGCTCCCAACCACTCCTTCGCGGGCGATTATATCGCGCCCCCATGCGCGTGTCAACCTTGACGTGTGGGCGCTGTGTGGTGTGAGCATCAGGCGATTGCGTGGCGCGCCGCCTTGTGGTATAGTCTGCCCTAAGGTCAATCGCATGCGAAGGGAGACGCTGTGGTGGAACAGAGGATCGGCTTTCTCGGTGCAGGGAAGATGGGGGAGGCGCTGGCCCGCGGCATCCTCGGCGCCAGCCTGGCGCACCCCAGCAGCATCCTGATGAGCGACTGCGACGAGGACCGCCTGGCGGAGGTCGCCAACTCGCTGAAGGTGCGGGCGACAGGGGATAACCTGGAGGTCGTGCGCGAGAGCGATGTGCTCGTTGTCGCGCTCAAGCCCGCGGTGGTCCGCCAGGTGCTGCCAGGGCTGGCCTCGGCCATCACCGCCGAGAAGCTCGTCGTCTCCATCGCCGCGGGGATCACCCTGGCCGAGCTCGAACGCATGCTCTCGCCCGGGGCGCGGGTGGTGCGCGTGATGCCGAACACCCCGTGCCTGGTGGGACGTGGAGCGTCGGGCTACGCGCTCGGCTCCGCCGCCACGGAAGCCGATGGCGAGCTTGTGCACGCGATCCTCTCCTCCATCGGCATCGCGTTCCTGCTGCCGGACCCGCTGCTGGACGCGGTGACGGGCCTGAGCGGGAGCGGGCCGGCCTTTGTAGCACTGGTCATTGAGGCGCTGGCTGACGGCGGGGTGCTCTGCGGGCTGCCGCGCGACACTGCCCTCAAGCTGGCCGCCCAGACCGCACTCGGCGCCGCACGCCTCTTGCTCGAAACCGGCGAGCACCCCGCTCAGTTGAAGGACATGGTGGCCTCGCCCGGCGGCACGACCATCGAGGGGGTGAAGGTGCTCGAAGAGAAGGGCCTCCGCGCCGCTCTCATCCAGGCCGTCGAGGCCGCGGCGAAGAGGTCGAAGGAACTGGGGAGGGGCTAGCGCCCCGATCGGGCGGATCGAACTGCTCGACTGATTCGACTCATTCGATCACTTCTCGTTCCCACGCTCCGCGTGGGAACGCAGATCCCCGACGCTCTGCGTCGGAAGAGAGGACGCGGAGCGTCCAAGGCGTCGTTCCCACGCGGAGCGTGGGAACGAGAGGGGGGAAGAAAGGAAACCGATGAAGCTCTCGGCCTGTATCTGCATGTTGTTCCGCGAGGAAAAGGACTTCGTGAAGCGGGTCGCGCTGGTCAAGCAGGCGGGCCTGCCCGCCTTCGAGTTCTGGGGCTGGACCGGCCTCGACCTCGACGGCGTGCTCGCCGCGAAGAAGGAAGCTGGCATCGAGCTCGCGGCAATCTGCGTGGACAGCGCGGACCCCGCGATGAAGCAGGCCTGGCCAAAGGGCATCCTGGTGAACCCCGAGATGCGAAGCGTCTTCGTGGCCGCCACACGCGAGAGCCTTGCCGTGGCCAACCGCCTCGGGTGCGGAACTCTCATCGCCACGGTGGGCAACGACCAGCCCGGCCTCTCCGCCTGGCAGATGCACGACAGCATCGTGGCGGGCCTCGAGGCCGTGGCTGCCGACGCCGAGCGGGCCGGCGTCACCATCGTCCTCGAACCCCTCAACACCCTTGTGAACCACAAGGGCTACTACCTCTGGTCGAGCCGCGAGGGCTTCGACATCTGCCGCACCGTCGGCAGCCCCAACGTCAAGCTTCTCTTCGACATCTACCACCAGCAGATCATGGAAGGCAACCTGATCCAGAACATCACCGAGAACATCGGCCTCATCGGGCACTTCCATTCGGCCGACGTGCCCGGCCGCCACGAGTTCGGCTCGGGCGAGCTCAACTACGCGAACATCTGCTCGGCCATTGACAAGGCGGGCTACCAGGGCTTCGTTGGCCTGGAGTACAGCCCGTCGGCCGGCACCGACTCCGCCGCCTCGCTCGCCCAGGTCAGGCGCATCGTCGGCGCCTGAGCCTCTTATCGTCCTCGTCCCTCGTCCTCGTCCTTCGTCCTCGATTCGCTTCCCTTTGGGGGGAGAAGAGTCGAGGACGAGGGACGAGGACGAGGACGATTGAAGAACCAGGAGGTGCGATATGCCAATGCGCTGCACATTGGTCATTGCTCCGTGTCTTGTGCTCGTGGCCGGCCTGAGCCGCGGGGGAGCGGCCGACGAGGCGAAGAAGAAGGCGGAGCGGGTGAGCTCCTACGTCACCCTCGCCGAGACCATCACCCGCATCGGCCTTCAGGTGGGGGTGATGTTGGAGAAACACCCCTACGACAAGGCTCTCTGCCAGTACGCCAAAGAGCTCGGCGCACTTCACGCCAGGGCCATCCTCAAGCTCACCCCGCCCGAGGGAGCGGAAGGCGTCCACGAGGCCTTCAAGGAGGCAGTGACCAACTTCGCCTTCTGCACCGACGCCTACGCGAGCGGCGACTACCCGAAGGCACGCACCCACCGCGAGAAGTGCGTCAAGGAGTTCAACAAGACCATCGTAGAGATCATCAAGCTCAGGGGCAGCGGGGCGATTCCCTGACGCGGCCACTGGCCGACACGAAAGGGGATGATTGGATGGGTGGATGAATGGATGATTGTCTGACACCCATCCACCCTTCCATTCATCCATTCATCCCCTGCTCTCATGAAGACAAGCCCAAAAGTCGAAAAAGCGCTGGACAATTGCGGGAAGCGCGCTATACTATAACGTGAACGCGCGGCCGGAGTCCGCGCACGCCCTGGGCCGCCGGCGGCGACGTGGCCGCCGGGGCCAGCGAGGTGCGCCCACGCGCAAAGGAGATGTAGCATGCTTCGGCGGGTAGCCACGGTGGCGTGTTGGCTCGTCCTTGCCTGCGGTGTGCTCTGTGTCTCGGCGGTGCTCGTCGAGCGCCTGGCCTATGGGGACTGGGAGCCGCCGCCCCCGCCCAAGCCATCGCGGGTCAGCGCGTCCGAGGGCTTCCCGCCACTGCCCCTGCCCGCCACGCCGCTGCGCCGCACGGAGAAGAAGCGCCCGCCCTCGCCCCCCGCGCTCATCGCCAAAATCCGCTACGGCAAACCCGTCTGGAAGACCACCGACGACGGCCGCCGCTTCTCCTACCTAGATTGGCAGAGCGACACGACCGACCTCTACAACATCCTCCAGACCGCCGGCAGCAAGCTCCAGGTCAAGTACCGCTCCGTCGAGCTCAGCCTCGAAGAGTTCTCCTTCAGCCCAGCCGAGGTGCCCATCCTCTACATCTCCGGCCACCACAACTTCACCTTCGGCGACGACATCGTGGAGAAGCTGCGCTGGTATCTGCGCGACGGCGGGACCTTCATCGGCGACGCCTGCTGCGGCGCGCAGCCCTTCACCGAGTCGTTCAAGGCCCTCGCCCAGAAGCTCTTCCCCCAGAGGCCGCTGCGCCAACTGCCCCCCGACCACCCCGTCTACCAGGCATACTACCAGATCGAGAAGTTCACCTACCAGGAGCCCAACAAGCCCCCCTACAGCGGCGTGCCGAACATCTTCGGGATCCACCTCGGCTGCCGCGTGGCCGTCGTCCTCGCCCCCTACGACGTTAGCTGCGGCTGGGCGCAGCACGAGCACCCCTGGGGCTTCCGCGTCAAAGCCGTCCCTGCCCAGGAGTTCGGCGTCAACCTCACCGCCTACTGCCTGGCCAGCCACGAGCTAGGCCGCTTCCTCGGCGCCGAGAAGGTCTACTTCCAGACCGGCGAGCCCACCCGCGAGGAGTTCGTCTTCGGACAGGTCATCCACGGCGGGGACTGGGACCCCCACCCCTCGGGCAACATGGCACTCCTCAAATACGTCGGCGCCAACTCCACCCTCGAAGTCCAGTTCAAGCGCGTCAACGTTGACCTCCGCAAGACCGAGGCATTCCACCACCCGCTCCTCTACATGACCGGGCACGACGACTTCGTGCTGCTGGACGAGGAGGTTGCGGCGCTGCGCAGCTACCTCCGCAACGGCGGCATCCTGCTGGCCGACGCCTGCTGCGGGCGCGGCGACTTCGAC
>VGYW01000160.1 GCA_016872875.1 Planctomycetota bacterium | reverse complement strand
CGGTCCCAACATCGCCGGCTTCTAGGCCTTCTTCCGGGACGTCGGTCGTCAAGACCACTCGATCGTGTTCCCTGATCATGGCCTGCTCCTAGGCAGGATAGGCTGTAATGAGACGTGGGGCGTCTGGACCTTCATCAACAACCCACACTGTGCGGACAATCGGCTTCCTTCCGCTCGGCGTCTCCAGCGGCCCTTCCACAGTATAGCGCGTCCCGTAGGCGGATTCCACCACGCGGACCACAAGGTGGGCCGCCCCATGGGCGCGAATGGCCCCGGCCAAGACCTGCCAGTCCTCAATGCGAAAACCGAACCCTTTGAAGAACCTCGCCTTGCTCGCCCCTTCCGGATGTGTCGAGCAGAGCAGGTACTCAGTGATCTTCCTGCTGTCGATACGGGCATGATCTGCATTTGGGAGGGTGATCATCTGTGCTCGCCCGTACCGTCCAGCAGCTTCTCTATGATCCTGGCGACGCCGTCCTCATCGTTGGAAGGGGCAACAATGTGTGCGGCGGATTTCACGGCGTAGGAGGCGTTGCCCACTGCGATGCCGAGGCCGGCCGCACGCAGCATCGAGATGTCGTTCTCGTCGTCCCCGATGGCCACGACCTCGGCAGGGGCGATGCCGTTGGCAGCCAGGATGTCGGAGAGGGCTGCCCACTTGGAGGCGGAGCCGGTCTGGAACTCGAGGAAGTTGCCGAGGTACTTGGCGGAGCTGAGGAGGTGGCAGGTGGTGCGGCCGGCGAGGCGCTCGCGGAGGAGCGGCCGGATGCGCTGAAGCTCGCCCAGCTCGCCGAACGTGCAGACCTGGACCGCGGGGGCCGGCAGGCCGCCGTCGAGCGACTCCACGAAGCGATACCAGCCGTTGTTCTTCAGAAGGTAGTCCGTATGGTAGGGCGTGAGCGGCACGTCGCGCTGGAGGTAGAAGTCGGTCTGGGTATGGAACGTGTCGGTGTAGACCATAGGCGTGAGGCCGAAGTCGCCGAGGGCGCCCAGGAGGAGCCGCAGCACGTCAAGGGGGATGGGATTGGCGAAGAGGGTGCGGTGGCTCGCGGTCTCCTTCACCAGTGCCCCGCTGTGGCAGATAAGCGGGAGGGCAAGGCCAAGCTCCTCGGCGATGGGGATCGCCGTGCGGTAGCGGCGGCCCGTGCAGAGCACCACGCTGAGGCCGCCCGCCACCGCGCGGCGCAGGGCGTCGCGCACCGCGGGGCGGAGGTGCGAAGTGCTATCGAGGAGGGTTCCATCTATGTCAATGGCGAGGAGTCTATACCTGGGCATTCGCATGTCCGTAGGGGCAGCGCCGGATGCGTGACCCGTGACGCGTGACCAGGAAAGGCGGTGGCTCTTCTCTGGTCACGAGTCACGCGTCACGAATCACGTCCTCATCTCGACCAATCCCCCGTCTTCATCAGATGAAGCCTGAGCATGTTGAGGGCGTATTTCGCGGCACGGTCCTTGATCACCTCGCGGCCGCCGACGAATGTGACGCGCTCGACGCGGGTGTCGGCTTCGGCGGCGAGGGCGACGTAGACGAGTCCGACGGGCTTCCCCGGCCTGCCGCCGGTGGGGCCGGCGATGCCGGTTGTCGAGAGCCCGATATCTGCCTTGGCCCGCTTCCGCACGCCCTCGGCCATCGCGCGGGCGACCTCCTCGCTCACGGCGCCGACCGATTCGAGCATCTCGGCTGGGACGCCGAGGAGCTCGGCCTTCGCCTCGTTGCTGTAGGTCACGAGGTCCTCGCGCAGGAAGCGGGAGATGCCGGGCACGTTCGTGAGGAGGTGGCCGATGAGGCCGCCAGTGACCGACTCGGCCACGGCGATGGTCTTAGAGTGGTGTTCGAGGAGGCGTGCGACGGCGGCCTCGATGGTGTCGTTGCCCGTCCCGAAGATGGCCTCGCCGAGCCGCTGCCGCACCGCCTCGGCCGCGGGGGCCAGCACCCGCTCGGCCGCCTTAGCATCAACGCCCGAGGCCAGGAGCTTCACGGAGATCACCCCGCCGCTCACGCGCAGGCCGATCAGCGGGTTGGCCCCGCGGAGCATCAGCGAGCCGAGCTTCTCGTTGACCACCGACTCTGGCACGCCGAAGGTGTGGAAGCGCTCGACTCGGACGGCTCGCCGCTCGAACGGCAGCTTGCTGATGAACGGGGCGAGGCCCCGGTCGAACATCGCCCTCATCTCGCGCGGCACGCCGGGCAGGAAGGCGGCATAGGCATCGCCCACGCGCATGACGAAGCCCGCCGCGGTGCCCTCCGTGTTAGGCAGCACGGTGGCCCCATCGGGGACCATTGCCTGGATGCGGTTTTGCGCGGGCATGGGGCGGCCGTAGCGATGGAAGCGTTCCTCGATGGCCGCGAGCGACTCCTCGTGGAGCTCCAGCGTCACGTTGGCCGCCTTGGCCGCCCCGTGGCGGGTCAGGTCGTCCTCCGTCGGGCCAAGTCCGCCCGAGGCCACGACCAGGTTCACCCGCCGCGCGGCGTAGCGGAGCGACTGCTCGATGTGGTCCTCAACGTCGCCCACGCACGTGTGGTAGCTCACCTCGACGCCCAGCTCGACGAGCCGTTCGGCGAGCCAGGCCGCGTTCGTGTCGGCCACCTCGCCCGTCAGCACCTCATCGCCGATTGACAGGATTACCGCCTTCATCGAGCTTCCTTGACGACATGGGGGTCGTGATACGTGATACGTGATACGTGAGAAGACAAACGTGGCCGACTGGTGCTCCTAGTCACGCATCACGTATCACGCATCACGGGTCATGCCTTCTTCCTTCGCAACTTGCCCAAGACCTTCTTCAGCCCCTTCTCCCGGAGCCACTCCCACGCCTCGCGCGCCTCTTCGACGCGCAGGACGAAGAGCAGGACGACGAAGACCACAAACGCCGCGAGCGCCGGCACGGCGACGTGGATGAGCTTGCCGAGCTCATAGAACAGCGCCACTCGCCCTAAGCGTGGCCCCTTCGCCTCCCGCACGAAGGCCACGTTGTCGAGCCAAAAATCCACGCCCTCGGGGACAACGAACCTGATGCCGTCGAAAACTCCAGTCTTACGGTCGTGAGAGCCATCCGGGAAGAGGAACCGCGCAAGAGGCATGGAGTATTGCCTCCGTCGCCCGCCGGCCTTGATCTCAACCGAGTCGGTCATCGTGGGCAGCCCGGTCTCTGGCGTGACCTCGATATCAACTGAAGCAGCAACGATCCCAACCGCAACGCGGCAAGGCTTGTCGGCGCGGGCCTTGAAAGTGAGGCGGTCGCAGCCGGACAGGTCATAGCCATCCAGCTCGGGGGACCAGATGCTGCGGCGCTTCTCCGCGGGCGGCAGGTGCAGCGCCATCTCGGGCTCCGGTGACCTCTCACCAGTATCTTGGACCAGGGGTGGGCCGCTCGGTTCATCCGGGTCTTTGCCAATAATGAACCAGTGGCCGGCCCACGCGGGCTCTAGCCGCATCAGCTCCCACCCACCCACGTCTCTCACCACGGCCAGCCAGGACAGGACTAGCGTGGCCGGCTTCCGCTCTGTATGAGAGACCGCGGTCGTATCGCGAACCCACAGAGCGACCACATCACGAAGACTGTTGCCCGGCGAGAGGTCCGGCCACTCCAGTTCGACTTCCTGGGGGCGCCCGGGCACCGCCTGGTATGCCTTGTGAACAAGCCTCCTTCCGTCCCGGACCTCCAGCTCGAAAGTGAGCTCTGCGGGTCGGCTGACGGCCACGGTGGCATGGACGCCCGAGAGTCTGTCCATTGCGAAGGCATCGAGGTCCCGGCGCAGCCCGGCGAAACGGCGGGGGGAGCGGCGATAGCGGGCCATGAGGCCGTTCTGGCGGGTCATCACGTCGGTGGTGCCGAAGGCTTCCTTGAGGAGCGCGGCGTCGTCCTTGTCGGCCTTGGAGATGATGCGGAAGTCGTCTACGTTGTCGGCCTCCCAGTCGCGGAGTTCGACGTTGAAGGTGTCAATCATGACCTCGCGGCGGCGGTAGGGGTCGAGGGGGAGGAGCTTGCTGAGGGGGCGATAGGTGAACTCGGCGGCGGCCCAGACGCCCGCCGTGGCTATCGCGGCCTTGGCGAGGAAGATGAGGGTGGGCCGCCACGGGAGGATGCGGACGTGCAGCCGCATGACGAGGAGGAGAATGATGTTCTTGAATGCACGGGCGGCGGCGTAGACGACCGCCACGACGATGAAGTAGCCGTAGCCCAGCCACTCGATGCCGATGAAGAGGAAGAGGATGTGAAAGCCTGTGCCGAGGAAGCCGATGATGGTGGGCGCCCACATCCGCTGCATGGCGAAGAACGACTGCTGGATGGGGTTCTCGATGGCGAAGAAGGGCAGGGCCAGGATGTAAAGCCCCAAGGCGTCGCCCGCGCTCTTCAGGTGGTAATCCGTCCAGTTCCCGCGGTCGAAGAGCAGGGCGATGATGGGCTGGCGCAGGACGATCATCAGGGCGGTGAGTGGGACGAAGAAGGCGATGATGACGCGGATGGTCTTGGTCATCACGTTTGTGAAGTCGCCCCAGAGCTTGGCGGCGGCCAGCTCGCTCAGGTGGGGCAAGAGTGCGATGCTGAGGGCGGCGATGACGAGCGTGTTCGGCGCCTCGCCCACCTTGCGCGCGTATTCGAGATCGGAAAAGACCCCCGTGCCGGTGAACGACGCGAAGAGGCTGGTCACGATGTCGCGGTACTTGGCGAACAGGATGCCGAAGAGGAGCGGGACGCCGAGGGTTGCGAACCTGGCCATGGGCGTCTTCCGCCCTCGCGCGCGCCACCAGAGGAGGAGCAGGTAGGCCGCGACGACGATGACCAGGACCACCTGCTGGAGAGCGAGGAGGCTGCCCTGGTTGGGCAGCCGGTGCCGCAACTGTTCGCATACGAGCAAGCCAGCGCCGAGTGCGACAAGATGGCCAATGAGGATGGCGGCCTCGATGCCGATGCGCCGCAGGCTCAGGCCCGGCAGCCCGGGGCGGTAGAAGCGGAGCTTCGCGCGGAGGCCGAGGAGGTGGGTGAGGAGCATCGCCCCCACGCTGATGACGAAGCCGACCGCCAAGGCGTCGAGCATCCGCGGCAGAGCGAGCCCGGTCAGCGACGCCGCAAAGAGCGCCCCGGCCCACACGAGCTTCTGCACCCCGTCGCCCGCCGCCGCGTAGCCGAAGACGTTATACGAGTTGAGGATGCCATAGGTCACTGTCGCAAGACAGATGCCGAAGACGCCCGGGAGCATCCAGCGCATCAGGCGGGCGCTGAGGGCGAGCTGCTGCTCGTTGAAGCCCGGCGCGAAGAGCGACAGCACCTGGGGGGCGAAGACGAAGGCGGCCACCACCGTGGCCGCGAGAGCCACAATGGTCAGGTTCAGCACCGTGTTGGCGAACCGCCAGGCGCCCTCCTCGCCGCGCTCCGCGAGCTCCTCCTTGAACAGCGGCACAAGGAGCGGTATGAAGACCTTCAGGCAAAAGGTCTGAAGGAGGAACACGACGGTCTTGGAGACGAAGTTGTAGGCATCCGCCTCCGGCCCCGAGGCGAAGATGGAGCCGACGAGGACGGTGACGACGAGTCCGCCGAACTTCCAGAAGAGCTGGAAGAAGATGATGACGAGGGTCGCGCGGAGGATGCGCTGCCCGACGCCCTCGTGCGGCTTGTCAGCGGTCAGCTCGGCCACTGGCGACTCCGGCCCCTTGGGACGCCTGGGCAGGGATACGAAACGGACCCCACACGCACATCGCAGCCCGCGGCATTATAGGGCCGGCACCGAGACGAGTCAAGCTCGCCGCGCATCGTCGTCGTCGTCGTCCTCGTCGTCGAATCCCTTGATGGGACCGAGAACCATCGGAGTCGACGACAACGACGAGGACGACGACGAGCGCGAGAGGACGCCTGCGGGCAGCCCCCGGAATCAGGGGCCGGAGTCGCGGGAGGAGGTCAGCGGCTACTTCGTCCCGGTCCGCTTGTCCCTGGCGGCGCGCGACTTCTGGAGGCCGGTGCTCATGTCGCGCAGGTCGAAGAAGCCACGTGGCTCCGGCTCGTTGCCGCGTAGGGCGCTGGTCTCAAGGACGTAGAGCGCCTCGTTGCGGTCGTCTATCACGTAGACGATCTGCGACTTCGGCCTCGTGCCCCCGAGGTTGCTGGCGACGAGTGCGAAGTTGCCCGTCCGCCCCTCGCCGACGTCCTGGCTGTAGGTCGGCCTCGGATAGAGGAGCCCGCCGACCAGGATGCCCACGGCGAGCGCCAGCATGAGCGACCCCAACCAGAACTGCGTCTTGCCCGACATCTCGCTGCTCCTTTCAGGATGCCCCCGAGTTCCTCGAACACGCGCGGGGCTTCGGCCCCGCCTCTCAAGCCTTACCATACCCCGAAGGGGGGAGAATGTCAAGGGAGTCGAGGGGCGAGGGACGAGGGAGGAGGGAGGATGAACTCGTACAGAATCGCGGAAGAGCATGACTCCCCATCTTGGCGCTGCCCGCGCGTGGGAATCGTCGTCGTTGTCGTCGTCGTCCTCGTCGTCGAACACGGATGGGGAAAAAGCCAGAGATTCGACGACGACGACGAGGGCGACGACGAGCACGAGAAAGCGAACGGGGGGCCTGCGCCGATACCAGAAGTCATGCTCATCGCGAAATCTTCCCTTGCTTTCCGTTACATTAGTGCTATAATCGTGCATCCCCGTAAATCCCCGTGTACAACCCGCCGCGGGTTGGGTTCCCAGGAGCGGGACGGCTTTCTTGGAGGTCGGCCATGCGAAGGTGCTCCATGCACGGGGGGAGACTGGCGGTTGCCGCGCTCGCCCTTGCTTTGGCGCCGGGCTGCACGTATCTGCGGAACCGCGGGACCGACGCCAAGCAGATGTTCGACCTCGGCTTCACGTTCTCCAAGAAGCCGCAGTTCGGGCTCTACGCCAACTGCCCGATGGTGACGCCGCTGGGCTACAGCAAGGTTGACGGCACGTTCGTGGGCATCGGGGGCGGCAAGCTGGGCGCCGGCGAGCACCACCAGAACAACAGCGGCCTCCTCCTCTGGGGCAGCGAGGAGAACAGTTGGAAGGGCTCGGCGAAAGACGACACGGCGACGGTCGAGAAGCACAAGGCCGGCGTGGTGGGCATCGCGCAAGGCGCAAGGGACGGCAAGCTGAGCTACCGCCCGGCCTGCCTCCACTACCTCCACCTCGGCTTCGTCGGCGTGATGTGGAACCTGAACTACTATAAGATGGCCGACTTCTTCTGCGGCTGGTTCGGGTGGGTGCCCTTCGGCGACCGCAACCAGGCGGTGGACGTGCGGCTGGCGAAGGCGGACGCTGAGAGGAGGGCCTCTCCGCCCCCCACGGCCCCCAAGGCTCCCGTTCTGGCAGCGGCTGCGCCGGCGCCAGCCGGCCCTCCGCCAACATCAGCAGGCCCTCTCCCGACATCACCCGGCCCTCTCCCTCTGGGAGAGGGTAGGGTGAGGGCCACGGAAGCGAGCGCCGCGCCCAGCCACGCGCCCCTCGCCCCCGCCCTCTCCCGAGGGGAGAGGGAGAGGGAGAGGGAGGGGAAGAAGGAGGAAGCGGCCGCGTTCGTGGGGCCGCCCGCCCCGCCGAGCGAGGCGGCCCTGGCCCTGGCGCGCGACATTGCCGCGAAGAAGGCCGAACTGGCCGCAGCGGCCGCGCCGCCCAAGCCGAAGTTCACCATCGAACAGCTTGTGCCGTAGCCAGGGTGCGAGCCTAGGCTACAGGTGAGTGGGCTTTGCCTGGAGCCCGAAGGGCTCGTATGGGATAGCCCAGGGCAACGCCCTGATCTTTGCCCACATCTCGATGGCCGGCGCCCGGGACTGAGCTCTCTTCCTCTTCGACCGCTCCGCTGGGACGCAAAGCGGCATCTCCGATGCCGCACTCCACACTCCTCCTGCTTCGTTCGGGGGAGGATTATGGAGTGCGGTGACGAAGTCACCGCTTTGCATTCCCGCGGAGCGGGCAGAGGGGCAGAGGGGTGCCACCTGCGAAGTTGTGGGCGAAGATCAGGGCATTGCCCTGGGCTGTCCCATGTCAGCCTTTCAGGCTTCAGAAGGTCCCCGCGCTGCCTACAACTCCCGCCCACACCCGTAGCCCCTCTTGCGTTTTGGGCGAGTGTGGGTTACACTGCCGCCTGCGCGATGGGCTTTACGCAGGAGGCAGCTCGTGTTCTGTCATCCCCTCAGTCATTGCCGGCGGGCGCTGGTGCTCCCGCTTCTCGCAGTCCTGGCCGGGCAGGCGGCGGGTGCCGACTGGCCGCAGTTCCACGGGCCGAGGCGCGACAACAAGTCGGACGAGGCCGGCCTGCTCAAGGAGTGGCCCGAGGGTGGCCCGAAGCTCCTCTGGACCGCCAAGGGCATCGGCCACGGCTTCTCGTGCGTCGCCGTGGCCGGCGGCCTGGTCTACATCACGGGCAACGTCGGCCCCGACACGCTCATCACCGCCTTCGACCTTGACGGCAAGGTGGCGTGGACCGCGAAGAACGGCCCGGCCTACACGCGCGAGCACCCCGGCACCCGCTCGACCCCGACGATTGACGGGGGGCGACTCTACCACGAGAACGCCGAGGGCGACGTGGCCTGCCTCGACGCCAAGACCGGCAGGCTCATCTGGGCGCTCAACATCCTCAAGAAGTTTGGCGGGCGGAACATCACCTGGGGCCTCGCCGAATCGCTCCTCATTGACGGCGACCGCCTCATCTGCGTGCCAGGCGGCGAGGAGGTGGGCATCGTGGCCCTCAACAAGCTCACCGGCGAAACGGTCTGGACCGCAAAGGGGATCGGGGAGAAGCCGGGCTACTCATCTCCCATCGTCGTCGAGCACAAGGGGCTGCGGCTTGTCGTCGCGCTCATGGCAAAGGCCCTCGTGGGCGTGAATGCCGACACGGGCGAGTTCCTCTGGAAGTTCGAGCACACCACGCCCTTCGACGAGAGCATCTTCCTGCCGCTCTACCAGGACGGCCACATCTTCTTCTCGACCGCCCACGCGCGCGGCTGCCGGCTCCTGAGGCTCAACGTCGAGGGGAAGAAGTGCTCCGTCGAGCTCGTCTGGCGCTCGGAGAAGCTCGACAGCCACCACGGCGGCGTGGTGCTCCACGAGGGCCGCCTCTACGGCTTCTGCCACGGCAACTACAAGCCGCGCTGGGACTGCCTGGAGTTCCAGACCGGCAAGGAGATGCACTCGGAGGCGACCGGGGCAGGCGGCTCAGTGACCTTCGCCGACGGCATGATCTACGCGATGGACGAACGCGGAACTGTGGTGCTGATCAAGCCCGACCCGTCGCGGCGGCTCGTCGTCAGCCAGTTCAAGCTGCCGCGAGGCGGCCCTGGCCCCTTCTGGGCGCACCCGGTCGTCTGCGGCGGACGCCTCTACCTTCGACACTCCGACACCCTCTTCGCCTACGACGTGAAGGCGCGGTAGAGGGGATGAATGGATGGGTGGATGGGTGTCAGGCAGTCATCCATTCATCCATTCATGCAACCATCCCCTCTGGTTGCTCCAATCGCCCCCAGCGTCAAGCGATCGGTGCGGCCTGGAGGCCGGCGAGCTGCGCGTAGGCCCGGAACATGCGCTCGAGGTTGCCCAGGATGAAGAGCTGGTGGAAGCCCTTCACGTCGCGACTGTCGTTGCAGCGGTCCATATCCAGCTCCACGGATGTGCGGCAGCAGCCGGTGGGCGGCTGGGCGATGTTCGAGCGGACGCGCCCCGTGCCGACGAAAAACGATGGCGAGCCGGCGTTGGCGTGGAGGACCGTGACCTCTTTGCCGACGGGCCAGAGCGCCTGCACCGAGCAGCCGGTGCGCGTGTGGTAGCTGCGGAGCATGTAGGGGGCGCGGTAGTCCTTGTCTATCCCCTCCAGCTTCAGCGGCGAGGTGCAGTGGGCGCCGATCAGCGTGTTGTTCACCGTGTTCGGCGAGGGGTCCTGGATGAAGCCGCCGCGGTTGAAGAGCGAAATCGTCAGCAGCTCGCCGATCGCCGCGTTGTGGTCGCACTCGCACACGGCGGGAATCCCCTCGTCGAGGAGCCGCGAGAAGGCCAGGCACACGGGGTCCTTCCAGCCCAGGCAGTCAATGGAGACTGCCTGGCACTTCTCGGCCTCCATGAGGCGGCGGCAGGTGATGTAGTTCCGGGCGGCGGTGAGGATTTCCTCCTTCGTCGGCTCCACCACCTTGTCGGCGTTCTTCGCGTAGAAGTCGGCGATGGCCCGCACCTCGTCGCTCTCCTCTACCTTCTTGAGCTCTTCGGCGAAGCGCGCCTTGGCGATCGGATGGAGCGTGGTGCCCCAGGCCTTCAGCGTGGTGTCTGGGCCGGCACCGTGGAGCACGAGGATGCGGGTGTTCTTCATTCGCCAGGTGGTGTGGAACATGCGGAGGGCGAAGGCGAGCCAGCCGATGTCCTGGGTCGCGCCCACATAGGTCTTGGGCATGTTGCGGGCGAGCTGGAGGTGGCTTGTGAAGCCACTGACGTGGCTGTAGACGATGGTGGGCACGTCGCCGCGCTTCGCCACGATGTCGTTGACCGGCTGCCAGAGGAAGAGGCTCATCGCGCCCACGAGCAAGCCGTCGGGCGGCGACTTCTTCAGCTCTTCGAGCAGCGCCGCGACCTCCTCGGGCTTGTAGAGCGGCGCATCCCGCACCTGGAGCTCGATGTCGAGCGCCTTCGCCGCGTCCTGAAGGGTCTTCGTGAAGAGCGCCTGCTGTGCCGGCACGTCGCAGTTCCCGCCCGGCCAGCTAACGATCGGCTCCTTCTCCGGTCGGACGTAGACGACCCTGACCACGGGCTTCCCCGCGGGCTTGGCCTCCTGCGCGAAGAGCGACGAGGCGAAGTCGAGCACGCCCAGCCCCGCGCCGGCGGCCGCGGCCCCCGCACCCGCCAGGAACCTCCGCCTGCTCAGCCCCATCGCGCACCCACACGTCGAGTTCCGGCCCATGTCAACTTCTCCTTGCGTGTGTTCCTCTGGGAGGCACCGCACCACGCCACGCAAGCAGAATACTCCGCAGGGCGGCCCACTGCAAGCGCGGCTTTCCGTCTGCCGACTTGAGCAGCCTGCCTGCCCGGCTACAATATGCCCGTGGCATGGCCAGCGGAGGCTGAGGGGGGAGACTGGGGGAACGTCCCATGTTCCTGACATTCGGCGAGATTATGATGCGGGTTGCGCCCGAGGGCCGGCTGAGGTTCCGCCAGGCCATGCCGGGCAGGGTCGAGGTCACGTTCGTGGGCGGCGAGGCGAACGTCGCCGCGTCGCTCGCGCTCCTCGGAGCCGACGTGCGCTACGTCACGGCTCTGCCGAGGCACGCCATCGCGGAGAGCCTGGCTGGCGTCCTGCGAGGCATTGGCATTGACGCCGGCCCGATCCTCTGGCGCGACGCGGGCAGGCTGGGCATCTACTTCCTCGAGACCGGCGCCAACCAGCGCAGCTCGGTCGTGCTCTACGACCGCGACGGGAGCGCCATCGCCCTCGCCGCGCCCGACGAGTATGACTTCCGCGCCGCCCTCCAAGGCGTCGCGTGGGTCCACGTGACCGGCATCACCCCGGCCCTCAGCGAGAACGCCTTTCTCTCCACCCTCAGGCTCGTGCAGTTGGCCAAGCAAGGCCCGTGCAATGTCTCCTGCGACCTCAACTTCCGCAAGAAGCTCTGGCGCTGGCGGCCGGGCGCCAAGCCGAGCCAGCTCGCCGCCGAGTGCATGGCCGCAATCCTCAGCCACGTGGACCTCGTGATCGGCAACGAGGAGGACGCGGCGGATGTCCTCGGCATCCACGCGGAGGGCACATCAGTCGAGGAGGGGAAGATAGACGCGCGGGCATACGAAGCCGTCGCCCGCGCCATCATCGCCCGCTTCCCCAACGTCTCGCGGGTCGGCATCACGCTCCGCGAGAGCATCTCCGCCGACCACAACAACTGGGGCGGCGTGCTCTTCGAGCGGGCGACCGACCGCGCCTTCTTCGCCCCCCTGAATGCCGCGGGCGACTACCAGCCGTATGAGATTCGTGACATCGTGGACCGCGTGGGGGGCGGCGACGCCTTCGCTGCCGGCCTCCTCTATGCCCTGAGCTCAAGGGAATACGCCGACCCCGCGGTGGCCATCCGCTTCGCCGTCGCCGCCAGTTGCCTCAAGCACTCCATCCAGGGCGACTTCAACTACGTCACCCGCGACGAAGTCGTCGCCCTCCTCCACGGCTCCGCCTCCGGCCGCGTGAGGCGCTGAGCCCCCACACAGAGGGTCAGAGGGCCACTTTGTGTGTTCGGGATCTGGCCCTCTGAGGAGACGGTTCTCGGTCTCCGTAAGATGTGTGCTTCCAATGGCTTACGGAAGGCATCCGGGCGGTCGTCAGAGGGCCACTTCGGTGCAACTGCGCAAAGTGGCCCTCTGACGCCGCAGGCTTCGTTCTTCGCATATAGTACAGTCATAGACTCTCCCACAACGCAGCCCCCGCTTGCCCTGGCGGCGAATGGCTATGAGGCCATCGCCGAGTGTACCTCCTCACTCGACCCATTTCACGCCGAGGAGCGCGGCGGCGTGGCGGGCCATCTGCTCCTGCCACTGGTCGTAGAAGCCCTCGCTCCCCCAGTCGGTGGTCGTGCCCAGATATGGCTCGTTGGGCCAGGTGGGCTTGTGGTCGCCGTTGAAGATGGCGAAGACGCCGGCCAGGTAGTCCTCGGCGGCCTTGAGGGCGCTCCGCTTCGCGGCATCTGAGGACTTCGCGGCGTCGGCCATCGCGGCGCGGAGCAGGCTGTGGGCCTTCAGGTCGTTCATCCCCGCAGCCCAGTTGAGCATCGAGACGGCTCGGAGCACGCGCTTGCTCTCCTTGTCGAAGGCCATGTTCTGCGCCATCTTCTCGGGCCGGCTGAGGTGCCAGGCGTGGAAGTAGGTGGCCCCTGTGGCCACCATCAGCATGCCCGCCTGGTAGCGGGCGGAGTCGCCCTCCTCGCGGGCCGAGCCGCAGAAGCCGAAGCGCTTGCCCTGCCTCCGCACCCAACTGTAGACCTCTGGGCCGGCCCAGTCCGCCGGGTCGTCGAAGGCCGGGACGGTGTACCACTTGATGCACACGGGGAATGGGTCGAACTGGCAGTCGAGGGTGGTCAAGGCGTCGGGTGCGACCTCGTTGACCCAGCCCATCGCGGGCTCGGGTATGCCGTTCACGCCCCCGCCCAGGTTCGGCTCGTCGAAGGTCATGTAGATGAGGGTGGGCCACTCGGGGTGCTGCTTGCGGGCCTCCTCGATGCGCTTGATCTGCGCCTTCCAGGCGGCCTCGGCGGTCTTGAGGCGCTCGCCCCAGAGGCGCTTGCCCTCGTTGAAGTCCTTCGGGCGGGTCCGCTTCAGCAGTTCGCCGCCGTTCCAACGCGGGCCGGTGTCAAAGTCGCTGAACACGCACACGCTGGGCAGCCCGAAGCCCTTCAGCCACATCATCCGCTCGTTCAGCTTGGCGAGGTCAACCTGCCAGGCCCCCGCCGCGTCCTTCTCGTAGCTCAGGAACCCGCCGAAGCGGGTGAGGGAGGTGAACCCGCTGCGGACGTAGACCTTGAGCGATTCGTCGTTGAACGGCGGGTCGCCGCCCTGGAGGATGATGCCGACGTAGGGGCCTTGCGGCACGGGCTGAACCATGTCCTGCACGCGGAGCGTGACGGGCACGGCCTGGCGCAGCTTGTCCTTCTCGAAGAGAATCTCCGCCTGTCCCGTATACTTGCCCGCCTTGGCGTCGGGCGGCACGAGGAAGGTCAGGAAGAAGTAGCGGACGCCGAGGTCGCCCGCGAGGGAGACCGGCTCGGCGGCGCCCCCCTCGCCGAGGGGCTTCATGTAGCGCCCCGTGCCCTCCCCGGCGAAACCGGGCAGGAACTCGACTAGCTCGACGGGCAGCTTGGCCTCCCCCGCGGCCAACGCGCCTCCGGCCACGCGAACCACCACGCCGGGGATGGGCCGCGTGTGGTAGATGCCGACGCAGAAGCTCACCCGCTGCCCCTTGAGGGCGAACTTGTCCAGCGCCGTCAGCCGCTCGTGCGGATACGGGTAGCTGCACCATTCCTGTCCGCCGGGGCGCTCCTGGTCCTTGAGGTTGCCCAGGTAGGTGTGCGGCGGGCGGGTGAAGAGGAACACGCCCTCCTTCATCAGCGGCTCGACCGCCAGGTCGAAGCGAACTTCCACCTCCGGCTGCTCCATCAACACCAGGTCGTCGAGCCACCAGGAGCCGGCCGTGCGCCCCTCCTCCATGTAGTAGTGCTTCCGTTGGCGCAGTTCGAGTTCCAGGGTCGCCTCGGCGTGCTCGGCCTGCGCCACGTAACGGTCCATGCCCCACCGGGTAGCCTCCCCCTCGGCGGCGAGCTTGAGCCAGTCGCGCGTGCTGCACTGGGGCGTCACCTGGCCGCGAAGGGCAGGCACCCGCTTCTTCGCGTCCTTCGGGTCGGGAGCCGTCAGTTGCACGTAGGCCCCGCCCCTGGCCTGGTAGCCGAACCGGGCCACGTTCTCCGTCTTCGACCAGACGCCGAGGTAGTACCACGACCCCTTGTGCAGAGCGAGCGGCTTGGCGTACCTCGTGGACACCGCCGCGTTGTCCGCCGCGACGAGGAGCGCTGCCTTGCCCGAGCGCGCGGCCTTGCCATCCTTGCGCCCGGGGGCGCTGAACTCGCCCAGGCCCGCCGCCTCGAAGCCGCCGTCCGCAATCAGATTGTGCGGGCTGTTCACCACGTCAATCTCGGCCCGCTTGGCCGACTTCGCCGCCGTGTTCGTGATGCGATAGGATAAGGTTTGGCCTGCCTCAATCGTCGGGATGACGAAGACGAGTTCATCGTTCCCCGGCTGCGAATCAGGCGGCAGCTTCTCCAGCGCGTGTGGCACCTCCTGCCCCGAGGGGTCATAGACATGGAAGCCCTCGGGATTCACCGACCCTGGCGGCAGGCACCTCCCGAGCACGGTGTAGACCCGCAGCACCACCGGCCAGTTCGTCTTCGCCTCCCCCGAGACATTCCTGAGGTCCACCCGCACCTCGTAGTCGGCCCCCACCGCCGCACAGACCAGTGCGGCCATCATCCCCCCAGCGCGTTGCGCCATGCCTCTCATCGTCCCACTCCTTCCAGCGTTCGTAGTGCGCCCTTCAGGCCGTCTCCGCTCCCCACGGGCTAAAGCCCGCACTACAAACTCGGCCCGTTTCTCAGTAAGCGGCCCGACAAACGAGGGGCCCCAGCAGCGGACGCCTCGGCGTCTTGCTCCCGAAGGGAGCGTAGTGGGTTGCCGGCGGCTTCAGCCGCCGGGCTCGGGAGCAAGAACCGGCGCAGTCCCGAAGGGACGGCAGAAGGGGCACGGACCGCCCAGCCACGGGGTTCTGCCGTCCCTTCGGGACTGCGCCTTGGGTGCGCCTCGATCCGGCGGCTGAAGCCGCCGGCCATCCACTCCCGTCCCTACGGGACTGCGGGTCCTCTCCACTCACTTGTTCGGCGGTGTCTGGGGCGCGTTGGCCGCTGGCTTCTTCTCCGACAGGACGGCTTCGAGAAGCTGGTTCTCCTCCGTCAGCCGTCGCAGCTCCCTCTGGGCCTCCTGCCGCCGCGCGGCCAGGATGGCGGCCACCTGCTCCTTCACGCTCTTGCCCTCACAGGTTCTCCGCCGCCGCGATCGCCTCGACGGAGCGGAACTGGCCGCGCAGGAGGGCGTGAGCCGACGCGCAAGGGAGCAGGACCAACACGATTCCGGGGCGTCTCGCCAACATGCTCATTCCTCCTCATCGCAGCGGCACCCATCTCGTTCCCACGCGGAGCGTGGGAACGAGGAAGATGCGCCAGCGCCACCCATCTCGTTCCCACGCTCTGCGTGGGAACGGGAGCACTCGGACGCTCCGCGTCCGCCGCCGCGGAGCGGCGAAGGCCTGCGTTCCCACGCGGAGCGTGGGAACGAGGAGAGGCGGCAGCGGCCCGCCTACCTCATCGCAGCGGCAGCTTGACGGTCTTCCCCGTGCGGGACGACTTGTAGATGGCCAGGATCAGCTCCACGGCCTTGCGGGCGTCCTCGCCGGGAACCATCGGCTCGCGGTCGCCTGTGATGGCGTCCGCCATGTCCATGATCTGAACCAGATGGCCCATCACGCTCAGGGCCTTGGGGTCGGAGGCCGCGCTCTTCGGCGGCTCGGCCTCCTGTATCTTCAGCTCGACGTCTTTGGCAATCCCCGCCTCCTCCTCGGCAAGGGCGTACTTCACGAGGCCGTTGTCGTCGAAGACCAGCGTGCCGTTCTCGCCGTGGAGCTTGGTGCGGGTGGACATTCCGGGCGTGACCGAGGTGGTGCCCTCGATGACGCCGAAGGCGCCGTTCCTGAAGCGCAGGATGGCGACCGCGGTGTCCTCGACGGGGATTTCGCGGACGAGCGGGGCGGCGTGGGCGGTCACGCACTCGACGCCGCCCACGACGTGGAGAAGCTGGTCTGTGCCGTGGACGCCCTGGTTCATGAGCGCGCCGCCGCCGTCGAGCTCCCAAGTTCCGCGCCAGCCCGCGCTCTTGTAGTAGGCGGGCGAGCGGTAGTACTTCATATAGCAGTCGGCGAGCACGAGCTTGCCGAGGCGGCCCTCCTGGACGATCTGCCGCGCGGCCCTGGTCATGGCGGTGGTGCGGCGCTGGAAGATGCAGCCGAGCTTCACCTTCCACTCCCGGCACGTCTCGATCATCTTGTCCATCGTGCGGAGCGTGATGTCGAGCGGCTTCTCGCTCAGGACGCTGCGGCCCGCCTTCGCCGCGTCCACCGCGATCCGCCAGTGGAGCCCGCTCGGCACGCACGCGCACACGCAGTCAACGTCAGGCTCGTTCTTCAGCATCTTGCGGTGGTTGGCGTAGCAGGGCACGTTGCCGTATTCGGCGGCGAGCTTCTGCGCCTTCGCCACCTCGATGTCGCACAGGGCGATCAGCTCGCACTGCGGCGCGAGCGACACCGCCTTCGCGTGCCACGGCCCAATGACCCCACAGCCCACCACTGCGAACCCCACCTTGCCATTGCGCATGCCGAAACGCTCCTGAAAACGAACGGGAGAGACCAGTCAATGCCTGGGAGTGTAGCAAGGAGGGAGAGGTGTGTCAAAGGCTGGCTACGGCCGCTATGGCCCCGAGTTCTGGTGGATTCCTTGGCAGCCCCGACAGGGGCGTACTATATCAGCCCAGGGCGAAGCCCTGGGAAGCAGGGCCGTGCGGCGGTCAGCCCTGAAGGGGCGTACTACAGGGCACGGGACGCCATCGCCTCCCGTGGGTGGCTAGTACGCCCCTACAGGGCTGCGCCGGGGCCATCTCCGATTCCCAGGGCTTCGCCCTGATCTTTGCCCACATCTCGGGGCCTTGTAGCCCGCCGACGCGGGCGACCCAGCCGTAGCCCAGGGCGACCGAAGGGAGCCCTGGGATCGCGCGTCCCCCCCATCCAAGCCCCCGAAGGGGGC
>VGYW01000159.1 GCA_016872875.1 Planctomycetota bacterium | reverse complement strand
GCCCCCTTCGGGGGCTTGGATGGGGGGGACGCGCGATCCCAGGGCTCCCTTCGGTCGCCCTGGGCTACGGCTGGGTCGCCCGCGTCGGCGGGCTACAAGGCCCCGAGATGTGGGCAAAGAGCAGGGCTTCGCCCTGGGCTGCTATAGTACGCCCCTGTCGGGGCTCCGGAGTAGTTCACCAGAATTGGGGGCCATACTCGTCACACCGGTGCGGCTTGACACCGGGAGCGCAAACGGCTAGGGTAGGTGTGGCTATTCGGTGTGGGCAGCTCAACGCAGTCACCGATTCGCCCGGCACCGCTCAGACTTCAAGCCCGGCCCAAGGCCGGTTGCTCTTGCCCCCTTACCACCGGGCGCCGACGGAGCCCCCTCACGATCGCGCCAGCGAGTGCGAGATGACACGCCCAACGTTGCCCCTTGTCGCCCTGCTGTTGCCGACAGTTGCCTACTTGCGCGCCGGGGAGAGCAATTGGCCGCGGTTCCGCGGGCCGAACGGGACGGGGATCAGCGACGCGAAGGGCATCCCAGCGAAGTGGACAGAGCAGGACTACAAGTGGCGGGTGAAGCTGCCGGGGATGGGGCACTCCTCGCCCGTCGTCTGGGGCAGCCGCCTCTTCATCACGTCCTGCGAGCCGAAGACGGCGCTCCGGATGATCCTGTGCCTCGACGCCGCGACCGGCAAGACCCTCTGGCAGCGCGACTACCCGACCAAGCCGTTCCGAATGCACGGGGACAACGCCTACGCCGCGGCCAGCCCCGCCGCCGACGCCGATGGCGTGGCCATCGCGCTCTCCACGCCCAACGAGGTGGTGCTCCTCGCCCTCGACAACGAGGGGAAGGAGGTCTGGCGCCGCAGCCTCGGAGCCTACGTGGGCAACCACGGCACCGGCTTCTCCCCCATCATCGCCGATGGCCTGGTCGTCCTTCCAAACGACCAGGAGGACCCCAAACTGATTCCGAGCATGTATGGCCCGAACCCCACCATTCCGGCCGGCAAGAGCTCGATCGTCGCCCTCGACCGCAAGACGGGCGAGACGCGCTGGACGCTGGAGCGGACGACGAAGATGTCGGCCTACTCCACCCCCTGCGTCGGGCAGTCCCTCGACGGCAAGCCCGAGCTCATCCTGTCCAGCACGGCCCACGGCATCACGGGGGTGGACCTCGCGACGGGGGCGGTGAACTGGGAGGTGGGCGGGATGTTCCGCGACCGCTGCGTCGCCTCGCCCGTCGTGGCGCCGGGCCTGGCCATCGCCGGCTACGGGGCGGGGGTGGCTGGCGTGCTGTGGGTCGCGGCGCGGCCGGGCCTCAAGGCTAAGGGCGTCGAGCCGAAGACCGCGTGGCAGATCAAGGCACCCGTCCCGCTCGTCCCCACGCCAATCGTCAAGGACGGACGGCTGTTCCTCTGGTCGGATAACGGCACCGTGGCGTGCCACAACGTGGAGACCGGCGAGCAGGTCTGGCGCGAGAAGGTGCCCGCCGCCTTCTACGGCTCGCCCGTGTGGGTGGACGGGCGGCTCTACTGCATTGCAAAGAACGGTGAGGTGTTCGTCCTGGCCGCGGGCGACAAGTTCGAGCTCCTCGCCCGGGTTCCGCTCGGCGAGCCGAGCTTCGCCACGCCCGCCGTTGCCAACGGCCTGATGTTCCTCCGCACCCGGACCCAACTTCTTGCGCTCGCTGGGAAATGAGAGGATGATTGGATGGGTGGATGAATGGACGAGGAGTGAGAGGGAAAAGTGAAAGTGAAGGGGAAAGGCCGAACGCGAATCGCTCTCTTCTTCGCTTTCACTTTCACTCTCACTCTTCCCAGCTTCACCCATCCACCCATCCATTCATCCATCCATCCTCCACAATTCGATCCCTCGCCTCCCGGAGTCACAGCCTTTGTTTGAGTGCGTCTCCCTGGCCACCGTCTTCGCACTGATGGTCTATCTGATACGTCGTCGGGTGGATGTCAGCTACGCGCTGGTTGGCGGGGCGGTGGCGCTGGGGCTGCTCTTTGGGGTGCGGTGGCAGAACCTCCCGCGCGGGCTGTGGCCGGCTCTCGGCGGCGTGGCGAAGAACCTCGGAAAGGCGGCGATTGACCGCCAAACGCTCGAGCTGGTGGCCCTCGTGCTCTTCATCCAGTTCCTGGGCCACGCCCTGCGCCACGCGGCGAGCCTGGACAGGCTGATGGGCGCGCTGAAGGGCCTGCTGCGGGACAGGCGGGCGGCGATGGCGGTGGCCCCGGCCTTCGTGGGCCTTCTGCCGATGCCCGGCGGCGCGCTCTTCTCGGCCCCGATGGTCGGCGAGCTCACCCGCGACCTCGACATGCCGAACGAGGACCGCACGCTGATCAACTACTGGTTCCGCCACGTGTGGGAGTGGACCTGGCCGCTTTACCCGGGGATACTGTTCGCGTCGGCCATCGTGCGCGCGCCGCTGGGCACCACCATCCTCGCCGCCTCGCCCTTCACCATCGGCGCAATCGCCATCGGCATCGTCTTCTGCCTGCGCCACGTCAAGCTCCCGGCTCATGAGTCCGCGTCGGAGACGCGGGCCACGGAGGGGAACTGGCGGGCGCTCCTCTCCGGCGTCTGGCCGGTCGCCGTCATCATCCTCATCACCGCGGCGCTCTCCGTGGCGTCATACTTCAAGCTGGCCGTCGCGCTGCCGACGCAGACGGCGCTCCTCGTGGCGCTCGTGGTCGTGAACCCGCTCTTCCTCATCCTGAGCCGCGCCACGTGGCGCGACGTGGCCAAGCTCCTTCGCGCCACGGTGCAGGTGCAGATGGTCCTGCTCGTCTACGGCGTGATGGCGTTCGGGCAGATGCTCGACGCCTACGGCGTGGCGCGTGCGCTGCCCGGGCTCTTCGCGGGGTGGGGCGTGCCGCCCCTCGTGCTCCTGTTCGCCGTGCCGTTCGTTGTGGGGCTGCTGACAGGCTACATGCCGGCCACGGTGGGCATGTGCTTCAGGGTGCTCGTGCCGCTGATCGTGGAGGGGACGACCATCCACTACGGCCTGATGGCCTTCGCCTACGCGGGCGGGCTGTTCGGCGTGCTGCTCTCGCCCGTGCACCTGTGCCTGGTGCTCAGCCGCGAGTATTTCAAGGCAGACTTCGGTCGGGTATACCGGGGCCTACTTCCGCTGGTGGGAGCTTTGGCTTTGGTGGCGGTGGGGGCGTCGGTTCTCTGGGAGGTTGTGGGGCTTCGCTAGCGGCGTAGGCGGAGAGGCGCAGCCAGGGCCGGACCGCCTCGCGGCGCAGGAGGCGGCCCTTCGCGTCCGGCGCCGTGCCGATGCTGCCGAAGCCCAGCGGCCCACCCGCCGGCGCGCGGTGCGAGTGCCACACGAGCGCCGGCCAGCCGTCCCGCCCAGGCTCCACGGAGCAGACGTAGTTCGTGGCGAACGGCCCGGCCGGCGGCGCCGCGGGGCGGAAGCGCTTGCCGGCGTCCGGCCCGCCCAGGCTCACGAAGAGCCGCTCCGACCACTCGGCCGGGCTGCGACCGAAGTAGTCGAGCGGCCCCCCGTGGAACCGCTCCCTGTAGTACTCGCCCAGGAACTCCGCGGCGAAGGCGTAGCCGCCATCGCTCGGCGTAGTCATGAACGGCGGGGGGCCGGGGGCGAAGCCCACGCTGCCGGGCGCGCACCGGCCGATGGCCCTGCCCTGCTGCTCGGCGAGGCCGGGCCAGGGGCCGAGCTCGGCCACGTACTTCGGCGCCATCGCCGCCAGGGCGTAGGCGGCGACCATGAGCTTCACCGCCTGGGCGCAGCCCTGCGTGTAGTCGTCGGCGTCCCCGAGCCGCGTGGCCAGGCGTGCGGAGTAGAGCGCCGCGTCGAGCCGCAGGTCCGCCCACCCCTGGCCCGAGCCGACGCCGAGGGTCGCCCAGTCGTCCTGCCCAACGAGGGTCTCGCGGAACGCCTTGGCCTGGCGCCATCGTGGCCGCAAGGCGTCCCAGGCCCCCGCGTGCAGGCCGGCGTACCAGCAGCCCTGGAGGAGCTCGGCGGCGAAGGGGGCCGCCGCCTCATCGCCCTCATTGTGAGCCAGCAACCCGTCCCAGGCACGCAGGCGGCGGCTGCCCGCGTCGTAGGCGTAGCGGGCGTTGTCGGGGGCGAGCATGAGCCTGGCGAGCGCTTCGGAGGCGTGCCTGCCCGCCGCGCCCCCGTGGGCGACCCAGAAGGGGATCTTCGCCGCGTCGTCGGACAGGCTCCTGTAGTCGCGCGCGAGCGACACCTGTGCCCCTGGGACGCCGGGCGGCACGTCGGCCACCGCGCTCAGCACGAACCGCAGCAGGCCCGACACCGTGTAGGTGTAGCCGTCGGCGTCGGGCACCACCCAGTACGGGCCGACCGACGTCCAGCAGCCCGTGGGCACGGGCTCCTTCGAGAAGCGGACCGGCAGCCCCCCCTGCCGCGCCAGCATCAGGAGCGGCGGCACCGGGGCCGCCCGACGCGGCGCCACGCCCAGCCCCCCGCGTGACTCCAGGAAATCGAAGCGAACCCGCACCTCCACCGCGTCGCGCTCGGCGTCCACCCGGAACTGCTCGGTCACGTCCACGGGCACCGCGCTCAGGAGCGGCGTCCACCAGCGGCACATCTTCGAGACTGCCCCAATCGTCTCCACCGTGCCGTGCCAGGCCGTCGTCTCGGCGGGGTCCAGCCGCCTGATGCCGAACACCGGCCCGACGGCGGCCCGCACGCCGCGCCGCCGGAACCGCAGCTCAAGCCCGCCTTCCGTCGTCCACGACACCGGGGCCTGGTCGAGGACCACGAGAAACGGGACGTCGAAAGTCGGACAGGGCGCGCTCTCGGGTGTGGGCGGGGCGTCTCTGCCCCGCGTCTTCTCCTCCATCGGCAAGCGGTCCCCGCCCCACGCGGGGCGCGGAGGCCCCGCCCACATTCTCACCCCCTTCCATTCGGGTGCGGCGCCGAACCAGAGGAGAATCCACGGCTCCAGGAGCTCCATGCTCCGCGGCGCCACGCGCGCAAGCAGTTGCTCGGGCGGCCTCAGGCCCTCCTCCGCCAGGCCGCGGAAGAGCGTCAGCCTGTCCCCCGCCGCCTCCGCCACCAGGGCGGGGGAGAACGCGCTCTCTACGACGCGCAGCGCCTCATCCCCCTGCCCGAAGGCGCGGATGGCGCGAAGCGCCCGCTCTGGCGCCCGCGGCGCCTCGGGATGCACCACCACTTGCCGGGACACAGGCGTGACGCCTGTGCCACCAGAAGTTGAGGGGTCTATGGTGGCACAGGCTTCCAGCCTGTGAACTCCGGGGGGCAGGCGCAGCCGCAGGCTCTTGGCGAACGGCTCGGCGGCCGAGGCGCGGAAGCGGAAACGGGCATTGGCCGCCCTCACGCCCGGCGAGGCCGCCTCGAAGGCCGCCAGCTCCCCCACCCCCTCGATTGGCTCTTCCGCGAGCGATTGCACGGAGACGCGGAACTCGATCGGCCGCCCCTCCACGAAGTCGCCGCGGTCCGTCGGCGGTTGAAGGCTCAGGTGGAGCGGCGCGTTGGAGGAGGTCGCAACAGTGAGGTCGTCAATAACCAGGGACCCCTCGCCGCCGCGGAGGACGATTGCGGCGAGCGCGAGCGGCGCGGGCAGGCCGAGCGTCCGCGCCTCGATCAGCCGCCACCCCTCGAAGTCCACTGCCCCAAGCGCAAGCTCGTGCGTCTTCCCCGCCGCGTCGAGCAGGCGCAGCCATATCCTGTGCCCGGAGCGTTGGCCGTGGACCCACAGCCCCACGCGGCCAGGCGTTCCGGGCAGGGGCAGCGGCGGCTTCTCCCCCTTGCCCACGAAGCGCGTGCCCTGCTGAGGCACGAGCGTGAGCGTCTCGCCTGGCGGCAGGTCCAGGCGGCAGGCCTGGCGGCCCGAGTGGACGGTCTCGCGTTCCGCCTTCATCCGCGGGTCGGCGCCGGGCGAGAACTGCACCGTCGCCCAGTCCTCGCCCCAGACGAACGCCTCGAAGTCCTCGACGGCCAGTCGGCCATCGAACCTCCCGGCGGCCGCGGGCGACCCCATGCTGGCCAGAAGTATCGCGCAGGCATACACTCGCATCGGTGTCATTCCTCCCCGGATTCTAGCCGCGCCACGCCCAGGCGTCAAGCCGCGCTGGTCTTGGAACCTCGAAAAGTGTATGCTCTGCTGGTCCGCCCCTCCAGTGCCATCACGCGAGCGAAGGAGCAGAGATGGAAAGATGCGCTCTGTGGCGTCTCGTGTCTGTCGCGGGGTTCGGTGCTGCTCTGCTGGCGCCCCTGGGCGCCGCCGCGGGGGCGGCGGGCGCCGACGGGCCGCCGATTGGCTTCGATGCCCTGTTGGGCTTCGACCAGTTGCCGCTGCTGGCCGACTGGCCCGCCTATCAGGACTCGAGCTACAGCCGCAAGAACATCAACGCCGATGCGGGCAACTTCCTCCGCGTGGAGCCCAACGGCGACCAGGTGCTCACCGACACCGACGGGCCGGGCGTGGTCTACCGCCTCTGGAGCACGGGGGTCGTGGGCATGCAGATGTCGAAGGACTGCCGCCTGCGCTTCTACTTCGACGGCGAGGCGGCCCCCCGCCTCGACCTCTCGATGTCCGAGCTCTTCGGCGCCGGGGGCAGCCAGTGGCCCTTCGTGCCCCCGCTGTCCGTGACCTTCGAGAGCGGCCGAGGCGGCGGCGAGGGGCCGTGCAACCTCTGCTACGTCCCCATCCCATTCGCCAAGCACCTCAAGATCGTCGGCCGCAACGTGATGTTCTACCACGTCAACTACCACAAGCTCCCCCCGGGCACCCAGTTGGAGAGCTTCAGCCTGGAGCTTGCCCAGAAGCACCGCAAGGCGATTGGCGAGGCCGCCGCGCAATGGGCAAAGGTCGGCCAGCGGCCGGGCACCACCAAAGGCCAGGAGTTCCAGCAGACCGGCGCGTTCACGCTCGCGCCCGGCGCCTCAAACCAGCTCCGCTGCAAAGGCGAGGGGATGCTCTCCACCCTCTCCGTCAAGCTCGCACAGCCCACCCCGAAGACGCTCCGCAGCGTCGTCCTCGAGATCGCCTTCGAGGACGAGGCAAACGCCTGCGTGCGCTCGCCCCTCGGCGACTTCTTCGGGAGCGGCTGCGGCGACAGGCGGTTCAAGAGCCTGCCCTGCGGGATGACCGACGAGGGCTACTACTCCTACTGGCCCATGCCCTTCCGAAAGCTCGCCATCGTCACACTGCGCAACGAGTCCCCCCAGCCCGTCCAGGTCCAGGCCCTCAAGCTGGGCGCTTTCCTTGGGTCTCAGCCGGCCGGCGCCGGCTACTTCCACGCCCGCTACGTCGAGAACCCCGACGTGCCCATCAGCGAGGACTACCGCATCCTCGACCTCGCCGGCCGCGGCAAGTTCGTCGGCACGAACGTCACGATGCAGAACACCCGCGGAGCCTCGGGCATCTTCTTCCTGGAGGGCGACGAGAAGATCTACGTTGACGGCGAGAAGTGGCCGAGCCGCTGGCTGGGCACCGGCACCGAGGACTACTTCAACGGGGCCTACTTCTGGAACGCGCCCGACAAGGCCGCGATGGCCCGGCCCCTGGGCGGCCTGACCTTCCTCGACTGGGGCATCGGCCGCGTCTGCGCCTACAGATGGCACGTGCTCGACTTCATCAGCTTCACCAAGAGCATCCGCGTTGACCTCGAGCACGGCGGAGTTAGCGAATGCCCGACACGTTACGCCTCGGTTGCCTACTACTATCTCGACAAGCCCACGACCCAGCCGCCGCTGCCGCCCCTGGCCCAGCGGCTGCCCAGGACGCCGCTGCCCCCCGCCCCGAAGTGGCTCTGCTGCGAGCCGGCAGCGGCCCCAGAGATTCAGGGCAAGCCCCTGGCCCCGACGGCCATCTCCGAGCTGGACCCCGAGTACGAGACGACCGACAAGGTGCTCTGCGGCCGAGGCCGAGCGGGAGATGAGGTCTCGGTGCCCATCAAGGTGCCGGGCGAGGACACCTTCAAGGTCGTGCTCTTCCTCTCCGGCGGGCCTGACTACGCTACGGTCGGCGTGTCGCTGGATGGCAAGCAGTTGGGCGAGGTGAAGGCGCAGCGGCCGGCCTTCACCCCGTGGTTCCCCACCGAGTTTCCTGGTCCGGTGCGGCTCGCCGGCGGCGAGCACAAGCTGACGCTCAAGGTGGGGCAGGCGTCCCGCCTGCCAGCAGGCAGGATGCCTGCTCCACAGCTCGCGACTCCGGCGGAGGGTGCCGACCCAGCCGACCTCGCAATCGCCCTCGTCGCCGTCCAACTGCGTCCCAGCTCCCGCTTCATCAACCAGTGGTCAGTCGTCGGCAACTGGCCCTGCCCCAAGGACGGCGGCTGGCAGCAAGCCCACGAGCCCGAGAAGAACCAGGACCTGGCGGCGGCCTATCGCCTGCCGCAGGGGCGCGAGGTCCGCTGGCGCGAGGTCAAGGCCGAACACGTCGGCCTCGGCGGCGGCGACTGGCAGGCCGCCTACGGCCTCACATACGTCCACAGCCCCGACGACCGCCCCGTCGCCATCTTCATCACGAAGGACGACGGCCTCAAGCTCTGGGTCAACGGCGAGGTCGCCTTCGACCAGAACACCTGGAGCCACGCCTGGGCCGACCAGTTCCACTGCACCGCCAGGCTCAGGAAGGGCTGGAACAAGCTCCTCGTCAAGTGTGCCAACTGGGGCGGCGCCTGGGCCTTCGCCCTCCGCCTCGGCGACCCCGACAAGGCCCTCAAGTTCGCCCGCAGCCCCGACCCTTGACCTCTGCAAGAGCAACGTAACGCCGGGGGCTTGGCCCAGAGCGAGGAGGCTTGAGGGTGCCACCCACCGGTTCAACTCCGCGTCCCTGGCACTTGACCCACTATGGGCGCTTTGGCGATCCGGGGGCATCCGGAGCGGCCCTGCCATACTGTATCAACAGCGCGACACAGGTGTTTGACCCACTATGGGCGCTTTGGCCATCCGGCGGCTTCCGTGGCGGTCCCGCCATAC
The DNA here is from genome assembly GCA_016872875.1 of Planctomycetota bacterium. The sequence continues at coordinate 8,477 of VGYW01000159.1, read as the reverse complement.
TGTATCAACTGCGCGACACAGGTGTTTGACCCACTATGGGCGTTTTGGCGATCCGGACGCATCCCTGGCGGTTTTTCCCATACTGGGTCAACCGCGCGCGGTCACTTGACCCAGTATGGGCGCTTTGGCGATTCGGGCGGCTCTTGGGCCTTCCCGCCATTCTCGCTCAGCCTCGCCCCCGCCGCGGGGCGTGATCCAGCATGGGCGGAGCCGCGACCCACGGCCGCTGCCCTCACTTGACGCGATGCTTGCAGGGCGATATGATGGGCGCATCGCCATCATCGAGCGCTCCCGTGCCCGCCAGAGGGCCGAAGGCGGCATCTCGCCCGCCGAGATGCGGCGCCGCCTCAGCCGCTCGCCGCGCCGAGGCCCGGCGCCAGAGCGAACTCGAAAAGTCCTTGACAAACAGAGATGAGACGCCTATGGTCCACCCGGCCGGCGAGATGGAAGCCGGCAGCCGGGACCCTGCCGAAGGGAGCGAAATCGAGTAAGGTGTCCCCTGGAATCACTGGGCCTTCGCCCTCCGCCTCGGCGACCCCGACAAGGCCCTCAAGTTCGCCCGAAGCCCCGAGTGACGGGAGCCAAGCGCTGTGCGTTCCCTTGTCATCGCTCTCCTGGGCATTCTGGCAGTAGCCGCGGTCGAACTGATCCGCTGGTGGTGGCGCCGCCGCTCCGCCTCGCGCCACATGGGCTTCCGCGAAGCGGTGCGCAAGCCCAAGGCGTGGCTGCGCATGGTGGGTGCCATGGACGGCGAGAAGGCGGCGGTCGAAGCTGAGGAATTGACGGACAGCCAACTGCGCCAGTGCGTGGAGGACCTTCTCGAGGAGCGCCGGTGGAACCGTGCCCGGCTGCGGCTGCTCCGTCACGGCGGACGCGTCGTGCCGGAACTGATGGAGGCCCTCCACGACCCCAGGTTCAGGTTCGACCGCGGCGGGGACCCGCTCGTGCTGACCCCCTGCGATGTCGTGCTGGAGGTGCTCCAGGAGTTCCCCTCGCCGGAGCTCGTTCCGCCCCTGGCCCGCCTGGTTTGGGATAGGGACGCGGGGCTCCGCAAACAGGTCGCCAGGACCTTGGCCAGGATCGGCACGCGCGAGGCCATTGTCTCAGTGAGGGCAGCACTGACCGATGACGACGACTTCGTGCGCAGCTACGCGATGATGGGCCTCCTGGAGGGGCTGAAGGAGAGGCGGCAGCACCCGGAATTCCTCGCGGCGGCCTTCGAGACCATCGTCCCGCTCCTGGCTCGCTTTGACAACTCGGTGAGCGGCAGGGCGCCGGAATGCCTCCTCGCGATAGACAGGGAACGAGCCATCCCCATCCTCCTCAGTGCGCCTTACTGGAGTGCTGGCAATCACGAGCTGCACCACATCATTGACCACCTCAACAAGGCAGGGGCGGCCATTCCGGAATCCAAGCTCCTGCCGCTGCTCGCGGAGCTGCGGCCCAAAGCCCAGCAGTATCCCGCCAACTACTGCTACGGCGGGCTGCTCGTCGCCCTGGCGCGGCTCCGGCACCCGCAGGCGCCGAAGCTGATCCATGAAGCCCTTGAATGGAAGGACAGCGAGGTCGTCGAACGGGCCGCCAAGGCGTTGGCTGCGCTCCACGGTCTTCCCGACGTGCATGGCTTCGTCTTCGACCGCCTCGAGGAAGCCCAAGACGACTTGACGGCTCTCCCCGCGCCCGTGCGCAACTACCTGCTTGTCCGGTTCTTCACCGATGAGGTCAACAATGGCGGCTACCCCCAGTTCTACTTCAACTCCTCAGGCGACTACGCGGGCCAGACCGTGACTGCCCTCGAGGAGGTCGGCGCGACGAGCGCCGCGCGGTTTCTCCGGCAGACAAACGCTCTCTTCGGCAAGCAAGGCCCCTCGCCTTCCCGCGAAACTCGACAGAAGCAGTTGGCCCGCATCGCCGACCGACTGGAGCGACTGCGCGAACGATACGAGAAGGAGTTCTATAGTCGGGAAGAGAACACCGAGAAACTCCTCCAGCTCTACGCCGTCAAACACAGAGAGCATTTCGCTGCCGCCCGACGGTCCTGCTTCCGCTAAGGATGTGAGGAAAGAGAAGGCCTCCCCGGCCAAGTGGTGTGCGTTACGTCCCATCTGCCCAGTCCGCACACGAAGCGTGTGAAGCCAGGTGCAAACGGTCGTGCCGCTGTGCGGCCAGGGCAGACTATGCTCTTGCCGGGACAAGGGCATCTCCTCTGGCAGAGAAGCGGAAGGGAGGGCGGTGCGGCGGGGCGGCCAACCTCACCTCCCACCAACACCATCCGGCACCATGCGATCAGACGGTCTGGAGCTCCGCACACCCGAATGCTATCGCCTAGTTATCGACTGCAAATGCTTGGAGAGGCGTTCCTCGATGGCCGTCTTCCCTCCGATCGTGTTGTCGTAGAACAGGGTCCGGAGTCCGCTTATATCGAAGGGAAGCTTCTCTCTCTTCTTGTCACTGAGCAGGATCGTGGGCTTGCCCATGCCGTGGGCATAGCCGACCTCATAGAACACGTTGGGGTTGTCAGGGGTCACGTCGGCGATGATGACCGAAGACTCCTGTATTGACCTCACGATATCTCCGATGATGAGGCCGTCCGAGTAGATATCGTCCGCCCGCACACAGGCCAAGCCGTACTTCTCGCACGTCGGGCGAATGACTTCGTCGTACAGGGCATTGAACTCCTCAGTGAACTGCATCACGACAAAGGCGCTAGGCTTTTGCGGACGCACGGTGAAGGCGCGGACGAGCATCTCCTTTGGGCCGCCCATGAGCAACGCCACCTGGCATGTTTCCACCCTGAAGTACGCACTGCACGCAAGGATACGGTTGATGTAGAGGTCCACCCGAGAGCCGCTGACTCTGACCTCCATTTCAATGTCCTCGTCGGCCGGCGGACGCTCTCCATAGCCGGCCTGAGCGAGATACTCCCACTTGCCGTTTGCAAAGACCGAGATGTTGTAGGAGGCGACGCCAGCGGGCGGGATGCCCGCATACAGTTCACCTCCGAAGGCGACGCCATGGTTGAACCCAATCTGGACGTGGTTGGCCGGATCCGGAAGCCTTACCTGGCAGGAGACCGTCCCATTCTCGAAATCGTAGCTCGATTTGGCGAGGCAGAGGGTAGTCTGGCCTTTGTTCGGACCTTCCTGGCTTACCGCAGGCAGATACTTGATGCCCTGTGAGGAAAACACCGCCTTTCCCATGAGGGAGATCCAGCTTCCTTGCGCTTTCCTGGGCATGACTTATCTCCCCTTCGCGGGCGACGCCCCCCTGTCCTCAACGGAGTACCTATAGTATGCACGGACGGAGCGGGTTTGTCAAGAGCCGGCAGCGGCCGAAGCTGTGTGTGCCCCTTGATGTTCGGGTGTCGCGTCTCCAATCCTTCAATTATCCAGTGTCCGCCATCGCGCCATCTTCGCGAGGGGGGATTCGCCAAGCGGCGGTGGCGGCTCCGAAGCGATCACAAGAGCATGCGCCCCTTCAGGTGCAAACGGACCTGCCGCGTCAGTGCGGCGGGCAAGGGGCGAGAGCGGACACTGGATAACTTAAGGATTGAAGGCGCGACGCCCAAGCCCCGATTGCAAGCCGCGAGGCCGAGAATCCAATGCTTGACAGCCCGCGCCGGAGATGATTCCGTAATGCAGGACAAGACGTTGCCAGGTGTACTATCCCGTTTTTGTGTTTTCCAAAAAACGGAACAAAACAAGAGGACAAGAGGGCTGAGGCCAACTGCCGGTCGGAGCAAGAGCCAGAAGTCGTTACAATCTTTCGGGAGCGTCCCAAGTTCTTGAGCCTCCCCGGGCGACGCTCTCCGCGCCGCGGGAACGCAAAGGCAAACTCGCCTCTGGGGGACCAGTCCCCCAGACCCCCTGGGATTTATCGCATTCGGCCACCGGCACGTCTCCTGGAGGCCAGCGCGGCCATTTTCCTGTTGGGGTGCCGGCGGCCCGAAAGCGGAAAATCCTGGGGGTTCGGGGGCAAAGCCCCTGACAGTCTGGCTCCCGGCTTGGATGTACCTCAAGAGGTTGGGACGATCCTAAAATATTGCAGAACGGCAACAGCGCAAATAGCGTGCCACCTTGCGAGGCGGAAGGGGGCAAAAGTCACGCGGCAGCGGATTTTCCAACCAACGAAACAAAACGGGGGCGGGATAGGGCGGGGGCTTCCCCGCCCGACCGCCCGCGTTTTTGTTTCGTTTGTTTGGAAAAATACACCTGGCGCCCCCGCGGGCGAGCGGCGCCGCGAGGGCGCACGCGGCCACGGCCAGCAGACCGGTCCACTCAAGAGTCGCCATGCACGCGTTCTCCTGGTCTGGCGCCGCGGGTCCGGCGAGCGTAGAGCTCCACTCGCCAAGCGCCCGAGCAAGAGGGCCACTTCCTGCGGGGAGCGAGTGGCCCTCTGGCACGTCTCGCGGCGATCAGTCCCCCGCCGCCACACGGACCGGAACAACCAGTTCGCCGGCGACCGCGCCATCCGAGAGGAGCTGCACGCAGACGCGGGCCTCGCGCGCCGGCGTCGAGGCGGGGGTTGTAGAGGTCGTATCTACAGTCGAAGTCGCAGTGGGCGTCGCCGGCCTGGCCACGGGCCTTGCCCTGGGGGTCGGGGTATTGGATGGTGAACCAGCTCACGGTGGCGCCCCCCTCGGCGAAGAAGACGGCGAGCTTCTTGACCATCTCGCGGGCGACGGCGAGACGGGTCTGCCCCTGGCTGTTCAGCCCAAGCTCGGTGGAGTGGATGGGCTTCACGGCGCCGTACTTCTTCATCAGCTCGCGGTACTCGCGCATCGTGCGCCGGACGTCCCCGTAGTGCTCGTAGATGTGGAAGTCGTAGGAGTCGAGCCAGTTCTGGTAGCCCGCCTTGAAGTACTCCTCGTTGGGCTCGACGGAGGTGCCGATGACGTGAATCTTGGGGTCGAACGCCTTGACGGTTTCGTAGATTGCCTTGTAGGCGCGGACGTTGTCGAGGACCTTCTGTCCCGTGCCGTGTGGCTCGTAGGGCGGCTTGGGCGGCCACCCGCCCCACACGCCCATCAGCCGCAGCCCGAGCCTGTCGGCCAGGCGGACGGCGTAGAAGGCGGCGGTCTCCGAGCGCATCCTCAGGCGGATGGCCCTCGTCTCCTGCACTTCGAGTTGCGCGAGCGACTTTCGGGCGCCCACGTAGGCCCCGCCGCCGGTGAAGTCGGCGTAGAGGCGCATCGCGTTCTTGCCTGCCTCGGGCTGGCCGCGAACGAGGTCGAGGCCGCCCTTTGCGCCGCGGAACTCCCAGCCCAGGTTGAAGCCCCAGTCAAGCTCCCCCTCCTCGAGCATCTCGTCGAGGCGGATGGTCTTCTGGACCGCTGCCTGCGCGATAGATTGTTCCGTCGTCACTTGTGCGCGCTTTGCGCGCATGTTGGGGGATGAATGGATGAGTGGATGGGTGGATGGGTGTCAGACAATCATCCATTCATCCACCCATCCAATCCTCCCCTTTGGTTGCGGCCTGTGGCCGCGTTAAGATGGAAGAGGACGTCGCTGATGAGGCCCGTGCCCTTCGCCGTGCCCATCGCCCGCGAGGCCAGGATGGCGAGGTTCGGAACGTCCTGGCGCGGCTTGTTGTGCTTCTGGCGGTCGGCGGCGCCGCCCCAGCTTTCGTAGTTCGCCACGATGTCGAGCGCCGTCCCCGCGGCCATCTTCCTGAAGAACTCGTCCACGGGGAAGGCGATGTGCTGCCAGCCGCCCTTGTCGTTGAGCTTGAGGTTGACCTGATGCACCTTGTCCGTCTCGTCCGTGTAGCGGATGGGGAGCCGCAGGGAGCCGGCCGGTGAGTTCACCCAGAAGGAGAGCGCCTTGATGCGGGCTTTCGGGAGGGCCACCCAGGCCTGGACGTAGTTCCCGCCTTCCGTGAAGTCCCCGTGCAGCGCGAGCACCGGCTTCCCCTGGTGCTGCTCGGACGCCACAGCCAGCGTGCCTTTGGCGCCGGGGAACTCGCGTCCGTTGTCGAACCTCCATCCCCCGGCCGGCTTGGCCGGCTCGATCAGTACGACGGGCTCCTGGCCGAGCGCGCGCGCGGCCAGGGCCAGAGCAATCACGCCAGACAACGGCATGCTTCGCAAGATGCGGTCTCCTCGCCTCTCCCTGACTGGGTGCATTGTAGCCGCATGGCGCCCGCGGCGCAAGGTTCCCCGCCCCGCCCACCATTCGAGAACGACGACGAGGACGACTGGGGGGTCAACGTGACAGGCACGTTGACGTTGGCACGTTGACGTTGCCATAAGTGGGGCATGCTGTCAAGGGCCGCGGCGAGAGCGGGTGTGGCCATAGGCCGCCTCAGGTCGCCTGGGGATCGAGCGCGTCGCGCAACCCGTCGCCGAGGAAGTTGAGGGAGAGGAGGGTGACCGAGAAGGCGACGCCGGGGAAGACCATGAGCCAGGGGCAGACCTCCATCGAGCGGGCGCCCTCGGCGATCAGCGTGCCCCAGCTCGGCATCGGGTGCTCCACGCCCAGCCCCAGGAAGCTGAGAAACGCTTCCTGAAGCATGACGGCGGGGACGTTGAGGGTGGCGTAGACGATGACGACGCCGAGGAGGTTGGGGACGATGTGGCGGAAGATGATGCGGCAGGGGCCGGCGCCCACGGCACGCGCGGCCTCGACGAACTCCCGCTCCTTGAGCGAGACGACCTGTCCCCGCACGATGCGCGCCGTGGTGAGCCACTGGACGGCTCCCAGGGCGATGAAGAGGTTCAGCAGGCTCCGCCCCGCCACCATCACGATGAGGATGACGAGAAACATGAAGGGGAGGCCGTAGAGGACGTCCACGAAGCGCATCATCAGGTTGTCCGTGCGGCCGCCGACGTAGCCCGCCACGGCGCCATAGGACACGCCGATGACGAGGCTGACGGCGGTGGCGACGAGTCCGACGGCGAGGGAGACGCGCGCGCCGTAGAGGAGGCGGGAGAGGAGGTCGCGGCCAAGGGCGTCGGTGCCCAGCCAGTGGGTTCCGCCGGGCGGCTCGAGGGCAGCGGGAAGGTTCACCGCGTCGTAGGAATGGGGCGCAATGAGGGGAGCAAGGAGAGCCAGGAGCCCGAGCAGGAGGAGGAACGCGCCGCTTGCCGCGGCCAGGCGGTTGGCCAGCAGGCGGCGAAGCGCCAAGCGGCCAGGGCTCATCGCTTCGGGCGACTGCGTGCTCATTGGGCGTCACTCGCGAAACAGGAGTAGGGGCAGGTCCCCGTGCCTGCCCCGATCCGCGACATCGCACCAACACAGGGGCGGGCACAGGGACCCGCCCCTACTGGGCCTTTTCTTGCGGATGGTCATTCGAGGCGAATCCTGGGGTCCATGAGGGCGTGGACGACGTCAACGACGAGGTTGAGGAGGACCAGGAGCGAGCTGTAGACGATGACGGTGCCGAGGGCGAGCGTGTAGTCGCGGCTCGTGGCGGCGTTGACGAAGTGGCGGCCCATGCCGGGAATGTCGAATATCTGCTCGATGACGAACGAGCCGGTCAGGATGCTCGCCGTGGCCGGGCCGAGGTAGGAGACGAGTGGCCCGAGGCCAAGGCGGAGCGCGTGGCGGCGGACGACCGCGGCCTCAGAGAGCCCTTTCGCCCGCGCCGTGCGGATGTGGTCCTGGCGGAGCACCTCGAGCATTCCGCCGCGCGTCAGGCGCGCGATGCGGGCCGCGTAGGCCAGGCCCAACGCGAACGCGGGAAGGACGATGTGGGCGGGACTGCCCCAGCCCGAGGTCGGAAGCCAGTGGAGGCTGAGGGCAAAGAGGGTGACGAGGAGCGGCGCGAGAACCATGCTAGGGATTGAGACGCCGAGCATCACCAGGCCCATCGCCGCGTAGTCGGCGGCCTGGTTGTGGTGGAGAGCGGCGTAGACGCCCGCCAGGCCGCCCACGAGGAGCGCGATGAGGAGCGCCGTCGCGCCCAGCAGGGCCGAGCGGGGGAGCCCCTCGGCCAGGATGCGGTTCACCGAGCGGTCGGGCTGGGAGAGCGACGGCCCGAGGTCGCCCCGCATCAGCCCCCACAGGTAGCGCAGGCACTGGACGGGCATGGGGTCGCTCAGGCCGTACTTCTTCTCGAGAGCCTGTCGCACCTCGGGGCTCAGCGCCCGCTCCTGGTCGAAAGGCCCGCCGGGCACGAGGCGCATGAGGAAGAACGACAGCAGCACGATGGCCAGGAGCGTGAGTGCGGAGGCAAGCAAGCGGCGAAGTAGAAACGAAACCATCGGTCAGCGCCCGTTCCCTTGGGTGCAGCTTGGTGCCCAGCATCGGCCTGCGCGGGAGCGGCGCGCGGCATGCAGCCCCCGAATGGGGGCGACTGAGCCGTAGCCCAGGGCGACCGAAGGGAGCCCTGGGTAAGGCGACCCCCACGTGGGAGCCCCCGAATGGGGGCGATTCAGATGGCCGAGAATCGCCCCTTTCAGGGGCTCATGGGTGGGGGGCACGTGCGTTCCCAGGGCTCCCTTCGGTCGCCCTGGGTAGGGCGGCCTGCACCCGGGA
>VGYW01000158.1 GCA_016872875.1 Planctomycetota bacterium | reverse complement strand
TCCCGTCCCCAAGCCGGAGGCCGAATGCCGGCGCCGCGGCATCGCGCAGCCCGGGGGCGGCAGGCGCGCTGATGCCGCCCAACCGCTTGCCCTTCCAGTAGAGGTCGTATTGCCCCGAGCGCCAGACGAGGGTCACGCGGCCCGTCTCCCCAACGGGGATTGGCGCAAACGCCTCGCGCTTCACCGTCGGCAGCCGACCGCTCTGATAGGCCAGGTTCTCCTGGGGGACGACCTCGTTGGCGACGAGGAGCAGCCCCTTCTCCTCGCCCTTCTGGACGGCGGACAGCGTCAGGTCGAGATGATGCTGCAAGGCGAGGAGCCGCAACGGCGTGCGGCTCAGCGACTTCAAGCTCAGGTCGAATTCGACCCTCCCCTGCACCCAAGAAGGCACGATGGAATAGCCGACTGCCGGCTTGTCGAAGCCGACGGCCAGGGCCCTGGCCGACACGGCGCTCGCGCCAGTCGCAGGGAGCATTTCGCTGCCGTAGTCGGGCTCAAGGCCATTGTGAAAAGACACGCCGAGCAGGACTCCCTCGGGCCGAGATGCCTGCGGCTTGTCGGCGCCGCGGGCGAAGATGACCGCGACGTCGTTTGGCATGGCCAGGTCAACGAGGGTCTTCTCATCCACGACGAGCGACGCGCCGGTCTCGGCGTTCCAGGCGTGGATGTGTGGCGTGCGGGGGTCGAAGGCCTTTTTCAGGCCATCGGGCAGCTCGATGCGGCTTCCTTTCCAGGGCGCCGTGGCGTAGAGGAGCGCCTGCCCCTTCTTGCGGTTCGCCACGCCCGCGAACTGGTAGGCGGGGCGTCCCTGCCCCGCGTCTTGGCGTCCCTGCCCCGCGTCTTGGCCCGGCCATTCCTCGACCCCCTCCTCGCCGATGCCGAACCAGCTCCACAGGTTGTGAATGCGGTCCAGCTCGTCGGGGATGCCGCATGTCTGCGGCAGCACCTGGTTGGGGAGCGTGACAGCGAGATAGGTGCGCGACTTCACCCAGAGGCCAGGGAACGCCTTTGGCTCCGTGTTGCCGTGGAACATCTGCGTGCCGACCCACCCGAACGGAATCCCGCTGATGTAGCCCCGCGACCGCTCGGCGTTGTAGAAAACGTGGCAGTCCTGGAACGACGGCACCCAGATCATCGGGTGCTCGCCGTCCATCGAAATGTCCACGAAGGTCAGGGCGGGCGACACCTTGTAGTTGGTGGTGTGGACCCAGAGCGAGTGCGGCAGGCCGAGGTCGTGGAAGGTCTGCTTGATGCGGCGGAAGTAGTCGCGGGCCTCCAGCCAGCGATAGCCCACCGCCCGCGTGCCGTCGGGGCGGATGTAGGGCGCGTCGCTCGCCAGGACGTTGTAGGAATACGGCTCGCAGTACGGCTCGTCCACGTAGACGCCCTTGATGCCGATCTCCTTCGCGCACTTGTCGAGCCAGTAGGCCACGTAGTCCTGGTGCGGGCGGCTGTTGTGGAGCTTCCACGAGTAGGGCAGCACGGCCATCTCGTCGAAGAAGGGCGGCCCGTAGAGGCCGCTGTCGGCCGGCACACCGAAGTTGATGAAGGGGCAGTGAATCAGGTCGTCCCCCTTGAACTTCCCCACCCAGTCCTGATAGGTCTTGCCCTGGACGCCGCCTGGATAGGGCACGAAGCTCTTGGCGTACTCGTTCCAGTGCCACCAGAAGCGATGGGGGGCCTTGCGGGCGAACTCCGTGTCCTTGCGGTAATCGCCCACGACCCACGACCGCCAGTCCTTCGGCATCGGCTTGAAGGGGTTGGCAAGAAGGAAGAAGCGGAAGCTCAGCGGCTCCTTCTCCGTGATGGTCGTCGGCTTGGCGACGATGTTGAGCCGCAGAAGCCGCTCCTTCTCCGTCGCCACGATCTCCATCGGCGGCACTTTGCCTGGGTCGTGAACCCAGCCTTGGTCGTTCTCCGCGAACCAGGCCAGGCCGCGCTGGTTGTTGCCCACATGGACGAATGGCACGAAGCGGAAGCGATCCACGTCGGCCATGTGGTGAACGTCGTTCGCATCATAGATCACCCCCTCGCGCCGCTTCGGCTCCTTGGGGCTGTAGATATCCCAGCAGATGTTTCGCGCCCGGAACCGCCCCTCCTTATCCTTCTCCACCGCCATGAACCGATTGATGAACCCCGACGCCACGCAGTGGAAGTGCTGCATCACCTCAGGGCGGAAGGGGATGATAAGCTCCGCACCATCGACGTCCAGGGTCCCCCTGGGCCTTAGCTCCAGATGCCAGCGGGCGATGCCGTCGCATTCAATGAAGCCCACGACGAGCAACTCATGACCTTCAGGAGTTCGACAGCGCGCCCCCCACTCTCTGTTGTCGCCGACGCGCCTGTTGGTTCGCAAGCCCAACCCTCCAGGAAAGGCCAGTGGCTTCCCGCCGACCGTGATGTCAAGCCGCATGGGCGACGCGAGAAGCTCTTCGCCCGCCGACACGATGCTCTTGTACAGCCCTGTCCGGTCGAGCGCGTGCTCCCGGAGGAGAACTCTCAGACACTCGCCCTTGGCGTCGACTGGCGTGTAAGGCGGCGGAATCGGGAGTTCCGTGTCGTAGGACAATCCGGCGCGGCACCAAAGCCACAGGGGCATCTTCTCGGGGCAAGTCCAGTCGGCTGACCTGCCTCTGGCAAGCTCCTTGCCGTCCTTGTCGAAGGCTGCTCCCTCGAAGCGATAGGTGCCCTGCGGCATGGCCTGCGAGAACTTCGTAAAAGAGATCACCGTCTCACCGAGACCCGAAGGCAGATTGACGATGTTCTGTTCCCTACGGACACTCGGGTTCTGCGCCATGATATTCACTCGCACGGCGGGCAGACCACCGATGTCGGCATACACAACAGATCGCCCGGTCCCCGGCCCCCAATCGGCCCAGAGGCGAAGTGGGGGGAAGGGCGGGAGGTGTTGGTCGGGGCGGGCGGTGGAGAGGGCGGCCGCGTCGGGCGGGTCGAGGGCGCGCTTGTAGAGCCGCAGGTCGCTCAGCTCGGCCTTGCCGAGGAGGACGCGGAAGATGGCCTCCGCGCTCGCCATCGGCTGCATGCGGCTCACCTGGAGACTCGTCCCCCGCAGCTTGCCGTCAATGAAGATGAAATGGTGGACGGACCGCCAGGTCCAGACGACGTGGTGCCACTGGCCCCATTCGAAGATCTTTGCCGCGGCGGAGGTCTTGCCAGCGATGTTGCCCTCGGCGAAGATTCTGGTTCGGACCTCGCAGGTGAAGGCGCCGAGAGCTTCGCGCTTCTCCTTCTCGTCGAGCTTCATGGCCTCATCGGGTTCCGCCGCCTGCTCGGATGGCTTGGCCTTGCCCTTCGGCTCGGGGGCTTCGTTGACGGAGAGCGTCCATTCGCCCGCCTGGGTGCCCGAGAGCGACATCAGCACAAAAGCCCTCTCGTCCCTACGCTCCGCGTGGGGACGCAGCCCCGGCCGCTCCGCGGCCATTGCGGGGATTCGGATGCGGAAGCTCACGGCCCCCTGGGCGTTGTTGAGGATGTCGCCCGCCTTCCAGACCGCCTCGGTGGGCGACTGGCGCATTGGTGCCGGCCCGAAGGCTGCCTTCGCCTCCTTGTCGAAGGCCACCTGGAGCGACAGCGCCCCTCCCGCCTTCTCCTGAAGCTCCGCGGCCTGCGCGATGCCGCCGGCCACGAGGAGCACCATCCAGACGGCGACCGCCCACCTCTCCCTTGGGGAGAGGTCGCCCGCCATGGGCGGGCGGGTGAGGGTGCCTTCCGCATCATCCGCTGCGAGCCAAGCACCCTCACCCCAACCCTCTCCCCGAGGGAGAGGGGGGATGGTTGCCTTCTCATTCGATGCCTTCCTCCCTCTCCATGGAAGGGAGAGAGGTGAAGATGACCCCACCGATTGCTTCATCATCTTGCCCACAATCATTCTGCCTTCTCTCTTCCTGCCAGGGGCACCGCGGTCGGCGTCGTCGGCGGCTTGCAGAAGGGGCCAGGCAGGCGGACTTCGGGCTGCCACACCTGCCCGAAGAAATCGTGGGTGATTGGCGCCAGGGCCTTGCACCATGGCCCAGGGACCATCACGTGCCAGGTCAGGGTGAGCGTGTCGCGGTCGAAGGAGGCGACGACGCCCTTGTCCAGGTTCCCGCCCGTGTCGGCCTGGGGGTCCTTGGTGCTGATGAGGCCCCCCTTGTTGTCGAAGGAGACGTTGTTGACGGCGACGTGCATTCCGCCGCCGAGGGGCTGGCCCTTGATCTTGCGGTCGGTTATCCTGCCCCGCAGGAGGATGGCGGGGCCGCTCGACTTGCCGATGAAGTTGTGGGCGAAGGTCTGCCCGCGGCAGTCGTGCTCGTAGATGCCCGCGCCCTGGGTGTCCCAGACAACGTTGCGGTCAATCAGGTTCGGCTCGAGCGATGCCTCGATGAAGATGCCGCCGTGGACGGTCCGCGAGCCGACGATGATGTTCTCGCAGCAGCGGGAGTTGACGTTTGCGAAGTCCATCCAGATGCCGCAGCCGTGCTGTGTGTCGAAAATCCGATTGCGGCGGATGAGCGTGCCGTTGTTGCAGTGGAGCTTGATCGAGCCCGTCTCCCAATACTGCTCGACGGGGTGGAAGGCGTTGTTGCGGAGGAGGTTCTCCTCGACCAGGCTGTTCGTGGTGGCGAGGCCCTGGATGCCGCAGACGCCGCAGTCGGTGACGGTGTTGCGTCGGACGATGTGCCAGGCGGGCTTGGTCTTGGGCTGCGGGAGCGCCCAGAACTGGTCGCCGATGTCAATCCCCACACCGTTCACCTGGCGAACCGTGTTGTCCTCGATGAGCCAGTGGTGCCCGCGCCATGTGGAGAGTGCGCCGTATTGCGGGAAGGGGAAGGGATTGCCCGCGTGCTCGATGGTGAAGCCCTTGACGTGGATGTATCCGAGGCCGATCTCCTCGGGGGCGAAGACGCACTGCTGTGTGGTGATCTCCATCGTCGCCTTGTTCGGGTCGGCGTCCCCGAAGAGGCGGACGAACAGAGTCAGACGGTCGGGCATCACCCAGTAGGTGCCCGCCTCCTTCGCCAGGTCCCCGCGCTCATCCACCTGCCGCAGCCGTCGCCCGTCCTGGAAGACGAGTCCGCGCGGCAGCGTGTAGGGCTTCTTCCCCTGCCAGCGATGAGCCCAGTCCATCGGCTTGAACTGCTCGGGCGTGATGTTGGGGATAACGAATGGGCTGTAGTTGTGCGGGAACCACTCGGCCTTGAGCTGGAGGCCCCAGACCCATTGGAGCGAGCTGAGAGAAGTCCACTTATCCGTTACGAGGCGCGAGCCCCTGATTGTCACCTCGGCCCCTGCGGCGGCCTGATAGCTGATCATCTTGTCGGGGGCTGAGCCGCCGCGTCGCGGCCGCACCCATTCGCGGTAGACCCCCGCCGCCACGATCACCCGCTCGCCCGGCTGAAGCACCTCCGCCGCGCGCTGGATCGTCTTGAACGGCTTCTCCGTCGTCCCTGCATTCTCATCCGAGCCTACCGAGCCATCCACATAGTAGGTCTTGGCGAAATCCAGCACCGGCTGCCATATCCTGAACTCCTGTCCGTTTGGCATCAGGACGGGCGGGTCGAGGCTCTTCAGCTCTGGGTCTGGCACTTTGGCTTCCTCCGCAAAGGCCGATGGGATGATGAGCAGCACGCAGAACACGGCGATCGGGCGTGGCATGCGCACTCTCCTGGTTGACGGCAGACACCTATGGGCGCAGGTCCGGCGCTGACGCAGCGACGTCCTCTCGCGGAGGCTCGAAGAGGCGGCGGCTCGCCTCCTCGAAGGTCTTGAGGAGCGCCTGGTAGTCGGGGTCGGAGGTGGCGGCGAAGACGGGGCGGCGGCACTTTTCGGCGCCGCCGGCGGCTTTGGCGAGGGGGGCGGTGAGGAAAGTGTTCCATTGGGGGTTGGTGAGCCGCACCCAGCGCTTGCGGGGGACATTTGGGCGTCCGTCGCGCGAGGCGTGGCATTCGACGCACCGTCTGGCCGCAACGTCCGACAGCACGCGGTCGAGGTCAGCCGGGTAGACGCCGCGGCAGCCGGGGAGGTTGTGGTTCGCGGATAGGCTCGTGCCGTAGTAGGGGACGTTGAGGTCGATCCAGGTGAGGACCCGCTGGCGGTCCGCTGTGCTCATGGTCACGCGGGGCTTGGCGTCGGCGTCGGGATGGCCGGAGAGGAGCACGTCGGCCAGCTTGCTGGCGGGCGAGCCCCAGTGCTTCGGGGTGATCTGGAGGATGTTCAGCTCCTGGCCGTCCACGGTCTGGATCCACTTCGTGTAGCGGTTGGCGCGGCCGCCCTCGCGGGCGAGGTGCTCGTAGGAGACGTTGAAGAAGTCGGTCCTGTCGCCCGTGAGGTCGAGTCCGTTCGGCGGGTCGGGCGGCTTGTGGCAACTGGCGCAATGGCGGTCGAGGACGGGTTGGACGATCCGCGCGTAGCTGAATCCGCCGAGTCCCCACTCGGGCGGGGAGAGGTCGCGGGGCTCGGCTGCCATCGCCGCGGGGGGCGGCGAGGCCTGGGGGATGGTCTGGCTGCGCGGCTCGTGGCAGCCCACGCAGCCCTGCACCTCGCCCGGCATCAGGTGGGTGAAGCTCCGCATCCGCTGGACAGCGCGGCCCTGGGCGTCCAGGGCCATGAAGTAGATGGGCACGTTGGCCGGCACCTTGAAGCAGGCCGAGCCGTCCTCCGCCACGGGCACGAAGCCCCAGACCTTCTTGGGCGAGAGCGTTGCCCCGCAAGAGACCACGGGGAACTGGGTGCCGATCTCGGGGTGCTTCCAGAAGTGGGCGCGCTCGGGCTTGGGGACCTCCTGCACCACGCAGAGCTGCTTGACCTCGCCACGCTTGACGTGCGGCTCCAGGCCGCGGTAGACGTCCTGAAGGACGACTGTGCCCCACGGAGCGGCCCGCTCTGGGAGGCTGGATGGGATGACCGGCGGCCTTGGGCGGGCGCGGAGCGGCTGCGGGCTGTAGAAGCCCAACCCGTCGCGGGGCTGGAGAACCTCCACGCACTTCGTCCCGTCGTAGTCGCGGAGCAGAATCGTCCCGTACCGGCTCACCAGGAAGAGCTCCTGGTCGAGGGGGAAGGGGCGCTCGAAGGGGCCGCGGGGGCCGGGGTCGCGCATCACCCTGTCCACCACGCCGATGTCAATCTCCGGGGTGAGGTTGCGGATCGAGGCCTGGGCGTTGTTGCCGTGGAGCGGGTCAATGATGCCCACCGCCCCGCCGAGCTGGCCGTTGTGGCTGGTGATGGTGCAAAGGACCTTCGTGGTGCCGGGGATGGGCTGCGGCTCCATGTAGGCGGCGCCGCTCACGGAGCGATTTCCGAAGAAGACGCGCAGCCCCGTGCCGTCTGGGTTCAGCGTCCAGAGGCCGTGGATGACGGAGACCGGGCGGTCAACGTACTCCCAGCGGCAGTACATGAGCTTGCCGTCGCTGGTCACGCAGGGGGTGAAGTCGTTGAGGTAGTTTGCCGAGAGGCGGCGGACGCTGCCGCCGTCGCGGTCCATGCGGTGCAGCACGCCGACGAGCGAGACCCAGCAGTAGGCCACCTGGGGGTCGCGCGAGGAAAGGAAGGCGATGCCGCCGTCGGGCAGCCAGCAGGCGTCGAAGTTGTACGACGGATGGCCGGTCAGTTGCCTCAGCCCCGCGCCGTCGGCGTTGATGCGGTAGACCTGGTAGAAGTCGGCCTCGCTCTTGCGCCAACTGAAGAGGATTTCGCGTCCGTCCCACGACACGTCGCAGTTGAGGATTTGGCCTTCGGGCGAGGCCACGAGCTTGTCCAGCCGCCCGCCATCGGGGCGCAGGGTGAGGACGAACAGGCCGCCGCCCGGCTGAAACCCCTCGTTGTGGTAGGTGTAGACGTGCGAGCAGCGCACCCGCTGGCGTTGGACCAGGACGAGCTTCTGGAAGCCCAGGCGTCCGGCCGTGAGGTCTGCGGCCAGCTTCTGCGATTCGGGCTTAGCGGCCAGTTGGGCATAGCGCGTGTCGCGCGCATACTTCTCCGCGCGCCGCGCCTCATCGGCGTGCAGGCTCCGCACCCAGCGCAGGTCGCTTGGGCCGAGGAGCCGGTCGCTGTCCGGCGAGCACACGGCGCCCGGCTGCTCCGCCGCGCCCGCCAGGCCGGCGCACACGCAGGCAGCAATCGCGGCCGCCATCCACATCTTCACGTTCATGTCTGGCCCCCTTCAGGGCGCCGGCGTTGTGTGCCACGAGGCCACATTACACAATTCCGCACCGCTAGGCAAGTTGCTTTGCGGTCGTCCTCATGCCCTCGCTTTACGGGCAACCGTTGGGACAAGAGACTGGACATGCGCAGGGAGGAAGTGTACGTAAGTCATTCGCGCAAGAGGGCTTACGTGGGACAAGCATGTGGACATGTGGACGGACACACCGGTGGCCGACCTTCTCGGTCGCCGCGATGCTTATACCCTCCTCGAGGACCATCCATTCATCCACCCATCCACTCATCCCCTTCGTGGCCCGCCAAGACCCGCCTTAGTGGGCATTGAGCCATTCGTAGAGGTGATAGTGCTCGCGCGACATGCCGAGGGCCTCGTAGACGGCTTGCGCCGTGCGGTTCCGCTTGTCCACGCACAGCCGCAGGCCGGCGAAGTCCGCGGAGCTCTCCACCAGCTCCTTCAAGGCCAAGTAGAGGCATCGGAAGACGCCGCGTCGGCGGGCTTCGGGGACGACGTAGACGGAGTGGAGCCAGATGACGGTTGCGGCCCGCCAATCGCTCCATTCGGGCATCGTGAGGAGACAGCCGACGAGGCGGCCGCCCTCCTCGGCCACCCAATAGCAGCCCTTGTGCGGGTCGGCGAACACCGCCTCGACGCCCCGGGCCACGGTCGCCGCGTCCAGCTCCAGCCCCTCGCTCTCGCGGGCGAGGCGCATCTGGAACTCCGCGATCGTTGCCGCATCCTCGGCCCTGGCCCGCCTCACTTGCACACTACCCATCACCGGCCCCTCTGGCGAGGAGATGGAGGTCACGCCCCCGGCGACCCTTCGCTTCGCTCAGGGCAGGCTCTTGTGTCGGTGGGGCGAAGGATTGGTGACTAGACGCGGCGGGCGCCCCCACACCCCCCTCCCCCTCTCCCTCCGCCCGCCGACGGCGGGCGGAGGGAGAGGGGGAGGGGGTGAGGCGCCCGCTGGTAGTTGCCAATCCCAAGCTCCACCGACGCAAGGTCGGTGGGGGCAGGAAACCCGGCCTTCCAGAGGAACGCGTCGCGTGCGAATCCCTGCGCATGGCGAGCTACTTCCTGCCTCCGATGGAGATGAGGTGGGAGAAGGTGCGGAGGTAGAGGGTGCCGGCGGCGATGGCGGGGGTGGCGTAGCTGGGCTCGCCGAGGGGGCTGCGACCGAGGAGGGAGAACTTGTCGCTGTCCGCAGCGACGACGAAGACCTCGCCCTTCTGCGAGATGCAGTAGAGCCTATCGCCAACCAGGATGGGGGAGCCGTAGAACTCGGTTTCGAGCTTCGCCTTCCAGAGCTGTTCGCCCGTGGCGGCGCGGAGGCAGGCCAGCCGCCCGCTGTCGCCCCAGAGGAACACCAGGTCGCCCTTGGCGATGGGCGTGGGGACGTATGGGGCGTATTTCTCAATGGTGTAGGCAATCTTGGCTGGCGCCCCCTTGGAGGGCGGGCGCACGGCCGTGACCTGCTGCGGCTCGGTGGTTCCGCACGCCGCGATGATCAGCCCAGCGGCGAGAATGGGCGAACCCACGCATCGCGTGGGAAAGGCATCCCGCACCTCCCAGAGCACCTTGCCCGCGCGGGCGTCCACGCTTGTCATCCCGTAAGCCTTGCTGGTGAAGATGACCTGGGGCGGGCCGCCCTCCGGCTGATAGACCATCGGGGTCGAGTAAGAGCCGTGGTACTCAACCTCCGTTTTCGGCCGCACGACCTCCCACGCCGTCTTGCCCGTCTTGGCGTCGAGGGCGAAGAGCGAGCTCTTCCCCTCGTGGTCATTGGAGACGATCACCTTGTCCTCGAAGACGATGGGGGATGTTCCGCTTCCGTGCTCGGCCACGAAGGGGCCGAGGTTGCGCCGCCAGGCATCCTTTCCGTCATGCATCAGGGCGAGGAGCGTCACCTCCTCGGGCGTCGTCCAATAGGCATAGACCCGCTCGGCGTCCACCGCGGGCGTGGAGGTGCCGTAGCTGTTCGACTCGTTCATCTCGTGTTTCTTGGACTCGTATTCCCGCTGCCAGAGGGTGCTGCCCTCGGCTGTCTTGAGGCACAGGATGAAGCGTCGGGCGGTCTTCGGGTCGCCCGAGGTCAGGAACAGCTTATCGCCCCAAATCACGGGCGACGAGTGACCGACGCCTGGCAGCTTCACCCGCCAGTTGAAGTCCTTCTCCGCCCACTGAACGGGCAGGTTGGCCGCCTCAGCGATCCCCGAGCCATTCGGCCCCCGGAACCGCGTCCAGCCCTCCGCCGCCCGGGCCGCGGCTGCCCACCCTGCGCCCACTAACAACCACGCGGCAGCCAGTAAGCGAGAACCGCGAATCAGGCCCTTACTCACGGACTCCCCTTCGATCGCTTTGCCGCGATTCAGACGTGAGCGCCCCAGCCTGTTTCCCGCCCCACCCACCTTCGTAGGGACGGGCGGCTCGCCTGTCCCGTCCTCGACACGCGAGCCGCGTGTCGCTACGCCCGCGTCGGTGGGGCAGGAAACCAGAGGCTTCTCGATGGGAGTTCCTTACCCCTGAATAGCCCATCCCTTTGACTCCACCTACCGTTGTGCCGAGAGGCCCTCATCCCGTTTCCGCTTCCACCCGGTTGATGGCCTTGGGGTCGGCCACGCCGAGGCCGAGCTCGGCGGCGCGCTCGATGTGCACGATGGCGGCGTGGTAGGGGCTGAGGCCCTCCTGGAGCCGCTTGGCCTTGACAATCTCGGCCACGGTCGCGTCGAGGGCCACGGGGTCGGCAGAGGCGAGGATGCTCTGGAGGTCCCACCGGAAGCGCGGCGAGTAGGGCGGGCCGCCGTGGTAGAGGCCGTAGAGGGCGTCGCAGATGCAGATGCGGGTATTCGCCCTGATCGGCTCCAGCGCGTTGACGTCCGCAATGTGTCGCCCGCCGTCCTTGTGGAAGTCGCGCGGGTTCGGAATCGTGCCGAGGTGGTTCTTCAGAGCCCCGGTGACGCCGGTCAGCCAGTGGGTCTTCATGATGGAGAGGTTGATGAGCGCGTCGGCCTCGGTGGCTGCCTTGCCGAGCTGGGTTCCCAGCGGGCCGGCGTTCACCTTGCCCTCGAAGCTGCTGATCCTGAAGTCCAGCCGCGGGCCGCTCCCCTCGTCCCAGGCCGGGAACCTGGGAATCGTGTTGTAGAAGTCGTTCCGGTCGTATACCGTGATGTTCCGAAGCTCGACGCCGGCTTTCTGGAGGCCATTGACGACGGCGCACACGACCTCGGGGTGGGTGCTGGCGCGGGGGAAAAGGCCGTTGATCTTGATGGCCACCTTGTCCTTCGGGCCGACGCAGCTTGCCCAGGCCTTCGCCACGTCGTCCTTTCCCGTGACGATCATCACCGCCCTGTCCACCAGCCGCTGCACGATGGCGGCGTCCACCTGGTGGTCCTGAATCGCCTTGCCCGTCTTGTCCCGGACCACCGCGACGGTTGGGCCTTTGGGCGCGGCCCGCGCAAGCCCCTCGCCGGCCAGGAGCGCCGCTGCCGTGGCCGAGCCTGCCTGCGCGATGAAGGCGCGTCTGTTCACGTTGGCTCTCCCCTCGCCACCAACTCGGAGAGCTTGAGCCCGCTCTCATTTGGAGTCTCACTCAGCCGCCGCACCGTCGTTACCCCCGATGCCTCCCGAGCGAGCTCCAAACCGCAGTCGCTGCCAAGGTAGTCAATGAGCTCCGGATGGTGGGAGCACAGCACGGCCTGTGGAACCGTATCGCCGCACGCATCGGCCAGCTCCATGAGCCACGGCTGGATTTCGGCAAGCGCCACGTAATTGTCGGGCTCGTCCAGGAAGAGGGTGTACCCCTGACCTGCCGCAAGGTGCACCAGCGAATAGAGCGCGATGAGGGCGCGCTGGCCGTCAGAGATCTCGTCCAAGCGCAACTCGTACCGCTCCCCATCTTGCTCGAATATGAGCATGAGAGCGCGCGTATCAAGCCCCACCTTCTCCAAACGGATACCGCGAAAGCCGTCAATGACTTCCCGAAGCGCCGTCGTGAACTCAGGAACCATGTCCTGACGTTCGAGCAGCAAATGCCGAAACCAGGCGGTGAAGTTCCGGGCATCCCGCTGGAGCATGGCATCTTCGGTCGCCGATTCGGGCCTGAAGCTCGCCGGGCAAAGGCCGCATACCATCACCTTGCGCACGAAGTCGAGAAACCGAGTGAGGCGGACGTTGTCGTGACGCGGCGCAATCCTTGCTATTGCCGTCTCCGAGCCGTCCACAGAGAACCTAGTGCCCTCAGAATGATCGTCGCGGTAGAGGCGCACCTCACCATCTTCGCATTGGAACAATGGCCTCCCCTTGGCTGTGAGTTGCTCCAAGTGAACCCGCGCTTGGCGGATTGACCGGTCGTGCGCCACCTCGAGACGATATCGTAGAGGGTCGCCCTCTATGTCCACATCCAGCTCGAACACCTGCAAGTCTCGGTTCTGCCAGTTCGTAAGTGTCTGTGTCGGGAATACGCCATCGGCCCCCGTGATCTTCGCCAAGCCGGCAAGAAGCTGGCGCAACGCATACATCACGTCGAGCACCGAAGTCTTGCCGACCCCATTCGGGCCGACCAGCAGCGTGAGCTCTTGGAGCGGAAGCTCGAAGTTCACCAGGCACTTGTAGTTGTCTACATACAGGCGCTTGATCATTGGGGGCTCCACTTCTGTCCATGCCTGTCGTTGTGGCCCGATACGGATGCAGGCGGCTCTGGCCCAGGCAATGTTACAGCACCGGAAGAACCCTGTCAACAACCTACTTGGCGAGCCGAACGGTGAGCTTGGGGGTGAACTGCTTGTCCCGGTGCTCGGAGGCGAGGAGCTGGATGCGGGTGTAGTGGCCATCGTCAACCGAGCGGTCAATGATGGGGACGATGGCGAGGCCGCAATTCTTGGCCTGGCCAGAGAGCCAGGCAGCAACGGACTTGGTGACGTCAATGGTGTATTCGAGCGGCGGGTCGGCGGTGTCGGCGCCCTCCTCGGGCGGGACGATGACGAAGCCGTCGGGGTCCTTCGGGGTGTCCTTGCCGAGCTCGAAGCCGGCCTCGTCGGCCCAGGTCTTGCCGGCGGAGGAGTGCTTCCAGGTCACTGCCGCTTCGTCCCAGTCAGAGGTGAGGCGGAAGGCGGCGACGCGGGTCTTGCCCTTGCTGCTGGGGTCCCAGACGCAGAGGGAGAGCTTTGCGGAGGCGACCTTTGCGCCCGCGGGGAGCTTGCCCGCGAGGTCGAAGCGGACGAGGAAGGCGTTTGTGCGGTCGGTGCGGCGGAGGGCGTTGCCGCGGGCCTCGCCGCCGAACTTCCGCTCGGGCTCCTCGAAGTGGATGAGGGCGTCGCTGACCGCGGGCTTGCCCTGGATGACGACGGCCTCGCCCTGCTCGGCCTCGGCGCCGGAGGCGCCCTTCTCGGCCACGGGCGGACGCGGCTCGGGGAGGAAGGTGGGCAGCTTGCTCGCGTCGCGGGGCGGCGTCCGCAGGTCCACCAGCCGTCGCTTCCATTCGGGCTTGGCCTTCGACAGGATGCCGCCCACCTGCGTGCGAAGCTCCCAGAGAGCGATGGGCGACAGATCGCGGAACGAGATGCGCCCGGCGTCCTCGATACCGCCCGCGTCGGGGCCTTTCTGGGCCGAGGCGACGAGGCGGAGCTTCTCCTGCACGGCCTGGCCAACTGCCCAGCGCGGCGCCTTCAGATGCTGGGTGAGCATGGTCAGGTATTCGACGTCCTGCTGCCCGCGGCGATAGGCTTTGAGGCGGACGCTGGGGACTGGCTCGGTGCTGCCGACCTTGCCGCCGGGGTAGAAGAGCGAGCACTCGTCGGCGTTGGCCCAGGAGCCATCGTTGCCGATGGTCTGCCAGGGGAGCACCCCATCGGCGCCCAGGCACCAGGCGCTCACGCACCAGCCGGCGGGCTGGACGTTTGAGGCCTCGACCTTGTTCGACGAGCCGTATTCGAAGATGACCATGCCGTTGCGGCGCTGGCGGTCGAGGATCATGCGGCGGTACTTGCGGAAGACGCCGCTGCACACGTAGAAGTCGTTGAGCGGCGTCAGGCAGTCGCGCTCCCATTCGGGCCGCGAGATGTCAATGCGGTAGCCGACCTTGGCCTTGCCTCGGGCCGCGGCGGCGCCCTCATGGAAGGCGATAGCGAACCAGCGGAGCGCCCAGTAGTCCTGGAAGCTTGCCGGCTCGTCGAGTATCCAGGGCGACGCCCCACGCGACCAGCCGCGCTCCTTGAAGTTGTTCTTGTTGTTCAGATAGAACTGGAGGAAGGTGTCGTTCCAGCCCTTCTCGGCGAAGTGTTCGGCGAAGAGGCGCGAGACCTTGACAAACGTTTCGCGGTAGGCGGGAGGGAACGCCCTGTCCGCCCAATACGAGCCGTTGTAGTCCTTGAACACGTCGCCTGGCCAGTTCTCGTGGAGCGGCAGGTAAAAGGCGTCGAGCGGCACGGCGCGGCGGGGCAAGTCGGCGAACGCCGAGCCGTTGAGGAGCGGGGCGAACCGCTTGTCCCAATCCGTCCAGTCGAGCTTCTCGCCGTCCCACTTCGGCGCGTGGCGGACGCCGCCGCTCTGGTTGTAGGGTAGGGCGTTGACGCACGTGCGGTGGGCGTGGCCCACGCGGTAATAGCCCAGCTCGGGCGCAGGCAGCCCGTAACTGTTCATCTCAGGGATGAACGACAGGCAGTCGGGCAGGCAAAAATCCCACACGTTCAGCTCGATGGCGATGGCGAGCGATTCGTTGCCTTTCGTGAGAGTGAGCGTGCCTGCATGCTTCCCTGCCGTGGTCTCATGGGGCACATAGAGGTCGGCGAGGAATGCCCCGGAACTCAAGGCACCCTTGATCGGCACGAGCGGGTCGGGGAGCAATCCGCTCCTGGACTTGACGTTGTGGAACTCCAGCAACTGGGCCTTCAGGGGTTCGGGGAGCTTGACGGCGGGCGTGACGCCATCTGCCCCGCCTTTGAGCACCACCTGGAATGCGACGAACTCGTTCTTCGCGGCATAGAGCCGCACCAGCTTCTCCTTCGCCGACCAGAGGTGGTTGGCGGCCAGGTAGGCGGCGTCGTGCGATGGGATGATCCCGCCCGAATCGGGGTTCACCTTGTCGAGCGGGTCAATCACCGCGACCTCGGCCCCGCCCAGCTTGGGCAGCGGGGCGGCTTCTGTGAACTTCGCCGCCGGCTCGCCACCGATGGGCACCGTGGCCGGCGTGGCGGAGAGCTTGACCAGGATCGTAGTAGCCTGCCCGACGTTACCCGTGGCGTCCACTGCGGCGATGCCGAGGGTGATCGATTCGCCGCCCTTGACACCCATGTCGCGCAGATGCAATTCGACGCGTTGGCCGGGCTCGGCCATGGGTATCTGGTAGCGTGGGATTGGCGTGGCCTGCTTGGCCTCCTCCTCCCAGTCAACCCACTGGTCAACGTTGCCCCCCTTGAGAAAGGCGACTCTGAAGCCAAAGGAATCGGCTGGAGAGAGCCATGAGACAATGGCCTCGCCTGTGGGCAGGGTGGCTTGTTCCTGGCGAGGATACGTTGGCGCGGCCGGCGGCTGCTTGTCCTCGTCGCCGAGGTAGATGGTGAAGTAGGGGGCGGTCTTGGCGCCCGATTCGCGGCTGTGGACGAAGCGGTTGGGGAAGGTGAACCGCTTGTACTGCTCGCCGTTGCGGGTCCACTCGCTGCCCGTGTCGTCGAAGACGACGAAGCCGTAGGAGAGGCCGGCCACGCGGGCGGCCACGACGCGCGGCTCGACGGCCACGGTCTGCCAGCCCTCGGCGTCGGGCGGCGTGGCGTCCCACGTGGCCCAAATCGTGCCCCCTTCGCCCATCATCACGGCGGTGAGGTCACTGCCGGGATACGCCCAGGGCCGCTTGCCCAGTTCGGCCTCCTCGAAGCACGACGACCCCGGCTGCTTGGCGTAGCCTGTGCCCGTGCCCTCGACCCACTCGGAGCCGAGGGAGGAGACGGCGAGGCGCTTCTGGATGTCCCTTGACGTGCAGTGGAGGTGGAGCACGGCGCCTGTGATCACCCGGCCCTTGAGCGGCGCCGGGTCAATGTCCACCAGGAAGAACTCCTGGTATGCCTTGGTCTTCAGCTTGTCTGCCGCGCCATTGTTGCCCTGCGTTTCGCCTGGGCAGGACGAGACCCACAGGTCGCGGGTCACGGGCACGCGGATCGGCGTGCCCTTCGGCGGCCACGGCGCAAGCTCGGCGGCTCCGCCTCCTGACAGGGAGAGCAGCACTGCGGCAATTGACGCGACGGAATGCCTCATCTCTCAGTCTCCTGTGCTCCCGTTCACCTCTGGGACCATTCACAACCGGACTGCATTCTATATCCCTTCGCGGCAAGCCGCAACCCAAGAGGACAGAGGACAGCAGCTGATCGTCCTCGTCGTCGTCCTCGTCCTCGATTCTTCCTCTCCCGGTCTCCTTTCAGAAAGACCCGATTCTGGAGGTTCATAGCATGGCAGCGCGCGGGAATCAACGACGTCATGGCGTCAGGATCAGGCCGAGCCGTGGGGGCAAGGCATGCGCGGAGGCAACATGCCGCACATGGGGTCTGCCTGCTGGCTCGCCACGTGTTATGCCCGTGCGCGGCCCCTTACGGACCTCGCGAGGTCAGTAACAAGGGATGGGCTAATGGCTTTTCCCCTGCCACGTCGCGCAGCCGCCGCGCGCAACGCCTCTGACGTTTCGCCCAGGCGCGAGAGGGAGCCGGCGTCGACTGAGCGGCTGCCGGGGCCCTATCACGGACCTCACGAGGTCCGTAATGCGGCACCGGCCCAGGACATGCTGGCGCTGACGTCGCGGAGCGGGCGCGCGGAGCGGCTCCGACCTGTCGCCCGGGGGCGAGAGGGGGCCGGCGCCGTCTGAGCGGCTGACGCTGCCCTATTACGGACCTCACGAGGTCCGTAATAGGGCACCGGTCGAGGACCTCCTGGCGCTGACGTCGCGGAGCGCGCGCACAACGGCTCCGGCGTGCCACCCGGGGGCGAGAGGGGGCCGGCGCCGACTGAGCGGCTGACGCTGCCCTATCATGGACCTCACGAGGTCCGTAACACGGCACCGGTCGAGGACCTCCTGGCGCTGACGTCGCGGAGCGGGCGCGCGCAACGGCTCCGGCGTGCCACCCGGGGGCGAGAGGGGGCCGGCGCCGTCTGAGCGGCTGGCGGGACCCTATCACGGACCTCACGAGGTCCGTAACAAGGGATTGGCCAATGACTTTTCGGCTGTGACGTCGCGCAGCCGCCGCGCGCAACGCCTCTGACGTTTCGCCCAGGCGCGAGAGGGAGCCGGCGTCGACTGAG